>NZ_CM145758.1:2777500-3085000 GCF_055635455.1 Paracoccus sp. KKT209
AGGGCCAAACCGAACTCTCCCTCGCCGATGCGGCGGCGATAGAGGATGTCGAAACAGTCGACGGCGCTGCGCGGCGCCTCGGCCAGCGCCTCGGTCAGCCGGGCCAGCCCCGCGCGGTGGTTCTGGATCAGCTGCGTCAGCCGCAGGGGCAGGCCGGTGAAGGGCAGCTTGTGCCCCGGCAGGACCAGCTGGTCGTCGCGCGCCAGGTCCTGCAGCCGGATGCAGCTTTCCAGCCATTCCCCCACCGGATCGGCCTCCGGCTCGGTCGGATAGACGCCCAGGTTGGGCGAGATCGAGGGCAGCAGCTGGTCGCCCCCGATCACCAGGTTGTCGTCCAACGACCACAGGGTGACATGGCAGGGCGCGTGGCCATGCCCCATCGCCACCCGCCAGCGGCGCTGGCCCAGGTCGATGACGGCGCCCTCGGACAGCCGGGCAAATCCCAAGGGCAGCGGATGGACCACGTCGGCAAAGTTGAAGGGCCGTTCAGCCGCGCGCCGGTCCAGCAGATCGGCGGGCATCCCGGCGCGGCGCCAGAAGGCCAGGGCCTGCGGACTGGCCCGGTCCTGCACGTCCAGGACCAGCATCCGCGCCATCAGCCAAGCGGTACGGCTCATCATCAGCCGGGCGCCGTCCTGCTCCATGAACCAGCCGGCCAGGCCGATATGGTCGGGGTGATGATGCGTGCCGATGACCCGCCGCACCGGACGCCCCTGCAAGGGCCCGCTCAGCAGGGTCTCCCAGATGGCCCGCCCGCGCCGGCTGTCAAAGCCGGTATCGACGATCGACCAGCCGCCATCGCCGTCGTCCAGCGCATAGACATTGACATGGTCCAGCGCCATCGGCAGCGGCAGGCGCATCCACAGGACGCCGGGCGCGACCTCGGTGGCCGCGCCCTCCTCCGGGGGCTGGGCAAAGGGCGTGCGGATCACGCCGCGAAATCGCCGGCCAGCGCCTCGTCGGTGATCGCGGCCAGATCGTCCAGCCCGGCCAGCGCCTCGGCCAGATCGCCCGCAAAGCGCGGCAGGACCCGCGCCATGAAGACCCGCGCCATGGCCCGGTGCGGCTCTCCGCCCGCCAGGGCTGCGCGCAGGTGGTAATGTCCGCCCAGCACCCGCGCGAATGCGCTCAGATAGGCGACGGCGCCGGCAAAGCGCTGCGGCATGTCGCGTTCCAGCAGGGCCAGGGTTGCCTCGCGCAGCGTCTCGGCCGCCTGCCAGACCTGATGCGCCAGGTCGGGATGCGCCGCCTGCGCGGCCTTGGCACCGTCCAGGACCTCGTCCAGCAGGCGCATCGCGGCCTCTCCGCCATCCGACAGCTTGCGCCCGACCAGGTCCATGGCCTGGATGCCGTTCGTGCCTTCGTAGATCGAGGTGATGCGCACGTCCCGCAGGTATTGCGCCGCCCCCGTCTCCTCGACATAGCCCATGCCGCCATGCACCTGCACGCCCATGTCGGCCACGCGGATGCCGACATCGGTGGCATAGGCCTTGGCGATCGGCGTCAGCAGGGCCGCGCGGGCGGCCTGCTCGGCATCGCCGGTGGCGCGCGCCATGTCGATGGCGGTCGCGCAGGCCAGTCCGATGGCGCGGGCGGCAAAGACCTCGGCACGGCCGGTGGCCAGCATCCGGCGCACGTCGGGATGACGGATGATGGCGCCCCCCTGGTCGCGATCACGGGCATAGGCCACGGCCTTTTGCAGCGCGGCCTCGGCCACGCCGACGCCCTGCATGCCGACGCCCAGGCGCGCGACGTTCATCATCGTGAACATCGCGGCCATGCCCCTGTTCTCCTCGCCCACCAGCCAGCCGGTGGCATCCTCATAGGACATCACGCAGGTCGGGCTGCCGTGGATGCCCAGCTTTTCCTCCAGGCTGACGACCTTGAGGCTGTTGGCGACGCCCGGATTGCCCTGGTCGTCGGGGATCAGCTTGGGGACCATGAACAGGCTGATGCCGCGCGTCCCCCTGGGCGCGCCGGGCAGGCGCGCCAGCACCAGGTGGCACACGTTCGCCGTCACGTCGCTGTCGCCCCAGGTGATGTAGATCTTTTGCCCGCTGATCCGGTAGGTGCCGTCGCCCGCGGGTTCCGCCCGCGTGGTCAGCGCGCCGACGTCGCTGCCCGCGCCCGGCTCGGTCAGGTTCATCGTCCCCGACCATTCGCCGCTGATCAGCCGGGGCAGGTACAGCGCCTTCAGCTCGTCGCTGGCGTGATGCTCCAGCGCCTCGATCTGGCCCTGGGTCAGCAGCGGGTTCAGCTGCAACGCCAGGCAGGCGCCCGACATCATCTCGGCGACCGCCATGTTCAGCGCCTGGGGCAGGCCCATGCCCCCATGTTCGGGATCGGCCGAGACGCCCACCCAGCCCCCGTCGGCGATCGCACGGAAACCTTCGGCAAAGCCGGGCGAGGATCGCAGGACGCCGTTCTCCAGCCGCGCCGGATGGCTGTCGCCCGCCATGTTCAGCGGCGCCAGCACGTTCGAGGCCATCTTGCCCGCTTCGGAGAGGATCGCGGTGGCCGTCTCGGCCGTCGCCTCGGCAAAGCGCTCGGTCCGCGACAGTTCGCCAAAGGGCACGACATGGGTCAGGATGAAGTCGATCTGCTCGACCGGCGCCTTGTAGCTCATCGGGTCCTCCTCCAAGCGCCTTGGCATCCGGGCCGGGCGCGACTATCAGAACAACAGGCGGCATCTTGGGCCGCGTTCCTTTCAGGCTCAACCGAAACCCCGCGTCACGGATGAAGACCCTCCGCCTGTTCCCCGATGCCGACGGACTGGCCCGTGCCGCGGCCCTGCTGGCGCAGGGCGCCGCCGTGGCCATTCCGACCGAGACCGTCTACGGCTTGGCGGCCGATGCCCGGAACGGCGAGGCGGTGGCCCGCATATATCAGGCGAAGGGCCGGCCCAGCTTCAATCCGCTGATCGTCCACGTCCCCGATCTGGCCGAGGCCGAGGCGATCGCCCGTTTCCCCGGCCCCGCGCGCCTGCTGGCCGAACGGTTCTGGCCGGGACCGCTGACCCTGGTCCTGCCGCTGCGCGAGGATGCGGGCATCGCCTCGCTGGTGACGGCGGGGCTTTCCACCATCGGCCTGCGCGTGCCGGACCAGCCCACGGCCCGTGCGCTGATGCGCGCCTTGGGGCGACCCTTGGCCGCGCCCTCGGCCAATGCCTCCGGGCGGATCAGCCCGACCTCGGCCGACCATGTGCTGGACCCGGACGGCGGCCTCGATGGGCGCATCGCCGCGGTCCTGGATGACGGCCCCTGCCCGGTGGGCGTCGAATCGACCATCATCGGCTGGCCCGGCGGCCGCGCCACCCTGCTGCGCCCCGGCGGGCTGGCCGCCGAGACGATCGAGGCGGTTCTGGGCCAGCCCCTGGCGCGGCACGAAGGCGATCCGTCGGCGCCAAGCGCACCGGGCCAGTTGACCAGCCACTATGCGCCCCGGTCGCATCTGCGCCTGAACGCCGCCACGCCCGAGGCGCACGAGACGCATCTGGACTTTGGCCGGCCCGGCCCCTTCAGCCTGTCCGACAGCGGCGACCTGGCGCAGGCGGCGGCGCGTCTTTTCGACTTGCTGCGCCGCGCCGATGCCCTGGGGCGGCCGATCTCGGTCGCGCCGATCCCCGACCGGGGGCTTGGCGCGGCGATCAACGACCGCCTGCGCCGCGCCGCCGCCCCCCGGCCCTGAGGGCGCTCAGAGCCCCAAGGAGTTGTAGACGTTCGAGATGCGCCGGATCGCCACCACATAGGCGGCGGTGCGCATGTCGCCGACCTTCGGATTGCTCATCCAGACCTCCTTCATCTTCTTGAAGGATTCGCGCATCGTGTCATCCAGGCCGGACCGGACCAGATCCAGTTCGTCCGCGCCATGCAGGAAGGCCTCCTTGAAGCCGTGCGCCAGTTCGAAATTGGTGCCCGTATCCGCCGAGATCCGTTCCAGCTCCTCGACCAGCATCCGCGCCCGCGCCTCTTCGTGGCGGCGCTCCAGCCGGCCCAGGCTGATCTGCGACAGGTTCTTGACCCATTCGAAATAGGACACCGTGACGCCGCCCGCGTTCGCATACATGTCGGGAATGATCACGATGCCCTTCTCGCGCAGGATCTCGTCGGCATCCGCGGTCACCGGGCCGTTGGCGGCCTCGATGATCAGCTTGCAGTTGATGCGGCCGGCGTTTTCCTCGTCGATGACGCTTTCGATCGCGGCGGGGACCAGGATGTCGCACTCATCCTCCAGCGCGCGCAGCCCGTCCTCCGAGAAGTCGCCGCCGACAAAGCCCCTGACCCCGCCCGTTGCGCGGATATGGCCGCGCAGCGCGTCGATGTTGATGCCCTGCGGGTTGCGGATGACGCCGTCGCGCTCGATCACGCAGGTGACCAGCGCATGATCCTCGGCCGACAGGAACTGGGCTGCGTGATAGCCCACGTTGCCCAGGCCCTGCACGACCACGCGCTTGCCCGCCAGCGTGCCCGACAGCCCGGCGCGCATCATCACGTCGTCATGGCGGAAGAACTCGCGCAGGGCGAACTGCACGCCCCGGCCGGTCGCCTCGACCCGGCCGTCGATGCCGCCCGCGGTGCGCGGCTTGCCGGTGACGCAGGCCTTGGCGTTGATGTCGTCGGGATGCAGCCGCTTGTAGGCATCCGCCATCCAGGCCATCTCGCGTTCGCCGGTGCCCATGTCGGGGGCAGGCACGTTCTGGGACGGAGAGATCAGGTTGCGGCGCGACAGCTCATAGGTGAAACGACGGGTGATCCGCTCCAGCTCGTCCTCGTTCCAGGCGCGCGGGTCGATGCGAAGGCCCCCTTTGGATCCACCAAAGGGCACCTCGACCAGGGCGCATTTGAAGGTCATCAGCGCGGCCAGCGCCTCGACCTCGTCCTGGTTCACGTCCAGCGAATAGCGGATGCCGCCCTTGACCGGCTCCATGTGTTCCGAATGCACCGAGCGGTAGCCGGTGAAGGTGTGGATCTGGCCGCGCAGGCGCACCCCGAACCGGACCGTATAGGTCGAGTTGCAGACCCGGATCTTCTCCTCCAGCCCCGGCGACAGCTCCATCAGGCTGGCCGCATGGGTGAACATGCGCTCAACCGAGTCGCGGAACGAGGTCTTTCTGAGGGTCATTGCTGAAATCTCCTGATGCCAAGGCAGATGTCCGGGGTTCAGGCTAGGCCAAATGATGCCATTCCGCCACAGCCTGTTTTCTAGGCAGACTTGTTATCGCACTAAAAAGTAGCACGAAATTCTATTCCTTGGTCACTGCCAGCTTTCCGGCCCTTCAATCTTCTGAGAATCCTCGCAATACTTTGGAAACCCTCGGCCGTTCGGCGGACTTGTCAGGGAAGAAGTAGTAACGATGGATCTTGGGACAGGCATGAATGAGCATCCGGAAATCACCCGCGGCCGAAAATTTGAACAGGTTCGCGACGGGGCTTCCGCAGTCTTCATGCGGGAGGGATATGCCGCGGCCAGCGTCGATGAGATCGCGCGTGCCGCCAATGTCTCCAAGGCCACCCTCTACAGCTATTTTCCCGACAAGCGGCTGATGTTCCAGGAGGTCCTGCGCGCCGCCCTGGACCAGGGCTTTCGCGAGGCGGTGGTTCAGGCCGATCATGCCGCGCCCCCGGCCACGGCGCTGCCCACGGTGCTGACCGCCCTTGCCGCCTGGCTGGTCGCCGAGCCGCAGCTGAGCCTGCATCGCATCGTCGTGGCCGAGGCCACGCGTTTCCCCGAGATTGCCGCCTCCTATGCGGACGCGGTCCTGGAAAACGTCATCCGCCCACTGGCCGAACTGATCGAGATCTGGATCGCCCGGTCCGAGATCATGCCCCATGACGCAGGCCAGTCGGCACAGCAGCTGATGGCCCTGATCAGCGGCCAGCTGCAGCCCTGCGCGCTGCTGTCCGAACGCATTCCCGACAAGGCCCGGATCGCGCAGGTGGGCAGCTCGACCGCGATCCTGTTCCTCAATGCCTATGCCCGCCAGGCGGCCTGACCGGGCGCCGGCTGTGGCATTCCTGCGATGATGGAAACGTGATCCGCAGGGCGGCTTTTCAAGGCATTGCGCAGAACCTATGCTGCCCCCAAAGGACAAGGTCCGAACAGGGCCGGCAGGGGTGAGACAGCGATGATCGGGACAAGTGGCGTTGCACGGGCCGGGCTTCTGGCCCTTTGCGGAATCGTGGCGGCGGGCTGCGCGTCGTCGCCCAACCGTATGCCGCCGGCGGCGCCCCTGGACATGCCGATGGTCCCGACCGTCGCGCCGGTCACGGCCTATCCCGCGGCGCCGGGTTATGCCCCGGCGGGCGTCCCGGCCCCGGCTTATCCCGCGCCCGCCTATGCGCCCAGCCCCTCTCCGGCCGTCCCCGCGCCCTTTCCCGTGGCTTCGGAACCGGCGCCGGTCGCCGCCAACGGCATCACCGGACTGGAGGAGCGCAAGCCCGACCTCTGCGGCGCCAGCAAGTTCGCCAGCGCCAAGGGCCAGCCCGGCAGCACCATCCCCGGCCTCGGCATCCCAAAGGCCTACCGGGTCGTCGAATATCGCGGGATCGAGCCGCAGGAATACAATCCCCAGCGGATCGTCTTCCGGCTCGACCCCGCCGGCATCATCACCAACATAGATTGCGGATAAAGCTCATGCGCCACCTTGCCATCCTTGCGGCCCTCACCGCCTCGGGCCTTCTGGCCGCCTGCGAGCCGGTGCCGGCCCCGGTCCAGCCCGCCGAACCCGCCATTCCCACCGACGAATGCGGCGCCACCGGCTTCAAGGGCCTCATCGGCCAGCCGCGCGACGTGCTGACGCAGATGAATTTCCCGCTGAACACCCGCGTGATCGGCCCCAACGACATGGTCACGGCCGATTTCCGCCCCGAGCGGCTGAACATCGAATACGGCCCCAACGGCCGGATCGACAAGGTCAGCTGCTACTGACCGGCCCCGCCGCTTTCGCATTGCCTTGCCGGGGCGGCGGTGTCACCATTCCGTCATGATGAATGCAAGCCCGCCGTTCCAGGCCGACCCGGACCGCGTCGTCTTCGACCGCAAGGAACTTGCGCTGATCCTGTCGACCTATGGCCGCTTTGTCGCGGCCGGGGAATGGCGTGATTACGGCATGTCCTTCCTGCGCGAAGCCGCCATCTTCAGCGTCTTCCGCCGCGCGGCCGAACAGCCGCTTTACCGCATCGAAAAGCGGCCGCGCCTGCGCAGCGCCCAGGGCGCCTATGCCGTGATCGCCATGGACGGCCGCATCCTCAAGCGCGGCCATGATTTGGAACAGGTGCTGAGGGTGCTGGAGCGGAAGCTGATCCGCAGCATCGACTAGCGCCCTCAGGTGCCGCGCGGCTTGGCGCGGGTGGTCGGATCGGCCTGGGTCGGGTCCTCGGGCCAGGGGTGGCGCGGATAGCGCCCGCGCATATCCTTTCTGACATCGGCATAAGAGCTGGCCCAGAACCCCGGCAGGTCCATCGTCACCTGCACGGGCTTGCCCCCCGGCGACAGCAGCGCGATCCGCAGCGGCCGGCCGCCCACGACCGGGTGGCGCGTCACGCCGAACAGTTCCTGCAGGCGCAGTTCGATCGACGGGTCGGCCTCGCCATAGTCGATCGGCACGCGGCGCCCCAGGGGGGTCACGAAATGCGCCGGCACCTCCTGGTCCAGCCGCTGCTGACCCTGCCAGCCCAGCCGCGCCTTCAGCGGCTCGACCAGGTCCAGGCTCCGCAGATCGGCCAGCGTCCGCACCCGCCCCAGCCAGGGCAGCAGCCAGTCGCCATCCTCCAGCAGCGCCGCATCATCAAGGGCGCCTTCCCCCGCCATCAGCGCCATCCGGGCGCGCAGGCGCGCCGCAGCCGGGGCCCAACGCAGCCCGTCAAGGCGCAGCCCCTCCAGCGCCGCCCGCGCGATGGCATCAGGGGGGGCATCGGGCCAGGGGTTGTCCGACAGGACCAGCGCGTCCAGCCGCTCCTGCTGGCGCGCCATCACCCGACCCTCGCGCCGCGACCACTCGCACAGCCGCACCGTCTGGATCCGTGCCCCGTGCAGGTCACGGAGCGAAGCCTCGTCCAGCCGCGCCGCCATGCGGATGCGCGCCTCGCGCTGGTCTCCGTCCAGGTCCACCGCCACGATCAGGCGCTGGCCCGCCAGGGGATCGGCATTGTCCATCACGGCGCCCTTGCCGCCCGACAGGACAAAGCGGGCGTCGTCACCCTTGCGACGCAGCCCGATCCGGTCCGGATAGGCCAGAGAGATCATCTCCCCCGCCGACATTCCGGCCGCGCCCGAAGACGCGTGGAAGAGGGGGGCGGGGTCCCCCCCGTCGTCGCGGGAGGCAACCAGCCGCCGCAGCCGCCGCGCTTCCTGCCGAATGCGTTCAACCGCCTGCCGGTTCATCTCGAAGGCATGGCGCGCACCAAAGCCGCGTGGATCGCGCAGGGCCTCCAGCCGCAGCGCCAGATCGGTGCCGGCACCGCGCAGCGGGTCGCGGTCCGACAGCAGCGCCGCCAGGTCCGCCGCGCCCGCCCCCGCGCGGATCAGCATATGCGCCAGCCGGGGATGCAGCGGCAGGCGCGCCAGGTCGCGGCCATGTGCGGTGATGCGCCCCGCCCCGTCCAGCGCCTCCAGCGACTTCAGCAGGGCCCGCGCCTCGGCTAGCCCCCCGTCCGGAGGCGGCGTCAGAAAGGCCAGGTCGCCCGGCTCGGCGCCCCAGACCGCCAGTTCCAGCGCCAGGCTGGCCAGATCGGCCACGGCGATCTCGGGCGGGGCAAAGGCCGGCAGCGCCCCTTCCTCGGCCCGCGCCCACATGCGATAGCAGATGCCCGGCGCCACCCGCCCGGCGCGACCCCGCCGCTGGTCGGCCTCGGCCCGGCTGACGCGCTCGGTC
Organism: Paracoccus sp. KKT209; assembly: GCF_055635455.1. The sequence goes on from NZ_CM145758.1 coordinate 2,786,373, forward strand.
ACCAGCCGCGACATGCCGCTGCCCGGATCGAAGCGCGCCCGCCGCGCCCGACCCGCATCAATGACCACCCGCACCTCGGGGATCGTCAGCGAGGTTTCGGCGATCGCCGTCGCCAGCACGATCCGCCGCCGCGGCCCCGGCACCGCCAGCGCCGCCCGCTGCGCCGCCGCGTCCAAGGCTCCATAAAGCGGCAGCAGCTCGCAGTCGCTGCCGCCCAGGGCCGACATCACGCGCCGGATCTCGCCCTCGCCGGGCAGAAACACCAGGATCGATCCGCCCGTCCCGCGCGTCTCGGCCTCGGCGCGCAGGATCAGGCGGGCGGCCTCGTCCACCAGCCGCATGCCCGCGGGCAGCGGTCGGTCCAGCCAGCGCGTCTCGACCGGAAAGGCCCGCCCCTCCGAGGTCACGACAGGCGCATCCTCCAGCAGCGCCGCCACCGGCCCCGCATCCAGTGTGGCCGACATGACCAGCACGGCCAGATCCTCGCGCAGCGCGCCCCGCGCCTCCCAGACCAGTGCAAGGCCCAGATCCGCGTTCAGGCTGCGCTCGTGAAATTCGTCGAAGATGACGCAGCCGACGCCCTCCAGCGCGGGGTCCGACTGGATCATCCGCGTCAGGATGCCCTCGGTCACGACCTCGATGCGCCGGCCCGGAACGGATTCGCCCCGCACGCGGTATCCGACGCGCTGGCCCAAGGGTTCCGACAGCATCTGGGCCATCCGCTCGGCCGCGGCACGCGCGGCCAGGCGGCGCGGCTCCAGCATCAGGATGCGCCCCGAAATCCGGTCCAGCAGCGCCAGCGGCACGCGGGTCGTCTTGCCCGCCCCCGGGGGCGCGACCAGCACCGCCCGCCCGTGCCGGTCCAGCGCCGTGCACAGGTCCGGAAGAACATCCTCGATGGGCAGGGCGTCGGACATGGCCGCGTGATAGCGTCCCGCGCCGGTCCAGCACAATCGCAATCCCGGCCACGGCGGCCCCCTTCGCACGCTACACATCCGCGCCCTGCGGACCTATCTTCCCGACGCGGCGTTAGGTGACGCGACACAGGCAGCAGGAACAGGCATGGGCATCGGCAGCGACGTGATGGAGGGTCTGGGCCTGACCGACCCGGTGGTGCGGATCGGGGTCACCGGACTGTCGCGGGCGGGCAAGACGGTGTTCATCACCTCGCTGGTGGCGAACCTTCTGGAACGCGGGCGGATGCAGGCCCTGCGCGCCGCCGCCGACGGCCGGCTGAAGGCGGTCTGGCTGCAACCCCAGCCCGATGACACCATCCCCCGCTTTGACTTTGAACGGCACCTGGCCGCCCTGACCGGGCCCGAGCCGCACTGGCCCGACGGGACGCGCCATGTCAGCCAGCTGCGCCTGTCGCTGCGGCTGGAAGGCGGCGGCCTGTTCGGCGGGTTGCGGGGCCCGCGCAACCTGCATCTGGATATCGTCGACTATCCGGGCGAATGGCTGCTGGACCTGCGCCTGATGGAGCGCGACTTTGCCCAGTGGTCGGCCGAGGTGCTGGAGCGGATCGACGGCCGCCCCGGCGCCGACCGCTTCCTGGCGGCCTTGGCGGCCGAGGACCCGGACGCGGCCTTTTCCGAACCCCGCGCCCAGGATCTGGCAGACCTTTACACCGCCCACCTGAACGCGGCCCGCGCCGCCGGCTGGTCCGACTGCACGCCGGGCCGCTTTCTGATCCCGGGCGAACTCGCGGGCTCTCCGGCGCTGACCTTCGCGCCGCTGCCCGCCGCGCTTCAGGATGGCAGGCTGGGCCGGGAGTTCCGCCGCCGCTTCGACGCCTACAAGTCGCGCATCGTCCGGCCGTTCTTTCGCGACCACTTTGCCCGGATCGACCGGCAGGTCGTGCTGGTGGATGTGCTGGGGGCGATCCACCAGGGCCCCCGCGCGGTCGATGACATGCGCCGCGCCATGGCCGACGTGCTGTCGGCCTTTCGCCCCGGCCGCGCGGGCTGGCTGGCGCAGCTTCTGGGGTCGCGGCGGGTCGAGCGCATCCTGTTCGCCGCCACCAAGGCCGATCACCTGCATCACATTCAGCACAATCGCCTGACCGCGATCCTGTCGGCCATGCTGCGCGAGGCGCGCGACCGGGCGGATTTCCAGGGCGCCCGGACCGAGGCCATGTCCATCGCCGCCCTGCGCGCCACGACCGAGGACATGATCCGCCAGGACGACGAGGAACTGCCCGCCGTGCGGGGCCGGCTGCTGGACGGGCGGCAGGCGGCCTTCTATCCGGGCGAGCTGCCGGCAGACCCCTCCGCGCTGCTGCATCCCGCCCGGCAGGGGGCCGAGGCCTGGCTGGACGGCGATTATGCCATCATGAACTTTGCGCCCGCCCCCCTGACCACCCGTCCGGGGGACGGGCCGCCGCATATCCGGCTGGACCGGGTGGCGGAATTCCTGATCGGAGACCGCCTGTGACCGACCCCGTGAACCCGCCGCCCAAGCGGCCCCGCCGCCCGGTCCTGCTGGAGCTGGAGCCCGACGCCCCGGCCGCCCCGCGCGGTCCCCAGGCCCGGACCCTGAGCGAAGAGATCCCGAACCCCGCCGACGCCCCGGCCATCGATCCGCTGGAGGCGCCCCTGCCCCGGCCCCGCACGATGGAGGTGGTGACCCGGCTGGTCGGGCGGCGCCCCTCGCGGCTGACCCGGCTGTTCCTGAACGCGGGCGTGGCGCTGTTCACCTTTCTTCTGGGCGTGGCGGCGCTGGATTTCATCAACCGGCTGCTGACCACCTATCCCCTGCTGGGCTGGATCGCAGTGATCCTTTTTGCGCTGTTCACGCTGGCAGCACTTGGCATGGCGCTGCGCGAATGGCGCGCCTGGCGGCGGCTGGGGCGGATCGACCGGATCCAGCGCGCGGCCGGTGCGGCATTGGCGGGGCAGGATTTCGACGCGGCCAAGTCGGTGACCGATCAGTTGGTCAGCCTTTATGCCGCCCGTCCCGAGCTGGAATGGCAGCGCCAGCGCCTGTCCGAGCGGCGGGGCGAGACCTTTGACGCCCAGACCCTGCTGACCTTGGCCGAGACCGAGATGCTGGCGGGCCTGGACCAGCAGGCCCGGCGCGAGATCGAGGCCGCCGCCCGCACCGTGGCCGCGACCACCGCGCTGGTGCCCCTGGCCTTTGCGGATGTCGCGGCGGCGCTGGCCGCGAACCTGCGCATGATCCGCCGCATGGCCGAGATCTATGGCGGGCGGGCCGGGGCGATCGGGGGCTGGCGCCTGGCGCGCACGGTGATGACCCATCTGATCGCCACCGGTGCGGTCGCGGCGGGCGATGACCTGATCCACACCGTCGCGGGCGGCGGTGTCCTGGCCAAGCTGTCACGCCGGTTCGGCGAAGGCCTGGTCAACGGCGCCCTGACCGCCCGCGTGGGCATCGCCGCGATGGAGGTCTGCCGCCCGCTGCCCTTCCTGTCCCAGCCCCGTCCGCGCGTCGGCAGCCTGGTCAGCCGCGGCCTGCGCGGGCTGTTCGGCGAGGATGGCAAGGGCTAGGGCCGGTCCAGCACCATCTTGTAGCCCAGATGAGAGTTGGCAAAGCCGAGCCGCTCGTAGAAACGGTGGGCATCCGTGCGAGAGCGGTCGGTGGTCAGTTGCACCATCGCGCAACCTTCGTCCCGACAGCGCTGGATCGCCCAGTCCATCATCGCCCGGCCCAGCCCCCTGCCCCGCGCCTCGCGCGCCACCCGAACCGCCTCGATCTGGCCGCGCCGCGCCCCGCCGCGCGACAGCCCGGCGATGAAGGTCAGTTGCAGCGTCCCTGCGATGCATCCGTCCAGTTCCACCGTGCAAAGAAACTGGTTCGGGTCGGCGTCGATGGCAGCAAAGGCCCGATGATAGTGGCTGTCGTCGCCGCCCTCACGCCCGGCACCCAAGGGATCGTCGGCCAGCATTGCCACCAGCGCGGGCAGGTCCGCTACGACGGCGCGGCGAAAGATCGGTTCGCCCGTCATGGCTGCTGGGCCTGGTTTTCGTCCGGCATCTGCGGCGTTTCGGCATCGGCGGGGGGTTCGGCTGCGGCCGGGTCGGCCTCGATCAGGCGGTTGTCCTGCCATTCGCCCGCGGCGACCTGACCGGTGGCATAGCGCATGACGCCCTGCCCCTGCCGCTTGCCCTGCGCGAAATTGCCTTCGTAGCGGTCGCCATTGGCATAGGTGGCGACGCCCTGGCCGTCGATCTCGCCGCCCTTCCATCCGCCTTCGTAGATAAAGCCGTCCGGCGTGGTCAGGCGGCCCTGCCCCTCGCGCAGCCCGTTGACGAAGGCGCCGGTATAGACAGTCCCGTCGGGATAGGTGGCCTGCCCGTCGCCATGGCGCTGGCCGTCCTTCCAGGCGCCGGAATAGACGTAGCCGTCAGGATAGGACATCCGCCCCTGCCCGTCGTTCCGCGCATTGCGAAAGCTGCCTTCGTAGACCATGCCATTGGCGTAGGTGGCCTTGCCGTCACCCTCGATCACGCCCTCGACCCACTGGCCCTCATAGGTCGAGCCGTCGGCATAGGTGATCTTGCCGGTCCCGTCGGGGCGGTCGGCGCGCATCTGGCCCAGATAGACCGAGCCGTCGGGATAGGTGATCTGGCCGCGGCCCTCCATCCGGCCCTCGACCCATTCGCCCACATAGACATAGCCGTCCGTGCCCGTGAAGGTGCCTTGCCCGTGCCGGCGGTCATTGGCGAATTCGCCGTCATAGACATCGCCATTGGCATAGGTGGCGATGCCCTTGCCCTGGCGGCGGCCGCCCTCCATCTGCCCCTCGTAGCGGTCGCCGGTCGGCTGGACCAGGGTACCGCTGCCCGACATCTCGCCGGCCGCCCAGATCCCGTCATAGGTCAGCCCGTCGGCCATCACCAGCTTGCCGCGCCCGGCCCGTTGGCCCGCCAGCATTCCGCCTTCATAGACCGCGCCGTCGGGATAGGTGATCTTTCCCTGCCCTTCCTTGACGCCCGCGTTCCATTCGCCGTCATAGCGATAGCCGTTGGGCTGGGTCAGCACCCCGCGCCCCTGATGCAGGCCCTTGTCGAACTGGCCTGTATAGACCGAGCCGTTGGCATAATTGGCCACGCCCTCGCCGCTGATCTCGCCCCCGACCCAGCTGCCCTCGTAGGTGCCGCCGTCGGCATAGGTGATCTTGCCACGGCCATCGGGTTTGCCGCGCGCGAACTGCCCTTCGTAGACCGAGCCGTTGGGGAACTGCGCGCAACCCTGGCCCATGATCTGGCCTTCGACCCAATCGCCCTCGTAGCGATAGCCGTTTGGCAGGACATAGCTGCCCTGGCCGTGCTGCACGCCGTTGCGGAAGGTGCCCTCGTAGACGCCGCCGTCATCGTATTGCTTGGTGACGACCTGCGCGCCCGCGGTCGCCGTCATGCCCATCAGTGCCAGCGCCACCGCGCCCACAGCCGTCGCTGTCCGAGTTGCCGATCTCATCGCCTCTGCCCTCATGGTGTCTTGAGGGCGGGTTTACCGCAGCAGGGCCATGGGCGCAAAGCCCGTCTTGCCGCGGCGCGGAGGGAGGGTTCAGGGGATCTCCAGCTTGCCGACCAGGGGGACGTCGTCCTGGGGGCCGACGCTGTGGCGTTCGATCATCCGGTGGACGACGGGATCGCCCTCGCCCCGGTGAAGGGCGCGCAGGGCAACCGTCACCTCGGCGTCCGACTTGGTACGGCGCAGGTTGTGGCGGACATATTCGTCCCAGGTGGCGATGTGATAGCTTTCGCTCCAGCGGTCGGGATGCTCCAGGTCGCGCAGCAGCGCCCAGTTGCGGGCGCCGTCCCGCCTGCGGATGTTGCGCCGCTGGCGCATCAGGCGCAGGAACTCGGCCACGTCGTCATGGTCGATGCTGTAGTCGACCATCACCATGATCGGGCCGGAGCGCCCGCGCAGGTCCAGCCGCAGCGCGGGTTCGCGAAAGCGGTTCACAGGATCCAGATCGACGGTCCCGAATTCCGGCGCCCGCAGCCAGAGGCCGATCACGCCGCCAAAGACCAGGACGCCACCCGCACTGGCCAGCGCCACGTCCAGCCCCTGGGCCCCCGCCACCGCGCCCCAGAGCCAGGCCCCCGCCGCCATGCCGCCGAAGGTCGCGGTCTGGTACAGCGCCAGCGCCCGGGCGACGACCCAACGTGGCGTGGACAGCTGGACCGTCACGTTGAACAGCGACAGCGCCAGCACCCACGCCGCCCCCGCCGGCAGCATCGCCAGCGCATGCAGCCAGACGGATTCGGTCAGCCCCAGCAGCAGCGCCGCCACCGCGAAGCCCCCGAAGGCCATCCGCACGACATGTTCATTTTCCAGCCGCGCCCGGATCCGCGGGTTCAGCAGCGCCCCCGCGATCGCGCCGACGCCGTAGCAGCCCAGCAGGCCCCCGAACAGCAGCGACCCGCCTTCGGGGTGGCTTTTGGCGACCAGCGGCAGCAAGGCCAGCACAGCGATGGCGGCAAAGCCAAAAAGCGCGCCGCGCAGCATCACCCGCATCAGGTTCGGCGACAGCGCGACATAGCGCAGCCCCGCCCCCATCGCCGCCAGGAAGGGCTCGGGCGTGGTCACGCGGGGAGCCAGGCTGGGCTTCCACCGGGCCATGGCACCCAGCAGGGGCAGATAGCTGACCGCGTTCACTGCGAATGCCGCCGCCGCGCCGAAGGCCGCCACGATGAAGCCGCCGGCCGCCGGGCCGACGCTGCGCATCAGGTTGAAGCCGACCGAGTTCAGGCTGACCGCCGCCGGCAGGTCCTGACGCGCCACGAGGTCGCCCATGCTGGCCTGCCAGGGCGGGTTGTAGACCGCCTGCCCCGCCCCCAGCAGAAAGGTGAAGGCCAGCAGCAGCCAGGGCGTCAGCCAGCCGTTCCAGGCGACGACGGCCAGCGCGACCGACATGGTTGCCATGAAGATCAGCGCCGTCATCAGCAGCGTCTTGCGGTCGAAGATGTCGGCCAGGGCACCCGAGGCAATGGCCAGCAGCATCACCGGCAGCGTGTTCGACGCCTGCACCAGCGCGATCAGCGTGGCGCTTTCGGTCAGCTGCGTCATCAGCCAGGCGGCGCCCACCGCCTGGATCAGCCCCCCGAAGTTCGAGATCAGCGTGGCCGACCACAGCAGCCGGAAATCGCGATAGCCGAAGGGGGCAAGCGCGCCGCGCGGACGGGCGCGGGCCAAGGCATCATCTGGCGGGTTCGGGCTGGTCACGTCGTGCTGCTCGTTCTGGCGGGCGACCCCGGGGGCCGCCCGGTCCGGGAAAGGTCTATCGCGTCACCCTGCGCGCTGAACCAGGCGCAGGACAAGCAGCAGGATCACCGCGCCCAGGGTGGCGTGGACGATCGCGCCCAGCACCGAACCCGCCGCGCCGAAGCCGACCGCCGGGAACAGGAACGAGGCGATCAGCGCCCCCACGATGCCCACGACGATATTGACCAGCAGGCCCTGCCCGCGGCCCTTGACCAGAAGACCGGCCAGCCAGCCGGCGATGGCACCGATGATCAGTGCAACGATGATGTTCATCTTGAGTGATTCCCTGGAATGTTGCGGCAACCTGCGCGCGTTCCGGAAACCAAACCACACGGCAAGTTGTTCCGCTGCAGTGCAAACTTGATGGGGCTGACGCGGCGCGGCCACATAGTTTGGATTGCGACGCGCCGTGGGGGTCACGATCGCCCCGCCGGGCTTGACGCGACTGCATGGTCGGGCCCATGGAACGCTATGCGAATCGCGCATGATGGCACCGCCGTTGTCGCGATAGAAATTTGATGCTGCCTCGGCCCTGTCTCTGCCGGCGGGACCGACGATGAACAAGGAACATTCAACGATGCGCCTCGCTTTTCTCTTTACGGCGCTGGCCTTGGGGCTGGCGGCTTGTGGTCCCTCCCAGGAAGCAGCGGCCCCGGCGCCGCAGCAGCCGGTGTCGATCCCCGAGATCTACCAGTCCCGCGTCGACCGTGGCCCCAACGGCGACGCCATCCAGATCCCCGCCATCCGCGCCGCTTATCTGATCGACCGCAACCGCCGCCAGACCGTTCCTTACAACGGCACCGAAACTCCGGGCACGATCGTGGTCGACCCCTATGCGCGCGTGCTGTACCACGTTCAGCCGGGGGGCCAGGCGATGCGCTATGGCGTTGCCGTCGGCCGTGCCGGCAAGGGCTTCGAGGGTCGCGCCACGATCGCCCGCAAGGCGGCCTGGCCCAGCTGGCGCCCGACCGACAACATGCTGAAGACCGAGCCCGAGCTTTACGGCCAGTTCGCCGGCGGCCTGTCGGGCGGCATGCACAACCCGCTCGGCTCGCGCGCGCTCTATCTCTACCAGGGCAACACCGACACCTATTACCGCATCCACGGCACGATGGACCCCTCGTCCATCGGCAAGGCGACCTCGGCCGGCTGCATCCGCCTGTTCAACCAGGACGTGATCGACCTTTTCGAGGCGGTGCCGAACGGGACCGAGGTCGTCGTGCGCTCCGAGGCTGAAAGCGTCCGGATGGAAGGCCCGATGATGGAAACCCCCGAAGGTTACGTCGTCCCGGCCGTCCAGGCCCAGCCTGTCATCGATCCTGCCGCCGCCCCGGTTCAGGCCACGGCCCTGGCGCCGGCGCAACCGGCGGTGGATCCCTATGCCGCGATGATGGCCACCCCGACCGCCATGCCGACAGCAGCGCCGGAGCCGATGGCGATGGACACGACCGCCGTGACTGATCCCTTCGCCACCGCCGATGCGGGCTTTGTCTCGCCCGTGGAAAGCGCCGTGCCCAGCTGGTGATCCGGCGACCCGGTCCCGTAGGCGGATGATGATGATGAGACAGGCCCGGCGCATGCCGGGCCTTTCCAATTGCAAATCCCGCGTTCTGTGCGCAATGTCCTGACACATCCAACCCCTTGATCCGAAGGCCCCGCGATGCCCAATCACGTCAAGCGCGAGCAGGAAATGCTGAACAAGGACCAGCTGAGCCTCAGCGAGCAAAGCCGCCATCCGGCACTGGCCCGCCTGGACGACCCGGCCCTTTATGACCTGCTGGAGCAGTTGCGCAGGGCGCGGGACGAGGCCAAGGCCGGCGCCAAGGCAGGTGCGGACGCCAATGATGAGCCGGCCCGCATGATGACCGCCGGCATCCGCCGCGTGGAGGCCGAGCGGCGCAAACGCGGCCTGCCGGCCCGGCGCGAGGCCGCCTCCGCCATCCAGGCCACCGCGCCGACCGCTTCCACGGTGGCGGCCATCGCGCCCGCCGCGGCCAAGACAGCCACCAAGCGCAAGCGGGCGACCGTGTCGCGCAAGCCCGCCGGCCGCAAATCGGCCGAGGCCCGCAAGACGGATCTGCGCACGGAGCCGCATCGCATCCCCAAGCGGCGCACCACCTCGCCAGCCCCGGCCGCTGAGGTCGAGGCCCCCGCCGAGAACCTGCCGCCGGTTCCCACCTCCGTCCCGGCCGAGGCCAGCACGGCCCAGATCCTGCGGAAGGCCCGCAAGGAGGCTGACAAGGTTGCGCGCAAGGCGGCGAAGAAGGTGCTGAAGGAGGCCGAGAGCGAAGCCGCCAAGGCCGACCGGAAGGCCGCGAAGAAGGCCGCCAAGGAAGCCCAGAAAGCTGCCGAAAAGGTCGAGCGCAAGGCCGCCAAAAAGGCTGCGGGAAGCACCGACAAGCCCAAGGCTGCCAAGTCCAAGGGCACTGGCAAGAAGGCCGGGGCCAAGGGCAAGGCGGCAAAGGGCGCAGGCGCCAAGGCCGATCCCACCAAGACATCCAAGTGACCCGGCGCGGGCCGGCCTGATCCTGCCCCGCCGGCGAAAGACCTGATGACCCTCATGTTCCAGCTTTTCCTCCGTCTTGCCCTGGCCGCCGCGCTGCTGGCGCCTGCCGCGACCGGCGCATCGGCGCGTCCAGCCGTTGATGCGCTGGACGGGCGGGCACCGCCCCGGGTGACCGAGGATCTGCGCTGCAGCGATGACGGGCGCGACTGCATCCGCAAGGACAGCTATGCCGCCGATGTCTGCAAGCTGATCGAGCGCAATGCCAGCGAGCAGGGGCTGGACCCCGCCTTCCTGGCCCGCCTGCTGTGGAAGGAAAGCCGGTTCGAGCCCTCTGCCGTCAGCCCCGCCGGGGCGCTTGGCATTGCGCAGTTCATGCCGGGAACGGCCGACCTCTACTGGCTGGACGACCCCTTCAACCCGGCCCAGGCCATTGGCAAGGCCGCCTGGTACCTGAGCCAGCTGAGCCAGCGTTTCGGCAATATCGGCCTGGCGGCGGTCGCCTATAACGGCGGCGAGAACCGCGCCGCGCGCTTTGTCGCCCAGCAGACGACCCTGCCCTATGAGACGGTGGATTACGTCGAATCGATCACCGGCTTCAGCGCCCATCGCTGGCGCGACAACCCGCCCGCACCATCCGACCTCAGGCTGGCTTTGGTCCCCGACATGCCCTTTCGGAAATCCTGCGAGAAGATGGCCGGCGACCGCAAGCTGCGCGAGTTCAACACCCAGCCCCCGGTCATGCCCTGGGGGGTGATCGTGGCCAGCCACCCCAGCCAGGCGGGGGCTGCGCAGCAGGTGGCCCGCCTGAACCGCACGTTGCGGCCGATCCTGGATGGCGGCGCGCGCGTCGGTTACGTGCGCAAGCGGCTGAACGGCATGCCGCGCGCCGTCTATACCGCGCAGGTGGGCTATCAGTCCCGCAACGAGGCCGCGACCTTCTGCGCCCGCTTTCAGCGGCTTGGCGGGCGCTGCATCGTGCTGAGGAACTAGGCGCGGGCCCCTGTCACAGAAAGCTCTGCGGGTCGATGTCCACCGACAGGCGCAGGTTCGTGGGCAGCTTGACGCCCGACAGCCAGTCCGCGATGGCCGCCTGCAGCGGCGCCTGGCGGGGCGCGCGGATCAGCATCCGCATCCGGTGCCGCCCCCTGACCCGCGCAATGGGCGCGGGCGCGGGTCCCCATAGCTCGGCGCCGACCTCGGCCAGGGGTTGCGCCAGCCCCGCCAGGTGCCGGGCGAAATCGGCGACCACCCCCAGGTCGGGATGCGACAGGATGATCCCGGCCAGGCGGCCGAACGGGGGCATCCCGGCAGCCTGCCGCCCCTGCGCCTCGGCGTCCCAGAAAGCCTCGTCCCGCCCCGTCAGGATCGCGCGGATCACCGGGTGGTCCGGCTGGTGCGTCTGCAGCAGGGCGATGCCCGGCGCCGCCCCGCTGATGCGCCCCGCCCGCCCGGCCACTTGCCGCATCAGCTGGAAACTGCGCTCCGCCGCCCGCAGGTCCGCGCCCTGCAGGCCCAGGTCGGCATCCACGACCCCCACCAGTGTCAGGCGGCGGAAGTTGTGGCCCTTGGCGACGATCTGCGTGCCGATGATGATGTCGGTGTCGCCCTCGGCGATCTCGGCAATGGTCTCCTTCAGCGCCCGCGCCGAATGGAACAGGTCGGATGACAGCACGGTCGCCTTGGCTTCGGGAAAACGGGCCGCGACCTCCTCGGCGATGCGTTCGACGCCGGGGCCGATGGGGGCCAGCTTGCCCTCGACCCCGCAACTGGGGCAGGCCGTGGGAATGGGGCGCGTTTCGCCGCATTGGTGGCAGACCAGGCGGTTCTGGAAGCGGTGTTCGACCATGCGCGCGTCGCATTGGTGGCAGCCGATCTGCTCGCCGCAGGCGCGGCAGACGGTGACCGGGGCAAAGCCGCGCCGGTTCAGGAAGATCAGCGATTGCTCGCCCTTGGCCAGGCGGTCGGTGACCGCCTGCGCCAGCGTGGGCGAGATCCAGCGCCCCGCCTCCATCGCCTCGGCGCGCAGATCGATCGCGGCCATCTGGGGCAGTTCGGCCTCGCCATAGCGGGACCGCAGGTCCAGCCGCCGATACTTGCCCGCCGCCGCATTCACCCAGCTTTCCAGGCTGGGCGTGGCCGAGGCCAGCACCACCTGCGACCGGCTGATCGAGGCGCGCAGCACCGCCATGTCGCGGGCGCTGTAATAGACCACGTCCTCCTGCTTGTAGCTGCTGTCATGCTCCTCATCGACGACGATCAGGCCCAGGTCGCGGAAGGGCAGGAACAGCGCCGACCGCGCGCCGACGACCAGCCCGACCTCACCCCGGCCGGCCATGTGCCACAGGCGCCGCCGCTCGGTCCGGGTGATGCCGCTGTGCCATTCGCCGGGGCGGGCGCCGAACCGCGCCTCGACCCGGTCCAGGAACTCGGCCGAGAGCGCGATCTCGGGCAGCAGGACCAGCGCCTGCCGCCCCTGCGCCAGGCATTCGGCCACGGCTTCCAGATAGACCTCGGTCTTGCCCGAGCCGGTGACGCCGCGCAGCAGCGTGGTGCCATAGCTGCCGGACCTGATGGCGCCGTGCAGGCTGTCGGCCGCCGCCTGCTGGTCGGGGGCCAAGGGCTTGCCCGGAAGGGTGGGATCCAGCCGCGGATAGGGCAGGTCGCGCGGCGCCTCGATCTCGGCCAGGGCGCCCATGCCCACCAGCCCCTTGACGACCGAGGTGCCGACCCCCGCCAGCTGCGCCAGTTCCGAGGCGGCAAAGCTTGCGCCGCCGTGATCGGCCACCACCTGCATGACACGGGCGCGCGCCTCGGTCTGGCGGCCCACCTGCCCCGAGCCGGGCACGATGATGCGGCGGGCGGCGGGCGGCTGGTCCATATCGGGCGCACGCGTGGCCATGCGCAGCATCAGGGGCAGCGGCGTCAGCGTGTATTCCGCCGCCCGCGTCAGGAAATCCAGGAACCCCGCCGAAAAGGGTTCCGCATCCAGCACCCGCGCGACCGGGCGCAGCCGTGCCAGGTCGAAATCGCCGGTCCCCTCGCCCCAGACAAGGCCCAGCACCCGACGCGGCCCCAGCGGCACCAGCACCAGCTGTCCCTGACGCACCCCGGTGTCGGGCGCCAAGTAATCCAGCACGCCCACAGGCTCGCAAGTCAGGACCGCGATCCGGGCGCGGGGCGGGAAAAAGGCTTGGCTCATGGGCCGCGATAAAGACGGGCCGCGCCGCCGGTTGCAAGCCCCGGCCGCGCGGCGGGACCGGTTCGGCCTTCCCGCGCGGGGCCATCTGAAGTATGACCCACCCAAAGCGTACCAGAGGAGCCGGACCATGAAGTTCTTTGTCGATACCGCCGATATTGCCGCCATCCGCGAACTGAACGACCTGGGCATGGTCGACGGGGTCACCACCAACCCCTCGCTGATCCTGAAGGCCGGACGCGACATCGCCGAGGTCACGCGCGAGATCTGCGAACTGGTGGCGGGTCCCGTCTCGGCCGAGGTCGTGGCCGCCGATGCCGAGGGCATGATCCGCGAGGGCAAGCACCTGGCGCAGATCGCCGGCAACATTACCGTCAAGGTGCCGCTGACCTGGGACGGTCTCAAGGCCTGCCGCGCGCTGTCGGACGAAGGCCATATGGTCAATGTCACGCTGTGCTTCTCGGCCGCGCAGGCGATCCTGGCCGCCAAGGCGGGCGCGACCTTCATCAGCCCCTTCATCGGCCGGCTGGACGACATCCACCTGGACGGGATGGACCTGATCGCCGACATCCGCGAGATCTATGACAACTACGGCTTCGAGACGCAGATCCTGGCCGCCTCGATCCGCACGGTGAACCACATCGTCGATGCCGCCAAGATCGGCGCCGACGTGATCACCGCGCCGCCGTCGGTCATCAAGTCGATGGCGAACCACATCTTGACCGACAAGGGCCTGGCGCAGTTTGATGCGGACTGGAAGCAGACCGGCCAGAAGATCGGGTGACCGGCAAGGACCAGGGGACGGGGATGAACGACGCGCTTGAACCAGAGATCCGGGAACGGCTGATCTCCGACCCCGCCGCGATCCTGGCCGATCGCGACCTGATGCGTGCCCTGGTCGCCGCGCGCGAGGCCGAGGCCGGGGCCAATGTCATCGACATCCGCGGCCGCGCGATGGAGGCGCTGGAAGGCCGGCTAGACCGGCTGGAGGCGACGCATGAAAGCGTGATCGCCGCCGCCTATGACAACCAGTCGGGCATGGCGATCGTCCATCGTGCGGTGATCGGCCTGCTGGAATCGGCCGACCTGTCGGATTTCATCGGCGCCCTGCAATCCAACATCGCCCCCCTGCTGCGGATCGAGACCCTGCGCCTGGTGGTCGAGGCCGAGCCCGCGATGCCCACCCTGCCCGAGGATGTCGTGATCCTCCCGCAGGGCATGATCGAGCGCATCGTGGCCGCCGGCCGTCGCGCGCCGCGGGGCGACGACATCGTGCTGCGGCCGGCCACAGCGATCACCCGGCCGATGCACGGCCGGTCGCTGGCCTCCGAGGCGCTGCTGCCGCTTGACCTGGGCGCCGCCCGGCCTCGCGCCATGCTGCTGATGGGCAGCGCCGATGCCGGCCGCTTCCAGCCCTCGCATGGCACCGATCTTCTGCGGTTCTTCGCGCAGGTCTTCCGGCTGGTCCTGCTGGACCGTTTGGCGCGATGACGCAGCGGCCGCTGGCCCTGGCCCCTGCAACCAGCGACGCCTTGGCCCGCTGGCTGGAGACCGAGGGGGCCGTCAAGGACCGCGCCGACCACACGATCACCGCCTATCAGGCGGATCTGATCGCCTTTCTGCACTTCATCGGCGCCCATTGGGGCCAGGCCGCGACGCCAGCCGCGCTGGCCGGCCTGCGGCAGACCGACATGCGCGCCTTTGCCGCCGCCGAACGGGCGCGTGGCCTGGGCGCCCGGTCGCTGGCGCGGCGGCAGTCGGCGGTGCGGTCCTTTCTGCGCTGGCTGTCCGACCGCGAGGGGTACGATCTGTCCGCCGCGCTTTCGGCCCGCAGCCCGCGCTATGCCCGGTCCCTGCCCCGTCCGCTGACGCCCGACCAGGCCCAGAACACGCTGGCCGAGGTCGCCTTGCACGCAACGCCCTGGGTCGGCGCCCGCGACATGGCCGTGCTGACGCTGCTCTGGGGGTGCGGGCTGCGGATTTCCGAGGCGCTGGCGCTGGACGGGCGCCACTGGCCTTTCCCCGAGGGGCTGATCATCCGCGGCAAGGGCGGGCGCGAACGTCAGGTGCCGGTGCTGCCGGTGGCACGCGCGGCGGTGGCAGAATACCTGCGCCTGACGCCTTGGGTCCTGGCCCCCGAGCAGCCGCTGTTTCGCGGCATGCGCGGCGGACGACTTGGCGCGGCCAGCGTGGCCGGCTCGATGCGCAAGGCGCGCGCCGCCTTGGGCCTGCCCGCGACGGCCACGCCCCATGCCCTGCGACACAGCTTTGCCACCCATCTGCTGGCGGCCGGGGGCGACCTGCGCACCATCCAGGAGCTGCTGGGCCATGCCAGCCTGTCCACCACGCAGGTCTATACCGGGGTGGATGATGCCCAATTGATGGCCGTCTATCGTGCGGCGCATCCGCGGGGGTGAACCGGCACAACCCGTCCCGCGTTTGGCGGGGACACCAGGAAAAGAGGCTTTGCGATGACCGAACACGCGATCTTTCACCGGCCCCTGGGGGCCAATCCTCCCGCCGGCTACGATCAGGCGATCTTCGGCATGGGCTGCTATTGGGGGGTCGAGCGACTGTTCTGGCAGGAGCACGGGGTCTGGCTGACCGAGGTGGGCTTTGCCGGCGGCGAGGTCCAGAGCCCGACCTATGACCAGGTCAAGCGTGGCGACACCGGCCATGCCGAGGTGGTGCGGGTCATCTATGACAGCTCGCTGATCAGCTATGACCACTTGCTGAAGCTGTTCTGGGAAAACCACGACCCCACCCAGGAAAACGGGCAGGGCAACGACATCGGCAGCCAGTACCGCAGCCTGATCATGACCTTCACCGACAGCCAGCGCAGCGCGGCTGAAGCCTCCAAGATCGACTATGACAACCGCCTGGCCGTGCAGGGCTTTCCCAAGGTGACGACCCAGATCGTCGATGCCGCGCAGTTCTGGCCCGCGCACGAGGCGCATCAGCAATATCTGGAAAAGAATCCCGACGGTTATTGCGGCCTCAAGGGCACCGGGGTAGAGGCCAGCATTCCCAATCCGGATCCGATCTGATGACGACCTTTACCGCCCTGACCCATCTGCAAGGCCGCGAGGCCGCCGAAGCGCTGGCCGAGGCCTGCGAGGAGCTGACCCCCGAGCCCGTCGGCACCGGCATCTTCGAGATCGAGGACGGGTCCGAGCGGTGGGAGGTCGGCGCCTATTTCACCGAAAGCCCGGACGAGATCGCGCTGGCCCTGCTGGCCGCGGCCCATGACGCGCAGCCCTTTGTCATTTCGGAACTGCCCGAGGTGGATTGGGTGGCCCATGTGCGCCGTGAACTGACCCCCGTGCGGGCGGGCCGCTTTTACGTCCACGGCAGCCACGATGCCGACACCGTCCCCGAGGGCGTCGAGGCCCTGTGCATCGAGGCCGCCATGGCCTTTGGCACCGGCCATCACAACACCACCAAGGGCTGCCTGGAGGCGCTGGACCGGCTGGCGCAGGAGGGGTTCGACGCCACCCGCATCGCCGATATCGGCTGCGGCACCGCCGTTCTGGCGATGGGCGCGGCGCGGCTGTGGCACGTGACCGTTCTGGCCAGCGACATCGACCCGATTGCGGTCGACACGGCCGCCGCCAATGTCATCGCCAATGGCCTCGACGGGCGCGTCGTCTGCATCGAGGCAGCGGGCTTCGAGCATCCCACGCTGGAACAGGCGGCGCCCTATGACCTGGTGCTGGCCAATATCCTCAAGCAGCCGCTGATCGACCTGTCCCCCGACATGGCGCGCCATGTGGCACCTGCGGGCAGGATCATCATGTCGGGGATCCTGACCACCCAGGCCGAGGAGGTCGTGGCGGCCTATCAGGCGGCCGGCTTCGCGCTGGATCGGCGCGACGACCTGGGCGACTGGACAACCCTGGTCATGACCCGAGCCTGAGGGACGGGCGCAATCCACCCCGTGGACAAGAAAAAACCCCCGCGAGCATGACGCTTTCGGGGGTTCGTTCGTCGGTCCGACAAGTCGGTCTCAGCTGCGGGCCGCCTGATCGATGTCGCCACGGCACAGGCCGATATCGTCCAGTTCGCGGTCCGACAGGCGGCTCAGTTCGCGGCGCGTCACGCGCGCATCCCAGAAGGACGCGACGGCCGAGAACAGACGCACCACCAGAGTACCCAGTCCCGGAGCAGTCGAGATGCGGTTCGTATCCATCATCGCCATCATGTCACCTGTGTTCAGATTGCCCCATCCGGGGGCAGTTTGCGGATGATCTGGAAATAGTTCCGGCACCCTGCAAAGAGTAGCTGCGAAAGCAACAATGCCGCTATGCAGCAATCGCAGGGAAAGCGGGGCTTTTTGCCGTAAAACTGTCGCAATCGCACCACGCTATGCCGCATCGCAGCATGGATCTGCTGCTTGACCTAGCGCCAATCACCCAAGGCTGCCTGCCACAGCGCCAGCGCCGCGACCGCTGCCGTGTCGGCGCGCAGGATTCGCGGCCCGAGGCTGACCGGGGTGATAAAGGGCAGGCGCCCCAGATGCGCCCGCTCGGCGGCAGAAAATCCGCCTTCGGGGCCGATCAGGATGGCCCAAGGGCCGGGGGGCAGTTCGGCCAGGGTGGCGGCGGGTCCGACGCGGGCCTCGTCCGCCCAGAGGATGCGGCGCGTCCCGTCCCACCCGTCCAACAGCCGCGACAGCGGCGCCAGATCCGCCACCTCGGGCACGAAGGTGCCGCCGCATTGCTCGGCCGCCTCGACGGCATGGGCCTGGAGCCGATCCTGGCGGATGCGTTCGGAATTGGTATGGTCGGTCTGCACGGGCAGGATCCGGGCGGCGCCCATCTCGGCTGCCTTTTCGACGATGAAGTCGGTGCGGGCCTTCTTGATCGGCGCGAACAGCAGCCACAGGTCGGGCGGGTTCCGCTGCGGGCCGGTCTGGGCGTCCGGCATCAGGCTGCCGCCACGCTTGCCCGCCTCCAGCAGGCTGGCCGACCAGGCTCCGTCGCGGCCGTTGAAAATTGTGACCACGTCGCCCGCGCGCAGGCGCATGACCCCCGACAGGTAATGCGCCTGCGCCGGGTCCAAGGGGACGGGTTGTCCCGCGACCAAGGGGTGATCTATGAACAGTCTGATCCTAGCCATGATGGGCCCGACGCTATGCAAAGCCAGACCGAAAGGCCAGACGCCGTCTTCGACGCCCCCAAGGGGAACTGGGTGGACCGCCTGGCGCCCCGGGCCAGCCGGCCGCTGCTGCGGCTGAGCCGCGCCGACCGGCCCATCGGCACCTGGCTGCTGCTGCTGCCCTGCTGGTGGGGGATCGGACTGGCGATGATGGCGGACGGCCCACGCTGGTTCGACCTGTGGATCGCGCTGGCCTGCACCATCGGCGCCTTCGTGATGCGCGGGGCGGGCTGCACCTGGAACGACATCACCGACCGCAACTTCGACGCGCAGGTGGCCCGCACGCGGTCGCGACCCCTGCCCTCGGGTCAGATCAGCCTGCGGGGCGCCTATGCCTGGCTGATCGTGCAGGGGCTGGTGGGCATGGTGATCCTGCTGACGCTTGGCCCGGCGGCGATCTGGATGGGGGTCGCCTCGCTGGGGCTGGTGGCGATCTATCCCTTTGCCAAGCGGTTCACCTGGTGGCCGCAGGTCTTTCTGGGCCTTGCCTTCAACTGGGGCGTGATGCTGGCCTATGCCGCGCATATGGGACGCGTGGACGCGGCGCCGGTGGTGGCCTGGGCGGGCGCCATCGCCTGGACGATCTTTTACGACACGATCTATGCCCATCAGGATGTCGAGGATGACGCCCTGATCGGCGTGAAATCCACGGCGCGCCTCTTCGGCGACCGCAGTCCGCTCATCCTGACGGGCTTTGCGCTGCTGTCGGTGGCGGTCCTGGCCGTGGCCATCGCGCTGACGGGGGGCAACCTGCTGATCGCGTTTGCGGGGCTGCTGGGCTTTGGTCTGCACCTGCTGTGGCAGTTGCGGAACTTTCGCCCTAATGACGGCGGCACCTGCCTGCGCCTCTTTTGGTCCAACCGCGATGCCGGGTTGATCCTTGCGCTGTTTCTTGCCGTTGCGGGGCTGCTGTGATTGCAGGAGGCCGGACGGGGCACTAGACGTTGCGCAATTGCAACAGTCCCGGGTCTTTCCCTCATGGCAAGAACGCGCCGCCGAATCTCGACCTCCCTGGTGACCGTGCTGGTTCTGGCCGGCGCGGGGGGGCTCTGCTGGGCCGGCGCCGAGACGGCGGCGACCTATCTCGAGGAGCGCACGGCCGAGGATGTGGAACGCGCCCTGACCGGTGCTGGCCATGACTGGGCCCGGGTACAGACGGACGGGCTGCGGGTTCGCCTGACCGGAACCGCCCCTTCCGAGGTCGCACGGTTCCGGGCCCTGACCCAGGCCGCCACCGCCGTGGATGCCAGCCGCATCCTGGACGAGACAACCGTGGCGGCCGTGGACGCGCTGACGCCGCCCGAATTCAAGATCGAGCTGCTGCGCAATGACCAGGGCATCTCGCTGATCGGGCTGGTGCCGGCCGGGACCGACCGCGCCGCGATCCTGCGCGACCTGCGCGGAGAACGGGCGGCCGTGCCGGTGACCGACCTGCTGGAAAGCGCGGATTATCCCCTGCCGCCCCTGTGGGAGGCGGCGATGCGCTTTGGCCTGCAGGCGCTGCGGATGGCGGGACCGGCCAAGATCTCGATCGCACCCGGCGAGGTCACGGTCGTGGCATTGGCCGACAATGCCCAGGACAAGGCCCGGCTGGAGGCTGCGCTGCAAAAGGCACGCCCTGAGGGGGTCAAGCTGCAGGCACGGATCTCGGCGCCCCGGCCGGTGGTTTCGCCCTATGCGCTGCGCTTTGTCATGAACGCCTCGGGGGCGCGCCTGGACGCCTGCGTGGCCGAGGACCAGCCGACCGCCGCCCGGATCACCGAGGCGGCGCGGGCGGCGGGGCTGATCGGGCGGGCGGACTGTCCCCTGGGGCTTGGGGCGCCCTCGCCCGCATGGGGGGACGCGGCGGTGGCGGCCATCGGGGCGCTATCGCAACTGGGGCAGGGAGCGGTCACGTTGTCGGATGCCCGGATCGGCCTGCGGGCCGGCGCAGGTGTCGGGCGCGCGCAGTTCGACGAGGTCGTGGCGCAGCTGCGCCAGGCGCTGCCGGCGGAGTTTGCGCTGGAGGCGCGGCTGGAGACGGCAAAGACCGACAAGCCGGTTCCGATCGAATTCAACGCCAGCCTCACCGATTCGGGGATGCTGTCGATGCGCGGCCGGATCGCCGACGCGCAGATGCGCCAAGCGGTGGACAGCTTTGCACGATCGCGCTTCCAGGTGACGCAAAGCGGGCTGCGCAGCGATGCGCAGGTGCCCGAGGGCTGGACCGTGCGCGTGATCGCCGCGCTGGAGGCCGTCGGCACGCTGCATTCGGGACAGGTGGCGGTGACGCCGGAACTGATCACGCTTGGGGGCGTGTCAGGTGATCCCCAGGCGACCGACGCGGCGGTGGCGCTTTTGACCGAGCGACTTGGACCCGGCGCGCGCTATGATCTGGCGATCAGCTATGACCGACGCCTGGACCCTGTGCTGGGACTGCCCGATGGCGAGGAATGCGTTGCCCGGCTGAACCGCATCATGTCCGAAAGCGAGATCGGCTTTGAACCCAGCCGCGCCTCGATCGCGGGCGACCCAGCCCCTACCCTGTCGCAACTGGCCGAGGTCATGGCCGACTGCGGCGAGTTCCAGATCGAGGCGGGCGGGCATACCGATTCGCAGGGCTCGGAGGGGTTCAATGCCGAGCTGTCGCGCGGCCGGGCGCAGGCCATCGTCGCCGCCATGCGGGATGCGGGCATCGACACGACGAACATGACCTCGCGCGGCTATGGCGAAAGCCAGCCCCTGGACAGCAACGAAACCGAGGAAGGGCGCGAGGCCAACCGGCGGATCGAATTCCGCCTGCTGTCGCCCCGCCCCGTCCAGCCCGACACCCCGCCGCAGCCCGCCGCGCTATCCGGCGTGACCGGCGCGCCGCCCGAGGTCCCGCCTGCCGCCCCGATGGCCGGTCCTGACATGGAGGTTCTTGCCGCAGGCCGGATGCAGGGCCCGCAGATGCCCCCGATGCAGGGCCCCCAGCTGCCCCGGGCCGCCCCCCCTCCGCCGCAGATGCAGGGCCCGCAGCTGCCGCACAGCAACGATTCCTCGGGAATGGTGCCGCTGACCGTGGGCGTCAGCGAAGAGTTCCAGTCGCTGGACGAGCGCGAGGAAAACCTTAGGGTGCCCGTGCAGGCAGCCGACGACACCACCCCGCGACCGGGTGCCCGCCCCGAAGGGGTCGCGGACCGGGCCGCGGCGCAGGACGAAGCGAGCGACCCATGACACGATCCGAGTTCATTGCCGTGACCGCGCTGATCCTGTTCGGCGCCTTCCTGCTGGGCTGGATCGCAAGCTGGCTGGTCCAGCGCATCGCCCGCGCCGGCAGCGCCCCGCCGGGCGAGGTGGAGCGCCTTGCGGGGCAGATGCGCGCGACCTGCGAAGAGCGTGATGCCGCGCTGGCCCTGCTGCAGCAGCGCGAGGCGGAACTGGCGACAGCCCAGGCCGACCGGCAGGCCGCGCTGGAGGCCATGACCGACTGCCGGAGCGAGGTCGAGGAGCTGCGCGCCTATATCGAACAGCGGCTGTCCCGCCGCTGACAGCGCTTCAAGGCCGGGGCGGCGGAACCGCCCCGGCCCCGTCTCAGATGCCGGCGTCGATGATCGCGCGGGCCAGGACCGGAACGGTGTCGCGGTTCAACCCGGCGATGTTCAGCCGCGAATCGCCTACCATGTAGATGGCCGCGTCGGACTTGAGCGTCTGCACCTGTTCGGGGCTGGCGCCCAGGCGCGAGAACATGCCGCGATGCTGCGCGATGAAGTCGAAGCGGTCGCTGCCCGTCAGGTCGCGCAGCTCGGCGGCCAGCTGGTCGCGCAGACCCAGCATGGTGTTGCGCACCTCCTCCAGTTCGGCGGCCCAGTCGGCACGCAGCGCGTCGTCGGTCAAAATGGTGCTGACGATGCGCGCGCCATGGTCGGGCGGAAAGGAGTAGTTCTGGCGGTTCAGATAGGCCATCGACCCCTGCGCCAGGTCCCGCGCGGCGGTGTTTTCCGCCAACGCCATCAGGATGCCGGTCCGTTCGCGATAGATGCCGAAGTTCTTGGAGCAGGACGCCGCGATCAGCACCTCGGGCAGGCGCGAGGCGACCAGACGCGTCGCCTCGGCATCGGCGTCAAGCCCGTCGCCGAAGCCCTGATAGGCCAAGTCGATCAGCGGGATGGCCCCCGATTTTTCCAGGATCGCCACGACCTGCGCCCATTGATCGATCGTCAGGTTCGCGCCGGTCGGGTTGTGGCAGCAGCCGTGCAGCAGGACGATGTCGCCCCGGCCCGCCTGCGCGATGTCGGCCTTCATGCCCTCGAAATCGACGCCGCGCGTCGCTGCGTCGAAATAGCGGTATTCGGTGAAGGGCAGACCCATGAAGGTCATGATCGACAGGTGGTTCGGCCAGGTCGGGTTCGACACGAATACACGAACATCGGGATTGGCCAGCCGCGCCAGCTCCAGCGCCTGCCGGATCGCGCCGGTGCCGCCGACGGTCGCGACCGAGGCCAGCCGGTCGGCCGGCACGTCGCCCAGCACCATCCGTGCCATCGCGCTGCGGTATTCAGGTTCGCCGGCCAAGCCGGTATAGGCCTTGGTGGTCTGAGTTTCCCAGATCCGCTGTTCGGCCGCCTTGACCGCGCGCATGACCGGGGTGACGCCCTGCGGGTCCTTGTAGACGCCCACGCCCAGGTCGATCTTGCCCTGACGGGTGTCGGCCTTGAATTCCTCGATCAGCATCAGGATCTTGTCAGGGGCTTGGGCTTTGAGGTTGGACAGCATCTCAGGCGTCTCCAGTTGCGATGTTCAGGTCGGCGAAGCTGCCCCATTCGGTCCAGCTTCCGTCATAGAGCGAGTGGTTGCGGTGCCCGATCCGTTCCAGCGCAAAGGACAGGATCGCGGCGGTCACGCCGCTGCCGCAGGTGGTGATGGCGGGCCGGGAGAGGTCCACGCCGGCCTCCTCGAAGGCGGTGCGGATCGCCTCGGGGGCGATCATGGTGCCGTCGGCGTTGAACAGGCGGCCAAAGGGCAGGTTACGGGCGCCGGGGATGTGGCCCGCCCGCAGGCCGGGACGCGGCTCGTCCACCTCGCCGCTGAACCGTTCGGGCGCGCGGGCGTCGATGATCGCGTGATCGCCCAGCTTCGATGCGGCAGCGACCTGCGTCACGTCGCGCACCAGCGCCGCCTGGCGCTGCACGGTGATGTGGCGGTCGCGCATGATGGGGGGCATGTCCTCGACCGGGCGTCCCTCGGCCTGCCACTTGGCCAGGCCCCCGTCCAGCACCGCCACGTCGGTCTTGCCCATCAGTCGAAAGGTCCACCAGACGCGAAAGGCGCTGCGGATATCGGAATTGTCATAGATGACGATCTGGTGGCCGTCGCCGATGCCCATGGCGCGCATCCGGCTGATGAACATCTCGACCGGGGGCGCCATGTGCGGCAGGGCGCTGCGCTTGTCGCTGATCGCGTCAATGTCGAAGAAGCGCGCATGGGGGATGTGGACGGCGTCGTATTCGGCGCGGGCGTCACGGCCCGTGGCGGGCATGTGCCAACTGGCGTCGATGATGCGCAGGTCGGGATCGTTCAGATGGGCGGCCAGCCAATCGGTCGAGACCAGTGTCTTCGGATCGTCCTGCATCGCATGTCCCCCCTTGCTTGCGCCGCCCCGATCTACAGGGGCGCAGGCGGGGCTGCAATGCCGCAAGGGTCTATCCCTGCTTCAGAAGCCGCTGTTTTTGCCGGTTCCAGTCGCGCTTGGCGCTGGTTTCGCGCTTGTCGTGGTTCTTCTTGCCCTTGGCGACGCCGACCTTCAGCTTCACGATGCCGCGATGGTTGAAATACATCACCAGCGGGACCAGCGTCATCCCCTCGCGCGCTGTGGCCTGCCACAGGCGGGCCAGCTCGCGCCTGTTGACCAGCAGCTTGCGGCGGCGGCGCTCCTCGTGGCCAAAGACGCCGGCGCGGGCCAGGGCCGCGATATAGCCGTTGATCAGCCACAGCTCTCCGCCCTCGACCGAGGCATAGCTTTCGGCAATGTTGGACTGGCCGGTCCGCAGCGACTTGACCTCGGACCCGGTCAGCATGATCCCCACCTCGAGATCGCTCTCGATGAAGTAGTCGAAGCGTGCCCGCCGGTTCTCGGCGATCACCTTGTAGTTGCTGCTGTCATCATCCTTGGCCATGACCATGCCAGATAGGTGCGGCGCAGGCCCGTGTAAAGGTGCCGTTGCGCGTCCAGGCCGCCCTGCGCTAGCACTGTGGCGGGGGGACATGCGATGATGGGACAGATCGCTTTCGGGTCGGTGCTGATGGTGATCAGCGTGCTGATCGCCGGACAGGCGGTCTGGGCGCTGGAGGCGGCCTTTGCCCGCTGGTCCCGCTGGCTGATGCAGGCCCCGCACCGGCCCAAGCTGGTCCTGGTCGTGGTGGCGACCAGCCTTGCGGTGCTGGCGATGCTGACGGCCTCGGTCTGGCTCTGGGCCGCGACCTTCCATCTGCTGGGCGTCTTCGCCAGCTTTGAGGAATCCATGTATTTCACCTTGGTGACCTTTACCACGCTTGGCTATGGCGACGTGCTGATGCCCCGGGACTGGCGCATCCTCGGCGGCATGGCGGCGGCCAACGGCTTGCTGAACTTTGGCCTGATGACGGCCTTCATGGTCGAGGCGCTGCGGCATGTCCGCGTGCGCCAGATCGAATTCACGAAAGGATGAACGGATGCGGCATGGCGGGCAGATCCTGGTCCAGGCGCTGCGCCTGAACGGCGTCACGCGGGTGTTCTCGGTGCCGGGGGAAAGCTTTCTTGCGGCGCTGGACGGGCTGCATGACAGCGGCATCGCCAATATCGTCTGCCGCCACGAGGGCGGCGCCGCGATGATGGCCGAGGCCACGGGCAAGCTGACGGGGCGGCCGGGCGTGGCCTTCGTCACCCGCGGGCCGGGTGCCACCAATGCCAGCGCGGGCGTCCATGTCGCGCGCCAGGATTCGACGCCCATGATCCTTTTCGTCGGCCAGATCGCGCGCGGGCACCAGGATCGCGAGGCCTTTCAGGAAGTCGATTACCGCGCCATGTTCCGGCCCCTGGCGAAATGGGTGGCGCAGATCGACAGCACCGACCGCATCGCGGAATACGTGGCGCGCGCCTTTCACGTCGCGCAGTCGGGCCGCCCCGGCCCCGTCGTGCTGGCCCTGCCCGAGGACATGCTGTCGGGCCAAACCTGCATTCCCGACCTGGCGCCCGCCCGCCTGCCGCTGGCCCATGTCGCGCCCGAATCGGTCTCGACCCTGGCGCGGGCGCTGTCGACGGCGCGCCGACCGCTGGTGGTGGCGGGCGGCAGCCTGTGGTCGCAGCAGGCGGCCGACGACCTCGCCCGCTTTGCCGCGGCCTGGGACCTGCCGGTGGCGGTGCCCTTCCGGCGGCAGGACCGGATGGACAACCGCCTGCCGCATTACGTGGGCGACCTGGGCGTGGGCATGAACCCGGCCCTGGGCCGCGCCCTGGCCGAGGCGGACGTGATCCTGTCGCTCGGCTCCCGCCTGGGGGACACGCTGACGGATGGCTATGCGCTGATGGACCCGGTGCGCCCGCAGGCCCGTGTGATGCTGGTCCATCCCGACCCGGACCAGCTGGGCCAGCTGTGGCGTCCAGATCCCGGACTGGCGGCCGATCCGCGCGCGGTGGTGGCGGCCCTGGCCGACATGCCCGCCCCGCCCGCGCCCTGGTCCGATTGGCGGGCGCGCCTGCGCCGGGAGTATGAGGCCTGGCAGACCCCGCGCCGCACCCCCGGCGCCCTGCGTCTGGAACATGTGGTCACCTGGCTGGCCGATCACCTGCCCCACGACGCGATCCTGACCAATGGCGCGGGCAATTACGCGGCCTTCCTGCACCGCTATTACCGCTGGCGGCAGGTCGGAACGCAGCTTGCGCCGACCTCGGGGTCGATGGGGTATGGCCTGCCCGCGGCCATCGCCGCCAGCCTGATGCATCCCGACCGGATGGCCGTCTGCCTGGCCGGGGACGGCTGCCTTCAGATGACGCTGAACGAGCTGTCCACTGCCGCGCAATACGGCGCCACGCCCATCGTCATCGTCGCCAACAACGGCCGCTACGGCACGATCCGCATGCACCAGGAGCGCCATTATCCCGGTCGCGTCTCGGGCACCGACCTGTTCAACCCCGATTTTGCCGCCCTCGCCCGCGCCTATGGCGGCCACGGGGAACGGGTCGAGCGGGACGAGGATTTCGCGCCCGCCTTTGAGCGCGCGCGCTTGTCGGGCCGGCTGGCCGTGATTGATCTGCGCCTGGATCCCGAGGCACTGACCACCGGCGCCACCCTGTCCCAGACCCGGAAGGCCGCCCTGCAGGCGCGGGCGACCGTGGGCGGCGCATGAGGCCCGGTCCGCGCAACCTGATCACGGATGTGGCGGGGCTGCGGGTCGGGAACGCGCAGGATGCGGGCCTGCGGTCGGGGGTGACGGTCCTGACCGCCGATGCGCCCTTTGCGGCCTCGGTCAAGGTGATGGGAGGCGCGCCCGGCACGCGCGAGACCGACCTGCTGGCCCCAGACAAGCTGGTGGGCGGGGTCGATGCGCTGGTCCTGTCGGGCGGATCGGCCTTTGGCTTGGCCGCCTGCGACGGGGTGATGGAGGCGCTGCATACCGCCGGACGCGGCTTTGCCGTGGGCGCGGCGCGGGTGCCCATCGTTCCGGGTGCGATCGTCTTTGACCTGCTGAACGGCGGCGACAAGGGTTGGGGCGTCAACCCCTATCCCGGCCTGGGCCGCAGGGCGTGGGAAGGTGCGGCGGCAGATTTTCCCCTGGGCTCGGTCGGGGCCGGAACGGGGGCGATGACGGGCAACCTGAAGGGGGGTCTTGGCGCTGCCTCGGCGGTGCTGTCCTGCGGCGCGACCGTCGGCGCGCTGGTGGTGGTGAATGCCCTCGGCACCGCGACCGTGGGCGATCATCCGCAGTTCTGGGCGGCACCTTGGGAGCTGGAGGGCGAATTCGGCGGCCTGGGCCTGCCCGCGCAGTTCCCCGCCGCCGATGAGCCCCGCCCCGCCAAGCGGCTTGGCGAGGCGACCACCATCGCCATCGTTGCCACCGACGCAAACCTGGACAAGGCCGGGTTGCAGCGCCTGGCGACAGCCGCCCATGACGGCCTGGCCCGCGCGCTGGTGCCCAGCCATACGCCGCTGGACGGCGATCTGGTCTTTGCGGCCTCGACCGCTGCGCGGCCGCTGGCCGATCCGGTGGCGGATGCGTTCAGGCTGGGCCATGCCGCGGGCTGCGTTCTGGCCCGGGCCATTGCCCGTGGGGTTCATGCAGCGCAGCCGATGGAGGGCGACCTGCAGCCCTGCTGGTCCGACCGTTTTCCATGAAAAAGGGCGGTGCGACCAAGCGCACCGCCCCCAGAGATCGCCAAGAGGGACAGCTTAGCGATAGATGTAAACGATCTGGCGGTCGTTCGGATCCACCAGAACCGTCTGTCCGTTGATCTGGGCATAGCGGTACTGCGGCTGCTCGGGAATTTCATAGACATTCACCGTCTCGGGCACGCCCGCGCCGATCACGACCTCGCCTTCCAGATAGACCGGCTCGACGCTGTTCGACGTCACATAGGTGGTGACTTCGGGCGTCGGTTCCTCGGTCGCGGCAGCAGCTGCGCCCCCGCCGATGGCGGCACCCGCCACGGCACCGACCGGGCCACCGATCAGTGCGCCCATGGCCGCGCCGCCCAGTCCGCCGACCGCGGCGTTCTGTCCGGCATTATCGGCCTCGGCCGGGGCTTCGATGATGGTCACGCCCACGGTCTGGCGGTTGGGATAGAGCGAGACGACCTCATCCCCGGCCGTGACGTTCAGATAGTCGCCATAGGACCAGCCCTGCAGGTCGCCCGAGGTCACTTCGCACCAGTTAGCGCTGTCGATGCAGCCGCGGACATCCACCTCGTTGCCGGCGGTGATAGCGCCGATCACCTCGTGCTGGACGCCGGGGCCCGAACGCACGTTCAGGTCGGTCGCGGCGGTGGCGGTGGTCTGGGCCATGGCGGCCCCCGAAAGGCCAAGGGCGGCGACGGCGGAGGTCAGGAAAAGCTTGCGCATGATAAACTCCTGTTTTTTGCGGGGACCCGTGGTCGGGTCGATCGCAGCTTGAACATCCGGAACCGTTACCCTGTTCCCGGCGTGCCGATCACATCCGCTTGCCCCGCGCGTGAGCGGCGGCCGCGTTTTGACAAGCGCGCCCGTGCGTGGTCATCTATGCGCGCCGCCGTCAGAGGAGCGATCATGACCAAGCATTCCACCGACCTGAAGACCCTGCTGCGCGACCCCTCGCTGCTGGAGACCCGCGCCTTCGTGGGGGGCGAATGGGTCGACGCCGATGACGGCGCAACCTTCGAGGTCACGAACCCGGCACGCGGTGACGTGATCGCCCAAGTGGCCGACCTGGGCCGGGCCGAGGTCGCGCGCGCCATCGACGCCGCCGAGGCCGCGATGAAGGACTGGGCCGCCCGTCCCGCCAAGGAGCGCGCCCAGGTGATGCGCCGCTGGTACGACCTGATGATGGAGAACCAGGACGACCTGGGCCGCATCCTGACCGCCGAACAGGGCAAGCCCCTGCCCGAGGCCAAGGGCGAGATCGCCTATGGCGCCAGCTTCGTCGAATGGTTCGGCGAGGAGGCCAAGCGCGTCTATGGCGAGACGATCCCCGGCCACCAGGCCGACAAGCGCCTGACCGTCATCCGCCAGCCCATCGGCGTCGTTGGATCGATCACGCCCTGGAACTTTCCAAATGCGATGATCGCCCGCAAAGCCGCGCCGGCCCTGGCCGTCGGCTGCGGTTTCGTCGCGCGTCCCGCCGCGGAAACCCCGCTGTCGGCGCTGGCCATGGCGGTCCTGGGCGAACGTGCGGGCCTGCCCAAGGGCATCCTGTCGGTGGTGACCTCGTCACGCTCCAGCGATATCGGCAAGGAATTCTGCGAGAACCACAAGGTGCGCAAGCTGACCTTCACCGGATCGACCGAGGTGGGGCGCATCCTGCTGCGCCAGGCGGCCGACCAGGTGATGAAGTGCAGCATGGAACTGGGCGGCAACGCGCCCTTCATCGTCTTCGACGACGCCGATCTGGATGCCGCGGTCGACGGCGCGATGGCGTCCAAATTCCGCAACAACGGCCAGACCTGCGTCTGCGCCAACCGCATCTATGTTCAGTCGGGGGTCTATGACGCCTTCGCCAAAAAGCTGGCGGCGGCGGTCGACAAGCTGCGCGTCGGCGACGGGCTGGAGGAGGGCACGACCACCGGCCCGCTGATCAACGAAAAGGCGGTCGAGAAGGTCGAGGAGCATATCCGCGATGTCCTGGACGGCGGCGGCGAGGTCATGACCGGCGGCAAGCGCAAGGACGGGCTGTTCTTCGAACCCACGGTGATGACCGGCGTGAAGGACGAAATGAAGGTCTCGACCGAGGAAACCTTTGGTCCCCTTGCCCCGCTGTTCCGCTTCGAGACCGAGGAGGAGGCCGTCCGGAAGGCCAATGACACGATCTTCGGCCTGGCGTCCTATTTCTATGCCCGCGACATCGGCCGCATCACCCGCGTGCAGGAGGCGCTGGATTATGGCATCGTCGGCGTGAACACCGGCATCATCTCGACCGAGGTGGCGCCCTTCGGCGGGGTCAAGCAGTCGGGCCTGGGCCGCGAGGGAAGCCGCCACGGAATGGACGACTATCTGGAGATGAAGTACATCTGCCTGTCAGTGTGACCCTTTTCCCACAGTCCTATCACGGGGCCCGGGTCCGCGGGAACGGATCGGGGCCTCGGGCATTGTCGATGCGACAGGTCGCTGCGGGTGCGGCCACTGCAAACACGAAAAGGGACATTTCCATGGAAGGTTACGGCTGGATTCTCTCCATCATCCTGGGCGCCATCGCCGGTTGGATCGCTGAAAAGATCATGAAGGGCGACCATGGCCTGCTGGCAAACATCATCCTGGGCATCCTGGGCGCGCTGATCGGTAACTGGTTGTTCCGCGCCATCCTGGGCACGACCGCGGGGGGCCTGATCGGCCAGCTGATCGTTGCCGTGATCGGTGCCTGCATCCTGATCGCGATCTATCGCATGATCCGCGGCAAGTCGGTCCGACACTGACCTTCACCTGCCCCGAATGCAAAAGGCCGGCATTGCGCCGGCCTTTTTTCATGGGATCTGACGGCCGCGCCCTCAGCGCTGGTCGTCCTCGTCCTCGTCATCCTCGCCCGCATCGGGCAGGTTGAAGAAGCTGTCGGCATCGCGCGCGGGTTCCGGGCGCTTTGCTTCGCGGTTGAGGCTGAAGTTCTCCAGGCCCGCGATCGAGCTGGGCAGCCGCGGCTCGTCCGACATCGACAGCGAGGTCTCGGTGCTGACCAGCTTGCGGCGCTCATCGTCGGTCATGACCACGCCCTCGGCGGCGCGCTTCTTGGCGGCCTTCTGCACGGCCGCGTCCAGCTCGGTCTGGCGGCACAGGCCCAAGGCCACCGGGTCGATCGGCTGGATGTTCTGGATGTTCCAGTGGGTCCGCTCGCGGATCGAGGCGATGGTGGGCTTGGTCGTGCCGACCAGCTTGGCGATCTGCGCGTCCTGCAGCTCCGGGTGGAACTTGACCAGCCACAGGATGGCGGCCGGACGGTCCTGGCGCTTGGACAGGGGCGTATAGCGCGGGCCGCGACGCTTTTCCTCGCCATCGGCGGCAGGATTGTGCTTCAGGCGCAGGCGATAGGCCGGGCTGCCCTCGGCGCGCTTGATCTCTTCGGCGTCCAGCTGGTTCGAGGCGACAGGGTCATAGCCCTTGACGCCGGCGGCGACGTCGCCATCGGCGATCCCCTGGACCTCAAGCTCGTGCAGACCGCAGAAGTCGCCGATCTGCTTGAAGCTGAGCGTCGTGTTGTCGACCAGCCAGACGGCGGTGGCCTTGGCCATCAGCGGCTTGCTCATGTCAGTCTCCTTCGCTTGTCTCGTATGCCCCGAACATGGGCGGCTTGGCCGGAAAAACGGCTTCGGCTGACGCCATTCCTCGTTTTCGGGGGGAATTGCCGGCTCATATAGCGTTTTCGACGCGCGGGGAAAAGAGGATTCGGAAAGTTTGCCGATGCGGGGCGGCCCCTGCCCGTCTATCCTTGCCCGATGCGCCTGA
Organism: Paracoccus sp. KKT209; assembly: GCF_055635455.1. The sequence continues at coordinate 2,817,580 of NZ_CM145758.1, forward strand.
TTGCCCTGATCCTTGCCACCCTGCTTTTCGCCGGCCCGTCCCAGGCGCGCGACATCGCTGGGCAGTTCGACTACTACGTCCTGGCGCTCAGCTGGCAGCCCGGCTGGTGCAGCAGCACGGGCGACGACCGGGCCGCGCCGGAATGCCGCGACGGCACCGGTCGGGGCTTCACCGTCCATGGGCTCTGGCCCCAGAACGAACGCGGCTGGCCCCGCGATTGCGTCACGGCCGAACGCGATCCGTCGCGCCGCGAAAGCCAGGCGATGAACGACATCATGGGGTCCGGCGGGCTGGCCTGGCACCAGTGGAAAAAGCACGGCCGGTGCAGCGGGCTGCCCGCCAGCGCCTATTACGACGCGACCCGCGACGCCTTGGCCCGCATCACCGTCCCGCAGGTTCTGGACCGGCTGGATCGCGACATCACGCTGGACCCTGCCTTGGTCGAGGAGGCGTTTCTGGAGGCCAATCCCGACCTGACCGCCGACGGCGTGACGGTGACCTGCCGCGACAGGTCCCTGGCCGAGGTGCGCATCTGCCTGACCCGCGACCTGCACCCGCGCGACTGTGCCCCCGACGCGCGCAGCGACTGCAGCCGCGCCAGGGTGCTGATGGAGGCCGTCCGCTGAGGCCTGCGGCCTCAGCCGCCAGCCACCCGCAGCACGATCTTGCCGATATGGTCGCTGCTTTCCATCCGCCGATGGGCGTCGGCAGCCTCGGCCAGCGCAAATTCGCTGTCGATGGTGACCCCGACCGAGCCTGCCGCAATCATCGGCCACAGCTGCTTGCGCAGCGCATCGGCCAGTTCCGCCTTGGCGACATCCGATTGCGGGCGCAGGGTGGACCCGGTGACGGTCAGGCGGTTCACCATGATCTGGGCAAAGTTCAGCTCGACCTTGGGCCCCTCCAGAAATGCGATCATCACCAGCCGCCCGTCCAGCGCCAACGCCTTGATGTTGCGCGGGATATAGCTGCCGCCGACCATGTCCAGGATCAGGTCGGCGCCGCCCGCCTCCTTCAGGACCTTGACGAAATCCTGCGTGCGGTAATTGATCGGGGTCGCGCCCAGGGCCTCGATCGCGGCGCATTTTTCTTCGCTACTGGCGGTGGCAAAGACCCGCGCGCCCAGGCCATGGGCGATCTGGATCGCCATCATGCCGATCCCCGATGTGCCGCCATGGACCAGGAACCGCTCGCCCCCGGTCAGGCCACCGCGCTGCACGACGTTGGACCAGACGGTAAAGGCGGTTTCGGGCAGGCAGGCACCTTCGCGCAGGGTCAGGCCACGCGGGATGCGCAGCGCGTGGTCGGCATGGCAGACGACATATTCCGCATAGCCGCCCCCCGGCACCAGGGCGCAGACCTGTTCGCCCTTCTTCCAGCGGGTGACGCCCGCGCCCATGCCGACGATCTCGCCCGAGGCCTCCAGCCCCGGCAGGTCCGAGGCGCCGGGCGGGGGCGCATAGCTGCCGGCCCGCTGCAGCACGTCGGGGCGGTTCACCCCGGCATAGGCGACCTTGATCAGGATCTGGTCATGGCAGGGCACCGGCACGGGCCGGGTGGTCTGGCGCAGCTGGTCGGCCGCGCCGGGAGATGCGATCTCGATCGCCGTCATCTGGTCGGGGAACATGGGATTTCCTTATCGCGTCTTTCCGGGAAGGGCACGGGCGCGCGGCGCCTTGATCCAGCCAAAGGCGGCGCGGCCCAGGCTTTCGGCACCGGGCAGCTTGCGCAGCCGGGACTTGACGGTCTCGATGCTCATCACGCCGTCGATGCGGCGGTCGATGAAGGCGCGGGTGTCCTGGCGCCCCTCGGAATCGTCGCCCAGCCAGAACAGTACCGTGGCAGAGATCACCGCCGTCAGGGTGGCACGCTTGGAATACCAGTTCACGTCCTGCGACCTGTCGCCAAGCCCCGTCCAGATGACGTCGGCCGTTTCCCAGACCAGCTGCGCCGCCAGCGCCGCGTTCTGCGGCAGCGCCAGCGTCGCGGCGCCCGCCCGCACCAGTTCCGGGTCCACCAGTTCCAGCCGGCGCCAGACCGCCTGAGAGATGCGGTCGCGGAACCGGCCCTGCAGCGGGGTCTCCGCCAGCGACCGGCGCAGCTCCTCGTCCGCGCGGCGGTGATAGGCCGCGGCCAGACCGGCGCCGCCTTGGGGGAAATGCACCCGGATCAGCGAGGGCGACATTCCGATGTCGCGGGCCCCGGCGGTCAGGGCACGATCGTTCATCCCCTCGAAGGGCACATGGGTCAGCGCGGCATCCAGCAGCGCGTCGCGGTCGGTCTGGGTCATGGCTTACCTCTTCTGGACAGGGCCGCCCGCTTCTGTTAGGGGGACGCTTCCTGCAATCTATCAACTCTAACCTAGGAAGGTGGTGACAACCACATGCAGGTCAATGTTCGCGACAACAACGTCGAACAGGCGCTTCGTGCCCTGAAGAAAAAACTTCAGCGCGAAGGTGTCTTCCGCGAAATGAAGCTCAAGCAGCATTTCGAGAAGCCGTCGGTCAAGAAAGCCCGTGAAAAGGCCGAGGCCGTTCGCCGCGCCCGCAAGCTGGCCCGTAAAAAGGCACAGCGCGAAGGCGCGCTGTAAGGCGACGCGATCAGCGTAATCCGAAAACCCCCGTGACCCCGTGTCGCGGGGGTTTTCTTATGGTCAGACGGGGATCGCCGTGGTCCGGAACACCGTCCGCAGGGCAAAGCTGGAATGCATCTGCGCGACCCCCGGCAGGCGGGCCAGGTGCTGGCGGTGGATGCGGGCGAAATCGTCGGTATCCTCGACCACGATCTTCAGCAGGTAATCGGCCGTGCCGGCCATCAGGTGGCATTCCAGCACGTCGGGAATGGTCCGCACGCCGCGTTCGAAGGCGTCCAGCACCTCGTCGGCCTGTCCCGACAGGGTGATCTCGACAAAGACGGTGGTCTGGCGGCGCAGCGCGCGCGCATCCAGCAGCGCCACATAGCCCGAGATGACGCCTGCCTCCTCCAGCCGCTGGACCCTCCGGTGGCAGGCCGAGGGCGACAGGTGCACCCGCACCGCCAGTTCGGCATTGCTGATTCGCCCCTCCTTCTGAAGAAGGACGAGGATACGGCGGTCTATTGCGTCAAGGTCGGCCATGGCGGCAGGTTCTTCGATTTCCGGACGCAGTTCCAGCAGCTTCTTCGCGGTTTCGTCTCCAATGCAGGCCATCTTCGCAGCACCTTTCGGGGCCGCCCTGCCAGGATGGAGGAAACATGGAAAGGGAGAGAGCCATGAAGATCGGATGCCCGAAAGAGATCAAGCCGCAGGAATTCCGCGTGGGCCTGACGCCGACCGCTGCGGCCGAGGCGGTGGGGCGCGGCCACAGCGTCGTCGTGCAGACGGGCGCCGGCCTGGGCGCGGGCTTCACCGACGAGCATTACCAGGCGGCCGGTGCGACCCTCGCCCCCGATGCCGCCGCGGTCTTCGACCAGGCGGAACTTATCATCAAGGTCAAGGAACCGCAGGCCGTCGAACGCAAGATGCTGCGCCAGGGCCAGATCCTGTTTACCTATCTGCACCTGGCGCCCGACCCGGAGCAGACCCGCGACCTGCTGGACAGCGGCGTGACGGCTATCGCCTATGAAACCGTCACGGATGCCAGAGGCGGCCTGCCCCTGCTGGCGCCGATGTCCGAAGTGGCCGGCCGTTTGGCCCCGCAGGTCGGATCCTGGGCGCTGCAAAAGGCCAATGGCGGGCGCGGCGTGCTGATGGGCGGCGTGCCGGGCGTCCGGCCTGCCAATGTCGTCATCATCGGCGGTGGGGTGGTGGGCGCGGCGGCGGCCCGCGTTGCCGTGGGCATGGGCGCGAATGTGACGGTGATGGACCGCTCGGTGCCGCGGCTGTCCTATCTGGACGACATCTTCATGGGCAAGCTGACCACCCAGTTCGCCAGCGCCCCCGCCACGGCCGAACTGATCCGGACGGCCGACATGGTGATCGGCGCCGTCCTGATCCCGGGGGCCGCCGCGCCCAAGCTGGTGACCCGCGAACAGCTGTCCACCATGCCCCAGGGCGCGGTCCTGGTGGACGTGGCCATCGACCAGGGCGGCTGTTTCGAGACGTCGCGCGCGACGACCCATCAGGACCCGATCTACGAGATCGACGGCGTGATCCATTACTGCGTGGCCAACATGCCGGGCGCGGTGGCGCGCACCTCGACGCAGGCGCTTGGGAACGTGACGATGCCGCATCTGCTGGCCCTGGCCGACAAGGGCTGGCGGCAGGCGGTGACGGACGACCCGCATCTGCGGGCGGGACTGTCCACCCATGAGGGGCAGCTGACCTCGCCCCCGGTGGGCGAGGCCCTGGGCCTGGACGCCATGACGCCGGACCAACTGCTGGCCAACTGACAAGGTGGCCGGCGCGATGGCGCCGGCACCGAAAGGCCTCAGATCCGGGCGGCGCGGTCGGCCAGCAGGTCGCGGATCTGGGCCAGCAGCTCTTCCTGGCTGGGGCCGACGGCGGGTTCTTCCGCCTCCTCTTTATGAAAGGCGGCGGACTGCATGCGATTGATGACCTTGACCAGCAGGAACACCGCCCAGGCTATGATCAGAAAGTTCAGCACCGCCATCAGGAAGGAGCCATAGGCAAGGATCGCCGCCCCCGACTGCCGCGCCACGGCCAGGCTGGAGCTGTCGGCCACGCTGCCCGACAGGACCAGGTAGCGGTCGGTAAAGTCGATGCCGCCCGTCAGCAGGCCCAGGACCGGGTTGATCAGGTCGGCGACCAGCGAGTTGACGATGCCGGTGAAGGCCGCGCCGATGATGATGCCCACGGCAAGGTCGATGACATTGCCGCGGGCGATGAAAGTCTTGAATTCCCTGAACATGACGAACCGTCCCTCTGCCACGCCTGCCGCCGCAGAGTAGCGGCGCGTCCTGGCAAAAGGCAACGGCCCAAGCGGTCCGGCGGGCCCCGGGCCTGCCGGACCGTCCCGTCTTATTCGGCCGGCGCGGGGGCCTCGGCCAGCTTGGCGTCGATGATGCCCTTCATGCTGTCCCAGGGCTGGTTGGAGACCTTTTCGCCGCCGATGATGAAGGTCGGGGTCGCCTCGACCTCGTCCGCGGTGGCGTTCTGCTGGAAGGTCGCGATCAGCTGCTCGACCTTGGCGGTGTCGTCCCAGCAGGCCGTCATCTGGTCTTCGGTCATGCCCGCCTTCAGGCCGATGCGGCGCAGGTTGGCCGCGATCTCGTCGCCCGACCCGCCCGACAGCCATTCCTTCTGTTCGTCGAACAGCATGTCCGAGACTGCATAATATTTGTCGTCACCCCCGCAGCGCGCCAGGATCCCGGCCCAGAGGCCCACCTGGTCGAAATAGATGTCGCGCTGGACAAAGCGGACCTGGCCGCTGTCGATGTAATCCGCCTTCAGCTGCGGAAAGACATCGCTGTGGAAATTGGCGCAATGCCCGCAGGTAAAGCTGGCATATTCGATGATGGTCAGCGGCGCGTCCTCGGCCCCCAGCGCGATATCGGGCAGCGTTTCCACCGGGGTTTCGGGCGCGGCATCCTGCGCCACGGCCGGCAGGGCCAGGGTCAGGGCAAGCGCGGTCGCGGCAAAGCGGAGAAACATGGGAAGTCCTTTCAGAAATCTTGCGGTTCGGGATCTGGGGTGTTGCGGGGCTGGCGGCTGGCCACGTTCAGGGCCAGCCGGGCCATCGCCTCGGCCAGGGTCGGGTCGTCGAATTGCCGCGCGACGCGGTCGGCCTGACGGGCGCTGGCCGGATCGGGGTCCTTGGGCGCGCGGGGGGCCGTGGAAAAGCGCGCCTGGCCTTCGGCAAAGCCGGTGGCGGCGGTCTGGGTCAGGGTGATGCGCTGGACGGCATTGTAGCCATAGCAGGCGTTCACCCGTTCGCGCAGCTGGGGCAGTTGCATCTCGACCATGGGAGCCATCGGGCCGGTCGTCAGCAATGTCAGCGTGGCGCCAAAGCCGCCACGGCTGTGGCTGATGCGGACCGGGCGGGTCACGGCGGCCAGCTGGGGGCCGGCGATCTCGGCCCAATGGGTCAGCAGGCGGGCGACGGCAAAGCCCCGACCCTCGGCCGCCTTCTGCACCCGGTCGGCCAGCAGCGAGGCCGCCGCCTGGAAACCGCGGCTGCGCCTCCGGGCAGGACCCGAGGTGCCGTAGGGTGACGAGGTGCGGGGTGTCTGGGCCATCTTTGCCTGATCTGCTATCACCCCCATATCCTTAGCCAGCCATCCGCCCGGATGAAAGCGCGCCGACCCCGATGAGGCCACATAATTGCGTGACAGCAAGGTGATCGCCCCCGACCTTCTGGCCTGGTATGACCGCCATGCCCGCATCCTGCCCTGGCGCGTGCCGCCCGGCGGGCCGCCCGCCGATCCCTATCGCGTCTGGCTGTCCGAGGTGATGCTGCAGCAGACCACCGTGGCGGCGGTCAAGGCCTATTTCCTGCGCTTCACCGCGCTTTGGCCGACGGTCCAGGACCTGGCTGCGGCCGAGGATGCGCGGGTGATGGCCGAATGGGCGGGGCTTGGCTATTACGCCCGCGCCCGCAACTTGCTGGCCTGCGCCCGCGCCGTGGCGGCGCGGGGCGGTTTTCCCGACACGCGCGAGGGGCTGGCCGCGCTGCCGGGGATCGGGCCCTATACCTCGGCCGCGATCGCCTCGATCGCCTTCGACCGCACGGAAACCGTGGTGGACGGAAATGTCGAACGCGTCGTCGCGCGGCTGTTCGCGGTGGATACCCCCCTGCCCCGCGCCAAGCCGCAGCTGACGGCGCTGGCGGGTCAGCTGACACCCACCGAACGCCCGGGCGATTATGCGCAGGCGATGATGGATCTGGGCGCGACGATCTGCACGCCGCGCAGCCCGGCCTGCGTCATCTGCCCGGTCCAGGCCGAATGCGAGGCGCGCCGGCAGGGGATCGCGGCCGAGCTGCCGCGCAAGCTGGCCAAGGCCCCCAAGCCCGAGCGCGAGGGGGTGGCCTGGGTCGCCCGCCAAGGCCAGGCGCTGCTGCTGGAACATCGCCCTGCCAAGGGGCTGTTGGGTGGGACGCTGGCCTTTCCGTCGGCCCAGTGGGACGGGCGCGACCTGCCCCCGCCGGGTCCTGCTCAGTGGCGCGAGATCGGGCAGGTGCGCCATGTCTTTACCCATTTCAGCCTGACGCTGCGGGTGATGAGCGGCCAGCTGACCGGCAATCCCGAACGCGGAGAGCTTGTGCCCCTGCGGCAGATCGACCGCGAGGCGCTGCCAGGGCTGATGCGCAAGGTCTGGGATATGGCGCAGGGCGAGATCGCGGCGTAGCATTCACGCCATGAGTGAGTCGCGCGCCCCCAACCTGCCCGCCGCCGCGCCCTTCTGGCTGTCGGTGCTGATGATCCCGCTGGTGGTGCTGGCCGCCTGGCGGGGCGGCTGGTGGTGGGCGCTGATCCCGGCCTATGCCTGGTACCTGACCACGGCGCTGGACGGCATCCTGGGCCTGAACGAGGCCAATCCCGACCCCGAAACGGGGACCGACCAACTGTTCTGGCACCGGGCCGTCACGATCATCTGGTTCCCGCTGCAATTTGCCGCGATCTTCGGGTCGATCTGGTACGTGCAGGCGACGGGGCACCTGTCGGGGCTTGAAAAACTTGGAGTCTTCTTCGGCATCGGCGTCCTGTCGGGCAGCATCGGCATCGTCTATGCCCATGAACTGCTGCACCAGAAGACCCCGGCCGAGCGCTGGCTGGGGGACCTGCTGCTGGCCTCGGTGCTTTATTCGCATTTCCGGACCGAGCATCTGCTGGTGCATCATTCCTGGGTCTCGACCCCGCGCGATGCGGTCTCGGCGCGCTATGGCGAGGGGTTCTACGGGTTTTTCCGGCGCGTGCTGACGGAGGGACCGCGCAGTGCATGGGTGGCCGAAACGCGGTTCCTGGCGCGGGCCGGGCGCGGCCGCTGGGACCGGCGCAACCCCTTCTGGCGCTATGGGGCGCTGCAGCTGGGGATGCTGGCCCTGGCCGCGGTTCTGGGCGGCTGGATCGGGGTTTTCCTGTTCCTTTTCCAGGCCTTCATCGCGGTGTGGCAGCTGGAGCTGACCAATTACGTGGAACATTACGGCCTGACCCGCAAGCATCTGGGCGACGGCCGCTATGAGCCTGTCCGGCCGCGCCACAGCTGGAATGCCAGCCACAGGGCGACGAACTGGCTGCTGATCAACCTGCAGCGCCATTCGGACCATCACACCAAGCCGGACCGCCGGTTTCCGCTGCTGCAGACCTATGGCGCGGACGAGGCGCCGCAGCTGCCCCACGGCTATCCGGTGATGACCATGGTGGCGATGGTGCCGCCCCTGTGGCGGCGGCGGATGAACCCGCGCGTGCGCGCCTGGCGGCGGCAATTCTATCCCGAGATCGCGGACTGGACCCCCTATGACACCGGCGCCCTGCCGATGCCGCGCAACGCGCTTTAGCGCAACGCGCGGTGCCGGGCGCAACGGGCGGGGGCGGATCGGCGGGCGCGCCCGGGAATTGCTGGGCCCGTGCCCGCACGGCGCATGCACCGGCGAGGGCACCGGATGTGCACAGGGCGTACACCGCCTGCGGACTGCGGGTTAAGGTCGCGTTAACGCATGTCGCCATGAAAGACGCCCCGCCATGCAAGGATGGCGGGGCGAGGTGGTTCCGGCGGGCGCGTGGCGCGGCGGAACTGGCGAAACCGGGGCGACGCGATCAGTTGGGGCGGGACACCTCGCCCTCCAGTTCGGCGCGGATCTGCTGGCGCAGGATGTCCAGCGGGATCATCTTGCCCTCGCGCCGGAAATGCCAGTAGGTCCAGCCGTTGCAGGAGGGCGCGCCTTCCAGCGCGGCGCCGACCTGGTGGATCGAGCCCTTGACGTCATTGCCGATCAGCGAGCCGTCGGCGCGGACCTTGGCCTTGTGGCGGTTGCCGATGGAGAACAGTTCCTCTCCGGGGCGCAGCATGCCGCGCTCGATCACCTGGCCAAAGGGGATGCGGACCTCGGCGCGCTTGGCGCGGGTGGTGGCGATGGCCTCGGTGTCGAAGCGGCGGACGCGGGACAGGCGGCGGGCGGCGACCTCTCGGTAGGCCTCCTCGCGCTCGATGCCGATATAGTCGCGGCCCAGCATCTTGGCGACGGCGCCCGTCGTGCCGGTGCCGAAGAACGGGTCCAGCACCACATCGCCCGGATTGGTCGTCCCGACAATGACGCGGTGCAGCAGGGATTCCGGCTTTTGCGTCGGATGGGCCTTGTCGCCGGCCGCGTCCTTGAGCCGTTCGCCGCCATTGCAGATCGGCAGGACCCAGTCCGAGCGCATCTGCACGCCCTCGTTCAGCGACTTCAGCGCCTCGTAGTTGAAGGTGTATTTCGAGTTTTCCGACTTGGCAGCCCAGATCAGCGTCTCATGCGCATTGGTCAGGCGCTTGCCGCGAAAGTTCGGCATCGGGTTCGACTTGCGCCAGATCACGTCGTTCATGATCCAGAAGCCCTGGTTCTGAAGCTCGGCCCCGACCCGGAAGATGTTGTGATAGCTGCCGATCACCCAGATGGCGCCGTTCGGTTTCAGCAGGCGGCGCGCGGCGGCCAGCCAGTCGCGGGTGAAGGCGTCGTAGATGGCAAAGGACGAGAACTGGTCCCAGTGGTCGTCTACCGCATCCACCTTGGAATTGTCGGGCCGGTGCAGGTCGCCCTTCAATTGCAGGTTATAGGGCGGGTCGGCAAAGATCAGGTCAACGCTGCCCGCGGGCAGGCTGTTCATGATGTCGATGCAGTCGCCACCCAGGATCTGGTTCAGCGGTAACGGCGGCGCGGAAACCGCGCGCTGGTCCTTGGTCTTCGTCATGGTCTGCCTCTGGGGAAAGCCGGCTTTTTGCCGGTCTGGTATGTCCCAAAGATGATTCAGACCCGATTCGCCGTCAATTTCTTTTTTGAATCAGAGGCTTACCAAAGTGGCTTTACACAAGATGTTGTGGACGGGGGCGAAGGACCGCCTATGATGTGGGGTGACCCCCAAATCTAGGAGGGCCCGCTTATGCGCGGGCGTGGGGTATCCGGCATTCGCCTCCCAGCCATAGCCGGGGTGCTGTTGCGCCAAATCCACCATGATGCGATCGCGCAACACCTTGGCGACGATGGATGCGGCGGCGATCGTCAGGCAGCGCGCGTCGCCCTTGACGATGGCCTGGCCCGGGCAGGACAGGTCGCGCGGCACGCGGTTGCCGTCCACCAAAACCATGCAGGGGCGCTGGCGCAGCCCGGCGATGGCGCGGCACATGGCCGCGTGGCTGGCGTGGTAGATGTTCAGCGCGTCGATTTCCGCTACGTCGATATGCGCCACGGACCAATCGCACTGGGCCATGATCCAGTCGGCCAGCTCCTCGCGCCGCCGAGCGGTCAGCTGCTTGCTGTCGTTGAGGCCGGGGGGGATGTGGGCGGGGTCGAGGATCACCGCCGCCGCCGTCACCGGGCCCGCCAGCGGGCCGCGCCCGGCCTCGTCCACGCCGGCGACCAGGCGGGCGCCCTGGGAGAGGGCCAGCGTCTCGTGGCTGTAGTCGGGCAGGCTCATGCGGTGATCCGTACGGGGGGGATGCGGACCTCCTCGAGGTTGGTGCCGCTGCCCTCGCGGTCGACGACCAGGAAATCGGCGGCGCGGTCCAGGGGCGTCAGGACGCCGTGCCAGGTGCCCGCGTGCAGGTTCACGCCGGTTCCGGCGGGGACCAGGAAGGCGCGGGGCGTGCCGGGGCGGCCGCCGTCGTCCGGGGCCACGACCGAGAGCCAGGCGTCGGGGCCCATCGGCATGAAGGCCTGGCTGCCCAGGGGGTGGCGTTCCAGCAGGTCGCAGTCATAGGGCAGGCTGACCGGCGCGCTGCGGAAGATCGAGATGATCGCCTCTCCGCCGCCGCGCTGGACGGTGGCCAGCGCGTGGTGGCGTTCGCAGCGGCCTGCGTTGATCATGCGGTCGGGGACGGGTCGGGGGGCCAGCACCTCACCGAAGGGGGCGAAGGCTGCGGCGGTCAGGGGTTCGATGCGGATCTGGGTCATGGCCGAGGGTTTAGCGCGCCTGCGCGAGCCCGTCGAGGATCAGGCGCATCAGGTCGGCCCGCGCGGCGGGATCGCGCAGATGGGCGGCCTCGGTCCGGGCGGCGCGGGACATGGCCTGACATTCGTCGGGATGGGCGCGGGCCCAGGCCAGCTTGTCCTTCAGGTCGGTCAGGTGGCGGGCGACGGGGATGAAATGCTGCCAAGGCTTGAAGCGGCCGGAATAGAAGACCTGCCAGCCATCGTCTTCGGCCAGCAGGACCCCGTTGCTGTCCAGCGCCCCGATGAAGTTCGAGCCGTGGTCGTAGCCGGTCAGGCACAGCTGATAGCGGAAGCGCCGGAAGGTCTCGTGACCGGCGCGGGGCCGGCAAAAGGGTGCCAGCAGCGGGTCGTCGGCGAACCGGCGATAGCCCCAGGCCAGGACCAGCCCCAGGTCGAAGTCGGGGTCGTCGAAATACCGCCGCAGGAAGGCCATCCGGTTGGTGCGGCAGAGGCCCTGCCAGGCCTCGTCGCGCTGGCCGGGGGTCTGGGCCTCGGCCAGGCGGGACAGCCAGACATGGCTGGCGGGGCCGGGCTTGACGCCCGGGCGCATTTCCGACCCTGAGATCATGCCGCGCCAGATCAGCCGGTCCTCCTTTTCCTCGAAGGGGATCGGATCGGGCGGCAGGCGCGGATCAAAACCGGGCAGGCCGAGGGCATGCTGGTCGGGCAAGGGCCAGAGGACCGCGTTCACTGCCCCCGCGCGGCGGTTGTGGCAGAGGACCGGCCGGTCCAGGGCCGCACCTTCGGAGCTGCCGAACCAGCGGCTGTCCTCCATGTCGATCCAGACCGGGTCGCGGCGGTCCAGCGCCAGGATATCGTTGATGACGGCCTCGGCCCGGATCAGCTTGAAGTGCCGCCCCTCGCGCGCCAAGGCCAGGGGCCGGTCACCGGGGGGCGTGGCCAGTGTGACCTGCCGCGCCTGGCCCTTTGCATCGGTCACGGCCCCCGCGCCCCCGGTGCGGCCGTCCCAGTGGCAGGCATAGCCCGAGAGGCCGGAGAGGTCGCCGGGTGCCTGGCGGTCCAGACCTGCCAGGCAGAAGCGGGCGACATCCTCGGCCCAGCCCGGCGGTGCGGGGGTCGGGTCCGGCTGATCCAGAAGCGCCATCAGCCCGGCCTCGGCCCGCCCCGGGCTGGGCCAGCGGGCGATGGGCAGCGTCCGCATCGGCAGCAGCGGGTCCAGCCGTGCGGCCAGGTCGGCGGGGCTGTCGCGGTCGGGATCGACGACGATCAACCGGGGGTCGTCGGCGAAGAGCGCCCGGACCTGGGTCAGATGCGCCTCCAGGTCCTGCTGCCAGATCTGCGGCAGGGCGGGACCAGGCACGCCGCGGTGATGGGCATGGCAGCGCAGCGCGTCGGTCGACAGGCGCCACAACGCCCAAGGGTCGCGGGGCGGGAGGGTCAGCAGGAAATGCGCCCCCGGCAGGCGGTCGCGCAGGAAGGCGGCGCAGCGCCAGGCCTCGAGCGGGGGGCGCCAGTGCGGGGCGTGGCGATAGAGGCCCGCGAACAGCCGCGCCTGGGGCCAGTCCTTCAGCGGCCGCTGTCCCTGCCCCATCGCATAGAGGATATCGGTGGCCAGGCGGCCGCCCTCGTGGCAGGCGGTCTGGTGGCCGTTGGCTTGGAACAGCCGCACCAGCGCGGCCTCCAACGGGCTGTCGGGGCCCAGGTGGACGAAGACAGGCGGCGCCACGGGATCAGCCCGCCATGCGGTCGCGCCGGGGCAGCAGGATCGTCAAAAGCCCCAGGACCGGCAGCACCGAGCAGAGCTGGAACACTGCCTGGATGCCGCGCGCATCAGCCAGCACGCCAAGCGCCGCCGCCGCGATCCCGCCCATGCCGAAGGAGAACCCGAAGAACAGCCCGGCGATCATGCCGGTGCGGCCGGGCACCAGTTCCTGCGCAAAGACCACGATGGCCGGGAAGGCCGAGGCCAGGATCAGCCCGATCAGCACCGCCAGCACGCCCGTGGCCTGCAGTCCCACATGCGGCAGCAGGAGGGTGAAGGGCAGCACGCCCAGGATCGAGACCCAGATCACCGTCAGCGGCCCGACCCGGTCGCCGATGACGCCGCCCAGCATGACGCCCCCCGCCATCCCCGCGAGGAACAGGAACAGCATGAGCTGCGCGCCCTGGGTCGAAAGGCCGAACTTGTCGATGGTAAAGAAGGTGAAATAGCTGCTCATCGAGGCGGTGTAGATGTTCTTGGTGAAGACCAGCGCGGCAAGGACCGCGATGGCGCGGATCACCGTGGCGCGCGGCAGGCGCAGCCGCTGGTCGGGGCGGGCGGCGGCGGCGCGGCGGCGCGTCTCGGCCCAGGTTCCGACCCGCCAGAGAATCGCCGCGCCCAGGGCCGCCGCGACCGCGAACCAGGCCACCGCCGGGCGGCCGAGCGGCACCACGATGAAGGCCGCCAGCAGAGGCCCCAGCGAGGTGCCGAAATTGCCGCCCAACTGGAACACGGACTGGGCCGTGCCATAGCGCCCGCCCGAGGCGAGCCGCGCCACGCGCGAGCTTTCGGGATGAAAGACCGCCGAGCCGATGCCGATCAGCATCGCCCCCGCCAGCAGCATCGCATAGTGGTGCGCCGTCGCCAGCAGCACCACCCCCGCCAGGGTCGAGCCCATCCCGAAGGGCAGCGAACGCGGCTGCGGATGCCGGTCCGTGGCCATGCCGATCAGCGGCTGCAGCAGCGAGGCCGTGACCTGGAAGGCCAGGGTCATCACCCCGATCTGGGCGTAGGACAGGGCGAATTCGACCCGCAGCAGCGGATAGATCGCCGCCAGCATCGACTGCATCACGTCGTTGATCATGTGGCAGAGGCTGATCGCCATCAGCACGCCCCAGGAGGTCAGCGGCGCGGCCGGGGCGGCGATCCCGGCGCCCGGGGCCGGCTGCGGGGAGGTCATCTGCATGGCGTCACCAGATTATTGCAGAAAATGCATTTAACAGACGCGCGGGAAAGTCAAAGGAATATCCCCCCTGCCCGCTGCGGCTTCCCGCCGATATGGCCTGATTACCTTGTGCTATAACCTTTTGGACAGCTGCATAAATCTTTTACATGTTCTATCAAGGGTTCACCTTTGTTTATAGCGAGTGTGCCGATATGGCTAATCTGCCCGAAGGGGCGATGGCGCAACTGCGTGCCTCGCCGCCCGATCACAGCCGCAAGCGCCTGAACACCTGGCAGGCGATCCGCGCCGAGGTGCTGCGCCGCATCCGTGCCGGCGAATGGCCCCCGGGCGCCCTGATCCCGACCGAGCAGCACCTGTCGGTCGAGATGGGCTGTGCCCGCGCCACCGTGAACCGGGCGCTGCGCGAGCTGGCCGACAGCGGCATCATCCAGCGCCGCCGCAAGGTGGGCACGCGGGTCGCGGCGACGCCCCTGCGCCGCACGACGCTGCGCCTGCCGGCCATCCGGACCGAGATCGAGGGAATGGGCGCGGCCTATACCTATCAGCTGACCGAATGCGAGGCCCGCCTGCCCACGCCCGAGGCGATGCGGGCGCTGCAGGTCGATGCACAGGACGTGCTGCTGCTGGTCATGTCGCGCCACATGGCCGACGGGCAACCCCATTGCAGCGAGTCCATCTGGCTGAACCCGCGCGCCCTGGCCACGCCCGACGCCACGGTCTTTGCTGTCGAGCCGCCGCAGGAATGGCTGGCGCGGACCCTGCCGGTGACGCAGAGCAGCTTTTCGATTCTGGCGGAACCCGCAGGCGGGACCTGCGCGCTGAACCTGGGGGTCGATCCCGGAACGCCCGTCCTGACGATCGAGCGGGTGAACTCCATGGATGCGCTGCCCGTGTCCTTTGCGCGGCAGTTCTATCCGCCCAAGCACCGGCTGATCTTTGACGACTAGGTCCGCGGATCTTCCGCCAGAAGCGCCGCGAAATGGTCCAGCAGGCGGTGTTTCAGCACCTTGCCTGTGGCCGCGGCGGGCAGCGGGCCGGTCAGCAGGATGCGCGTCGGCCGCTTGTAGGCCGACAGCCGCGCCGCCGCATGGGCGGCCAGCGCCTCGGCCGTGACGGCGCCCGGCGCGACCAGCTGGCAGAATGCCAGAACATCCTCGTCCCCGCCCTCGCGCGCGCGACCGATCACGGCGGTCTGCAGGACGGCCGGGTGGTCGTTCAGCGCGGCCTCGACCTCGGGCGGGTAGACGTTGAAGCCGCCGCGGATGATCAGCTCCTTGCTGCGGCCGACGATGTGCAGCCGGCCCTGGTCGTCGATGCGGCCCAGATCGCCCGTATGCATCCAGCCGTCATTGTCCAGCACCTGCGCGGTGGCCTGGGGATTGCGGAAGTAGCCGCGCATGACATGGGGGCCGCGGGTCAGCACCTCGCCGGTGCCGGGTTCGCGTCCGACCGAGGCATCCAGCGCGATTTCCACCCCCGGGAGAGGACGGCCCGCCGAGGGGTCGGGATCGCCCTTGGCATTGGTGGTGATGGTCACGCCTGCGGTGGTTTCCGTCATGCCATAGCCGTTCTGCAGCGCGATGCCGTAAAAGGTCTCGGCCCGGCGCTTCCAGTCGGGGTCCAAGGGGGCCGCGCCGCTGCTGACATAGCGCAGGGGGCCGTCGAGGCGGTCCAGCCCGCGGGCGCGCGCCTCGGCCATGATGGCGGCGTGCATCTGCGGGACGGCGGGCAGGACGGTCACGCCCTGCTGCAGCGCGTCGAGCACGGCCGCGGCCGAAAAGCGCGGCGCCAGCCGCAGATGCGCCCCCGCCGAGAGGCCCGCGCACATCATCGAGGTCAGCCCGAAGACATGGGTCAGCGGCAGGACGCCATAGATCAGGTCGCCCGGCACGATGCCGCGCAGCCGGGCCGAGGACTGGCCGCCGAAGATCAGGTTCCCGTGGGTCAGCATCACGCCCTTGGGCGTCCCGGTCGTGCCGGTGGTGTAGAGGATCACGGCCGTCATGCCGGCGTCGGGTTCGACGGCCTCGGGGGTGCTGTCGAAGGGGCCGGAGAGGTGCAGCGTGCCGCCCGCCAGGTCCAGAGCGCGCGCGCCGGCCGCGTCAGCATGGGCGCGGGCGGGGTCGCTGACATCGGACAGGTGGACGGTCAGGCGCGGTTCGGTATGGGCGGCGATCTTCTGCAGCTCCGGCCCGGTCATGCGGGCATTGACCGGGACCGCCACCGCATCCATCCGCCCCGCCGCCAGCAGCAGGACCGCGACGGAGGCCGCGTTCTCGGCCACGATCAGCAGGCGGTCGCCGGGGCGCAGGCCTTGGTCGCGCAGGATCTGTTCCGCCTGCGCCGCACGGGCGTCGAGGGCGGAATAGGTCAGCACCTCTCCGGTCCAGTCGGTCAGCGCGGGACGGTCGGAATGGGCGGCGGCGGCCCGGTCGAATAGCTGGTGAAAACGGGTGGCGTCGGTCATGTCCCCTCGCGCAGTCGTCGGAAATCGGGGGCCCGCTTGGCCAGGAAGGCGGTGATGCCCTCGGCGGCCTCGGGCGCGGCAAGGGCATGGGCCATCGCGTCGCGTTCGGCGGCCAGCTGGGCCTCGAAGGCGGTGGCGCGCCAGCCGGTCAGCAGGCGCTTGATGGCGGCCTGGGCCTCGGCCGGGCCCTGGGCCAGCCGGTCGGCCAGGGCCATCGCGGCCATGATCGCCTCGCCCGGATCTGTCAGTTCGTTGATGACCCCCAGCGCATGCAGGCGTTCGGCGGTGACGGGGTGACCGGTCAGGGCCATCTGCGCGGCGATCTGCGGCGGCAGCGCGGCCCCCAGTGCGGCGGTCAGCCCGCCATCGGGCACCAGCCCGGCATTCACATAGGCGGCGGTGAAGCGCGCGTCGCGGGACGCGATCACCATGTCGCAGGCCAGTGCCAGCGACAGGCCCGCGCCGGCCGCGCCCCCCTCGACCACGGCGATCACCGGGCGCGGGCAATGGACCACGGCGCGGATCAGGTCGTTCAGCGCGTCGATGCGGTCGCGGCGCTGGCCCTCGTCCATCTGCTGGGCGGTGATCAGCGTGTTCAGATCGCCCCCGGCGCAGAAGAAATCGCCCTCGCCCATCAGGATCACGGCGCCGATGCGGGGTTCGTCGGCGGCCATGCGCAGCGCCTGGTGCAGCCCGTCGTAGAATTCGGGCGTCAGCGCGTTGCGGCGGGCGGCATTGCGGTTTTCTACCACCAGGCGGTCGCCAAGGTCGCTGATTTCGCAATGCGGGTTGGTAAGGGCGGTCATCATGGCTCCTGTCGGGACTTGCGGAAGACGCCGGTCGCGGTCGCGATCAGCGTGCCGTCCCCATGCCGCAACTGGCCCTCGATGAACAGGGTCGCCCGCCCGCCGCCGGTGACGCGGCCGGTGGCCTCGATGCGTCCGGGGCGGCCGGGCGCGAGGTAGTTCACCGTCAGCGACAGGGTGGTGAAGGGGTGCCGCCCGGTCGCGTCCACGGTCAGACTGCCGGTGGCGCCCATCGCGCTGTCCAAGAGCGTCGCCGCCAGTCCGCCATGCAGCATGCCCTGGCGGTTCAGGTGGCGGTCGTCCAGGTCCAGGCGGCAGCGCGCCCCGGCGGGATCGCCGACATCCAGCACATAGCCGATCAGCGCCTGGGTGCCGGTCTCGTCCCGGATCAGGCCCATGCGGGCTCGCTCCGGGCAAAGCGGTCGAGGTGCCAGTCGGCATCGCCCATCGCGGTGTCGGCGGTCATCAGGCGGCGGACCATGCCGCCCAGCGCATATTCCTCGGTCATGCCGATGCCGCCATGCAGCTGCACCGATTCCTCGGCGACCAGGCGCGCGACCCGGCCCAGCGTCACCTTGCAGGCCTGCAGATGGCGGTCGCGCAGGGGCGCATCCGCCGTCAGGTGGCCCGAGAGGTTCACCACGGCCGAGCGCGCCTGTTCGACCTCGACCGCCAGGTCGGCGGCACGGTGGGCCAGCGCCTGGAAGGCGATCAGCGGCTGGCCGAACTGCTTGCGCTGTTTCAGATAATCCAGCGTCAGGTCCACCGCCGCGGTGATCGTGCCCAGCGCATGGGCCGAATGGGCCAGGACACCGCGCGCAAGCGGCCCGCCGAAATCGGACAGCGCGCCCAGGCGCGTGGCGGGCGTGGCCTCGAAGATCAGGTCGGCGCCGCGCTGCCCGTCCATCATCGGATAGCCGCGCAGCGTCAGGCCGGGGGCGCCCGGCTGGACCAGCCACAGCGCGTCGGCGGTGGTGACCAGGATCGCGGCCGCGTCCTCGGCCCCCGCGACCATGGTCTTGCGTCCGGTCAGGCTGTCGCCCTCGGCCCGGATGGCGACGCCGCGGTCATAGCGGGTGCCGGGCTCGGCATCGGCAAAGGCCAGCACGGCGCCTTCGGGAACCTCGTGGCCGGCCTGGGCCAGGGCCGCGCCCGCGATCATCGTGGGGATCAGCGGCAGGGCGGCGCCCGCCCGGCCCAGTTCCTGAAAGATCAGCGCCACGGCGGCGCCCGATCCGTCAAAGCCGCCCTCGTCCTCGGTCAGCAGGGCGGCGATGACGCCGGCCTCGGCCAAGGCGGGCCACAGCCCCTCGCCGGTGTGGCGGGTCAGGATGCCGCGCAGGCTGTCCTGCAGCATGCGGTGGTCGTCGGAAAGCTGGAAGTCCATCGCCTTACCCCTTGGCCAGAGCGCCGGCGATGATGCCGCGCTGGATCTCGTTCGAGCCGCCATAGATCGACAGCTTGCGGTTGTTCAGCCAGGTCGCGGTCGCGGCCAGCACCTCGTCGGCATCCTGGGGCTGGCCCTCGTTGCCGGTGGCCGGCAGCGCCAGGGCATGTCCGCCATAGGCGCGCCGCGTCAGGGCATCCAGCCGCTGGCGGATCTGCGTGCCCTTGATCTTGAGCATGCTGCTTTCGATGCCGGGCGCCTGGCCCTGGGCCGCCGCCGACAGCATCCGCAGGTTGGTGGTGGACATGGCCATCAGCTCGATCTCGACCGCGGCGATCTCGGACGCGAAGAACGGGTCCTGGGCCAAGGGGCGGCCGCGATGGACCTGGGTGCGGGCCAGGCGGTGCAGGTTGTCCAGCGCGGCGGTGGCGAAACCGACGCCCGCGATGTTGGTGCGTTCATGCGTCAGCAGGTATTTGGCATAGGTCCAGCCCTGGTTCTCCTCGCCCACCAGGTTTTCGGCCGGGACCCTGACGTCGTCGAAGAAGACCTCGTTCACCTCGGCGGTGCCGTCCAGCAGGACGATGGGGCGGACGGTGACGCCGGGCGTGGTCATGTCGATCAGCAGAAAGCTGATGCCCTCCTGCTTCTTGCCCTCGGTCGAGGTGCGCACCAGGCAGAAGATCATGTTCGCGTACTGGCCCAGCGTGGTCCAGGTCTTCTGCCCGTTGACGACGTAATGGTCGCCCTGGCGTTCGGCGCGGCAGCGCAGGCCTGCCAGGTCCGAACCGGCGCCGGGTTCGGAATAGCCCTGGCACCACCAGTCGTCGCCCTGCAGGATGCGCGGCAGCCAGTAATCCTGCTGTTCCTTGCTGCCGAATTTCTGCAGCACCGGTCCCAGCATCGCGATCCCGAAGGGCACGATGCGCGGCGCATGGGCCAGGGCAGACTCCTCCTCGAAGATGTGGCGCTGGATGGCGGTCCAGCCGGCGCCGCCGAATTCGGTTGGCCAGTTGCCGGCCAGCCAGCCGCGCGCGTGCAGCCGGGCGTGCCAGCCCTCCATGTCGTCCTTGGTCAGGTGC
The DNA here is from genome assembly GCF_055635455.1 of Paracoccus sp. KKT209. The sequence continues at coordinate 2,837,294 of NZ_CM145758.1, forward strand.
TGGTGCAGGCGCACCTTGCGGGCCAGCTCCGGGTCCAGCTCGGTCTGCAGAAAGGCGCGGACCTGGTCGCGGAAGGCCAGTTCGTCGGGGGTGAAACGCATGTCCATCAGAAGATCTCCAGCAGTCCGGCCGCGCCCTGCCCGCCGCCGATGCACATGGTGACGACGCCCCATTTCGCGCCCTGCCGGCGGCCTTCGCGCAGAAGGTGGCCGGCGGTGCGGGCGCCGGTCATGCCGAAGGGGTGGCCGATGGAAATCGCGCCGCCGTTGACGTTGTATTTCGCCGGATCGATGCCCAGCGTGTCGCGGCAGTACAGGCACTGGCTGGCAAAGGCCTCGTTCAGTTCCCACAGGTCGATGTCGGCGACGCTCAGCCCGTGGCGTTCCAGCAGGCGCGGCACGGCGCGGACGGGGCCGATGCCCATCTCGTCAGGGGCGCAGCCGGCGACGGCGAAGCCGTGGAAGGCGCCCAGCGGCTCCAGCCCCTCGGCGGCGGCCAGGTCGGCGTCCATGACCAGCAGCGCCGCGGCCCCGTCAGACAGCTGGGAGGCGTTGCCGGCGGTGATGAAGTTGCCGGGGCCGCGCACGGGTTCCAGTTTCGCCAGCGCCTCCAGCGTGGTGCCGGGGCGGTTGCCCTCGTCGGCGGCGATGGTGACCTCGCGTTCGGTGGTCTCGCCCGTGGCCTTGTCGGCGACCTGCATCGTGACCGTCATGGGGATGATCTCGTCGGCAAAGACGCCGGCGGCCTGGGCGGCGGCGGTGCGGGCCTGGGACTGCACCGCATATTCGTCCTGCGCCTCGCGCGAGATGCCATAGCGGGCGGCCACGATGTCGGCGGTCTCGATCATGGTCATGTAGAGGTCGGGGCGGTTCGCCTCGATCCAGGCCTCGCGCGAATGGCGCACGGGCGGCTGGACCAGCGAGATGCTTTCGACGCCGCCGACCAGGATGGCGCGGGCGCCCTCCTGCGCGACCATCTGCGCGCCCATCGCCAGCGCATGCAGGCCCGAGGCGCAGAAGCGGTTGACCGTGGCCCCGGCGATGCTGTCGGGCAGGCCCGCGCGGATCACGGCCTGGCGGCCGATATTGCCGCCGGTGACGTATTCGGGATAGCCGCAGCCCCAGATGCTGTCCTCGATCAGCGCGGGGTCGATGCCGGCGCGGTCGATCACGGCGCGGGCAGTGGCCCCGGCCAGCACGGCCCCGTGGGTCTGGTTGAAGGCGCCGCGCTTGGCGCGGCCGATGGCGGTGCGGGCCGCCTGGACGATGACGGGCTGTTTCATGATTTCGTTCCTTCGTTCAGGTCGGCCAGGCTGCGGCCCTGCGCGGCCAGGTCGCGCAGCAGGGGCGCGGCCTGCCAGAAATGGTCGTCTTCGGCGGAAAAGCGGTCGATGTCGGCCAGGATCGCGGGCAGGCCCTGGGCATCGGCCCAGTGCATCGGCCCGCCGCGAAAACGCGGGAAGCCGTAGCCGTTCAGCATCACCACATCGACATCCAGGGGCCGCAGGGCGGTACCGTCGGCCACGGTGCGCGCGGCCTCGTTCACCATGGCGGCCATGGTGCGGGCGACTATCTCTGCCTCGGTGAAGCTGCGCGGGGTCAGGCCCAGATCCGCCCGGACCCGGTCCAGCAGCGGGGCCAGTTCGGGGTCCTCCTGCGGGGCGCCGCTCCCATAGACATAGTATCCCCGCCCGGACTTGCGCCCCAGCCGGCCCAGTTCGTGCAGGCGGTCGGCAAAGACCGGCACGCGGTCGCGCGGATGGCGGTCGGCCGCCTTGCGCTGGCGCGTCATGTAGCCGATGTCGAGGCCCGCCAGGTCGCTGACCGCATAAGGGCCCATCGCGAAGCCGAACTTGGTCAGCGCCCGGTCCACCTGGTAGGGCGAGGCCCCGTCCAGCACCATCGCGTCCACCGCCGCGCGGTAATGCGACAGGATGCGGTTGCCGATGAAGCCGTCGCAGACGCCGGCGCGCACCGCGACCTTCTTCAGGCGCCGCGCCAGGGCAAAGGCCGTGGCGGTGACGTCGGGTGCGGTGCGGTCGGCGACCACCACCTCCAGCAGGCGCATGACATGGGCGGGCGAGAAGAAGTGCAGCCCGATCACGTTGCCGGGGCGCCCGGTCGCTTCGGCGATGCGGTTCACGTCCAGATAGGAGGTGTTGGTGGCCAGCACCGCGCCGGGCTTCGCCACGCGGTCCAGGGCGGCGAAGACCTGTTCCTTGACCTCCATCGCCTCGAAGACCGCCTCGATGATCAGGTCGGCTTCGCGCAGGGCGGCATAGTCGGTGTCGGTGCGGAAGGCGCCCGACAGGATCGCGTCGCGGCGGGCGGCGGGCAGCTTGCCGCGCGTCACGGCGTCGTCCAGCAGGCCGGCCACGGTGGCGGTGGCCTTTTGCGCGCCGTCGGGATCGCGTTCGACCAGCGTCACGTCCAGCCCCGCCAGCAGGGCCGCGACGGCAATGCCCGCGCCCATCGTGCCGCCGCCGATGACGCCGACCCGGTCCAGCGGCCGCGGGTCGACGCCCTGGATTTCGGGCAGGTGCGCGACGGCGCGCTCGGCAAAGAAGGCATGGATCAGGGCGGCGCGCTGCGGGCTGTCCATCAGCGCGCGGAAGGCCGCCCGTTCGACCGCCATGCCCTGGGCAAAGGGCAGGGCAAGCCCCTCGCGCACCGCGTCCACGGCGGTGGCCTGGGCGATCTGGCCGCGCGCGCTGCGGGCCAGGCGGTCAGTCAGGGCCTGCAGCTGCGCGGCATCGACGGCGGGTGCGGGCAGGTCGCGGGTGCGGCGCGGCGGCTGGCCGGCCAGGTCATGGGCAAGGTCCAAGGCGGCCTGGGTCAGGTCGCCTTCGGCGAGGCGGTCGATCAGGCCGGCCTCCAGCGCCTCGGGGGCCGGGATCTGGCGGGCCGAGGTGATCGCCTCCAGTGCGGCTTGCGTGCCGATCAGGCGCGGCAGGCGCTGGGTGCCGCCGGCGCCGGGGATCAGGCCCAGCGTGACCTCGGGGAGGCCCATCCGGGTGGCGGGCGCGGCGATGCGGGCATGGGCGCCCAGCGCCAGTTCCAGCCCGCCGCCCAGCGCGGTGCCGTGCAGCGCGGCCACGACGGGCTTGTCCAGCGCCTCGATCCGGTCGATCAGGTCGGGCAGGAAGGGTTCTGCCGGGGGCTTGCCGAATTCCGAGATGTCGGCCCCCGCGACCCAGGTGCGGCCGGCGCAGAGGATCACCGCCGCATCGGCCTGATCGTCGGCGGCAAAGGCGTCGGCCGCTTGCAGCAGGCCCGCGCGCACGGCCTGGGACAGCGCGTTCACGGGCGGGTTGTCGATGGTGATGACGCCGATCCGGCCCTGGCGGGCATAGGTGACGGGCATGGAACCTCCTTCAGTCATTCAACGCGCCTGACAGGGCCGGGCGCCCTTCGGCGCAGACCAGGCGTTGCAGGCGGGCGACGGTGTCGCGCAGGGCGGGGCCGACCTCGGCATGGATGCGGGCATCGGGCAGGACGTCGTCCAGCGCTCCGCAGGAAAAGACCACCGGCCCCGCCAGCCGCGCCGAACGGAACGGCACCGACACGGCCGAGATCTTGGGCGAATAGCGCAGCTGGTTGCGCACCACCGCATAGCCGTGGCCGATCAGCTGGTCGCGCCCTTCGCGGCGCAGCGCGTCGAAGCTGCCTCCGTCCAGCGGCGGCTCGGGATGATCGGACAAAAGGTCGGCGAACTCCTCGCGCGTGGTGGCGCCCAGCACGGCCAGGCCGGAGGACGAGCCGGCGATGGGCAGGCGGTGCCCGACCTCCAGCCAGATCGAGGCCGCGTGGCGCGGCCGCCAGGTGCGCATGAGCGCGACCTTGTCCCGGTCGCGCACCGCGAAGAGGACCAGCGTCCCAGTCCGGTCCGCCAGGTCCTGCATCATGTCCTGCGCCGGGTCGAGGAAGGACAGCGAGGCCGCCGCCACATGGCCCATCGCCAGCAGCGTCGGGCCGGGGCGATAGCGGTCGTTGCGCTGCGGCTGCGTCAGGTAGCCGAGGCAGCCCAGCGTGAAGGTCAGCCGCGAGACGGTGGATTTCGGCAGGCCGGTCCGTTCGGCGAGCTGTGCGTTGGTCAGCCCGTCGTCATCGGTGCGAAAGGCGCGCAGGACCGACAGCCCGCGGGCCAGGGTGGTGGCGAAGTTGCGGTCGGCTTCGTAATCCGGGCGGGGGCTGTCGGACATCACATGGACCCCGGAAGCAGAAGCGAGATGACCGGGAACAGGATCAGCAGCACCAGGACCAGCAGGTCCACCACCAGAAAGCGCGTCACGCCCGCGAAGATCTTGTCGATGCCCACGTTCTTGGTGACGTTGCTGACCACGAAGACGTTCAGGCCGACGGGCGGGGTGATCAGCCCGATCTCCAGCAGCTTGACGACGATGACGCCGAACCAGATCAGGTTCAGGCCATAGCCCTCGACCAGGGGGACCATGAAGGGCAGCGTCAGGACCATGATCCCGATCGGGTCGAGGAACATGCCCAGCACCAGGTAGATCAGCACCACGACCAGCATCAGCATCGCGAAGGACAGCTGGGCATCCGCGACCACGCCCACCACCGCGCCCGCCATGCCGCTGAGCGCGACGAAGCTGACGAAGATCTTGGCCGCGCCCGCGATCAGGAAGATGGCGGCCGTCTGGACCAGGCTTTCGCGGATCGCGCGCCACAGCACGCCCGGCGACAGGCGGCGCTGGGCAAAGCCGATGGCGATGGTCAGAACGACGCTGACGGCGGCGGCCTCGGTCGCAGTGAAGATGCCGCCATAGATGCCGCCGACGATGACGACGAACAGCATCAGGGCGGGCCAGGCGGCGATCGCGGCCTCCAGGCGGCTGGCCTCGGCGGCCTCGCCGCGCGGGGCGGCGGCGGGGTCGCGGGCGACCCACCAGGCGATGACCAGGATCATGCCCGCCAGCGACAGGAGGCCCGGCAGCACGCCCGCCAGGAACAGCTGGGCGATCGAGGTCTCGGTGAAGATGCCGTAGAGGATGAAGAGGACCGAGGGCGGGATCAGCGAGCCCAGCGTGCCGCCGACCGCGACCGAGGAGGTGGCCAGCCGCGGGTCATAGCCCATGCGCAGCATTTCCGGGACGCAGATGCGGCCCATGGTCGAGGCGCAGGCGATCGAGGAGCCCGAGATGGCGGAAAACCCGCCGCAGCCCATGATCGAGGCCATCGCCACGCCGCCGGGCAGCGGCCGCAGCCAGACGGCGGCGGCGTCATAGATGCGCGTCGTGATCCCGGCATAGAAGGCGATGTTGCCCAGGGCCACGAACAGCGGGACCATCGACAGGTCATAGGAATGCACGAGGTCGAAGAAGTTCGAGAAGACCACCGAGCTGGTCGGGTTCAGCGCCCGTTCGGGCGTCCAGCCGCCAGTCCGCGTCGCATAGATCAGGAAGGTGCCGATGCTGGCCACGCCCGCCAGGGCGAAGGCGATGGGCACGCGCATCGCCAGCAGGATCAGGACCAGCGCCATCGCGGCCATGCCGATCGTCATCGGGTCCATCAGCTTACCTCGTTTCCATCGGCATCAAGAATGACGTCGCCCCGGCGCAGCTGCGCCAGATCGCCCCCCAGCAGCACCGCCAGCCGCAGCCACATCAGCACCAGGCCCGCCAGGAACAGCGCGATCCCCGGCCAGCGCGGCAGGTTCAGGTCGCCGTAGTAGAACTCGCCCGACCCCCAGGCCTGGGCGGTGACCCGCCCGGCGGCATAGATCAGCGGCACCAGCGCCAGCAGGCCCACGACATGGCCCAGCACGATCAGCCGCGCGCGCAGGGGCGCCGGCATCCGGTCGCTGAGAAAGGTGACGGCGACGTGGCTGCGCGCCGCCGTCGCCGCCGCCATGGGCAGGATGATGGCCGCGACCATCAGTTCCCGCACCAGGATGATCGCGTCGGGCACGCTGGACCCCAGCACCGCGCGCATCACGACATTGGCAAAGATCACCAGGCCAAGCGCGATCAGCGCCAGCACGGAAAGGTCCAGAAGCGTCCGCTCGATCAGGCGCATGGGATCAGCCGCGCTCCCAGGGGTAGCCCTGCTGTTCCAGCTCGGTGGCGTACTGGTCGATCAGGCCGCGGTATTCGTCCAGCAGCGCCTGCCCGTCCAGCCCCGAGGCATCGGCGCGGGCCACCCATTCGTCCAGGTATTTCTGGCCCGCCTCGTTCAGCTTGGCGCGGTCCTCGTCGGAAAAGCGGACGATCTCCTTGCCGGCATCTTCCAGCACCTTGATCGATTCGGCGTTCGCCTCCTCGATGATGCGCCCGAATTCGTCGGCCAGCCCCTCGCCGGCGGTCATGATGACCTCCTGCTGCTCGGGCGTCAGGCTGTCGAACATCGACTTGTTCATCACGATGCCCAGGGCGCCGATCTGGCCCCAGTCGATGAAGGTGTAGCTGTCGAAGACCTCGTCGAACTTCAGCGCCTTGACCAGGTAGGAATAGGTCTGGGTGCAGTCGATCAGCCCACTTTCCAGGCCCTGGTAGGCCTCGTAGACGGTCATGTCGACCAGCGTTGCGCCCAGGTCGCGGAAGGTCTGGCCATAGGCGCCGACGCCGCGCACCTTCTTGCCGGCCAGCTGGTCGACCGAGGCGACCGCGGGGCCCTTGCAGCCCATCTGCACGGCCGAGGTCGTGTAGGTGCCGATATAGACCAGGCCCTGGGCGGCCAGGTTCGCCTTGATCTGCTCGTTGTTGCGCATCAGCGCATCGGTGGCCTTCATGCCCACCCAGGGGTCGGGGTTCTGCAGGGGCAGGTCGGCGATGCCATAGGCGACCATCTCCTGGGGGAAATAGACGCCGATCACGCTGCCCAGGTCCGCCACCCCGTCGCGCAGCGACTGGACGGCGGCCTTTTCGGAAAACAGCGCGCCGCCCCAGGTGATGTCCACCTTGAGGTCGCCCCCGGACTGTTCGGCCACCTGGTCGGCGAACCACTGGGTCGCCTCGGCGCGCGCGCCCCGGTTGGGCCCCGGCTCGCCATAGATCAGCACCGTTTCGGCAGATGCGGCGCCGGCCAGCGCGGCGATCATGGCACCGGCCGACAGTGCCGCCTTGAATGACTGAATGGTCATGGGTGAAACCTCCTCCCTGTTTCGCTGTGCAGATTTGCATTCCGCACTGCGGAATACAATCCTGAATTGACCGAAACGTGACCCTCAGGCTATCTGGCGGTTTTCCGCGCAATCCTGAATGCTGCAGACTGTCTTATCGGAGTTCCCCATGTCGCACCGGCTCTTGCTGGCCCTTGCATTCGCCCTGACCTCGACGGCGCCCGCCGTGGCGCAGGACGACCGGCCCTTTACCGCAGCCGATATCGAGGCGGCGCAATACGGCCTGGAGGACCTGCCTGCGGGGCGCTCCGCGCTGACCGCCAAGGTGCAGATCCTGCTGGACCGGTCGGGCACATCGCCCGGCGTGATCGACGGCTTCAAGGGCGGCATGAGCCAGAGCGCCATCAAGGCCTTTGAACGTCGCGCCGGCCTGCCGATGGACGGGGTCATGGACCCCCATGTCTGGAACCTGCTGCAGGCCTATGCCGAGCGTCCGGCCACCCAAGGCTATACCATCACCGAGGAGGACGCGCAGGGCCTGGTCGATTCGATCCCCACCGACTATGCCGAGAAGGCGCAGATGGAGGCCATGGCCCATACCAGCATCGCCGAGCGCCTGGGCGAGCGCTTTCACATGGACGAGAAATTCATCCAGTTCCTGAACCCCGGCGTGGCGCTGGTGCCGGGCGCCACGATCCAGGTCATGGCGCCGAACCCGCCCATGCGCGGGCAGGTGACGCGCATCATCATCGACAAGGACAACCGCCGGGTCGCGGGCTATGACGCGCGCGGGCAGATGGTGGTGGATTATCCCGCAACCATCGGATCCTCGGCCACCCCTTCGCCCGAAGGGACGCACAACGTGCGCAGTGTGGCGGTCAATCCGAACTATACCTACAACCCCGACGTCAACTTCAAGCAGGGCGACAACGACCGCAAGCTGGTGGTCCCGCCGGGGCCGAACGGGCCGGTGGGCACGGTCTGGATCGGCCTGACCAAGCCGACCTATGGCATCCACGGCACGCCCACGCCGTCGCAGCTGTTCAGCAACCAGTCGATGGGCTGCGTGCGGCTGACCAACTGGGACGCCGAGGAGCTGGCCAAGATGGTCAGCATCGGCGGCACCACGGTCGAGTTCCTGCAGCCGGGTGTCACCATCGCCGATGTCACCGGCTCTGGTGCGGCCACCGCCACGCCGGTGGCGCCGATCGCGCTGCCCGAGGGCACGGCGCCGACCGAGGTGCCGACGACCGAGCAGCCCCTGGCCCTGCCCGAGCAGGCGGGTGCCGCCACCGGCGTCGCGCCGGAGCCTTCGGCCCAGCCCGCGCCGGAAGCCTCCGCGCCGGATGGCTCGGCGCCGGAAGCGTCCACGACGGATGCTCTGATCCCGCCGGCCGCGCCGGCGGAAAGCCCGGCCGACCCGCTGAGCGACGCGCTGACCGGCGCCCTGCCCGAGGGCTTTGTGGTGCCGCCGCTGCAAGACGCGCAGCCATGAGGGCAGTGACGGTCCTGGCGCTGGTGCTGCTTGGCGCGGGACCGGCCCTCTCGCAGGACCGGCCCCCCGAGGCGCCCGAGGCGCCCGAAACATCCGTGACCGAAACGCGGCCCCCGGAGCGTCCGGAGGCCTCCGCGGAGGCCCCCGTGGAGGCACCGGCCGCCGGGGCAGCGCCCGAGGCCCCCGGGGCGGCGGCCGAGGCCGAGGCCACCGAGGCGTTAGGCCCCCCTGCCCCGCCCCTCTGGTTCGTGCAGGCCGAAACCGACAGCGACTTTGCCGCCTGCCGGTTGGCCCTGGCGTTGCTGGGCACGACCTATCGGCAGGAGCCTCCGGTCACCGAAGCCGACAATCGCGACTGCGGCATCGCGCGGCCCCTGCGGGTCAGCCAGATCCTGCCCGGGGTGGCGCTGACGGGCGATCCGGTGATGCGCTGCGACACTGCGCGGGCCCTGGGCTTCTGGACGCGCGACTTTCTGCGCCCCGCCGCCGCGCTGATGCCGGGCGCGCCGCAGCTGACGGCGCTGGAGACGGGTTCGGGCTATACCTGCCGCGACCGGGTGGGCACCGGCAAGGCGCTGCCCAAGCCGTCCGAGCATGGCAACGGAAACGCGATCGACGTGACCGGCTTTCGGTTCGACACCGACCAGACGCTGTCTGTCCAGCCGCGCGAAGGCGACGGCGCGATGGACGAGGCCTTTCAGCGCGCGGCGCGGGGCACGGCCTGCCTGCTGTTCACGACGGTGCTGGGGCCGGGATCGAACGCCGCGCATGACGACCACCTGCACCTGGACATGGCAGCCCGGAACGGCGGCTGGCGGCTGTGCGAATAGCTCAGCGGCTCTGGCGTTCCATGTCCAGGTAGCCGGGATCGAAGCGGGCCAGCGTCGTCAGCCCCTGCCAGTTCAGGAGCTTGACGTCCGCCCCCGCCCAGCGGATCAACCCGCGGTCGCGCAGGTCGCGCACCGCCCGGTTCACATGGATCGGCGAATAACCCAGGATGTCGGCCAGTTCGCGCTGCAGCAGCGGCAGCATGAACTGGTGGTGGGACGCCGCGCCCACCGTGTTGAGACGCGTGTAGATCTCGCACAGCAGATGGGCCAGGTGGGCGCTGGAGCGCAGCGAGGCCGCGGCTACCAGCCATTGCCGGTGGACGGCCGCGTCGATCAGCGTCGCCATCCACAGAAGACGGGTCAGATGCGGAAAATTCTCGGTGATCTCGGTCAGTTCGGAATGGTCGATGAATTCGACATCGGCGGGACCGACGGCCACGACCGAATGTTCCAGCCCGGCCAGGACAAAGCCGTGCAGGTCCACGAAGTCGCCGGGGACATGCAGGGCGGTGATCACCCGTTCCTCGGGTCGGCCGACCAGCTGGTGCGAGCGTGCCGAAAGGCCGCGCAGCATCATGCAGCTGCGCCGCGCGGCGCGGTCCGCCGGGACGATCACCGCCCCCGAGGGAAAGCTGACATGTTCGGTCCGGACCGCGCGCAGCCGTGCAAGATCATCTTCCGACAGCGTGTCACGCCGTTGAAGAAAGCGGATAAAATATTCGGTGATGGCCATTTCATCCCTCCTTTCTTCGGCTGCGGGACACTTGCAAATCGGAAATTTGGGTGCAATGCCCGACAGTTACTATCTAACATTGATTAACCTACGAACGCGCGGCAGACTGCATAGTTTCATGGGGCTGGGCCGAGGGGCGCAGCCGCGCGCGGAGCGCCGCCTCCAGTGCAGCAAAGCTGTCGGCGGTTCCTGCGCTGCGGCGGGTGACGAATTCGTCCAGTTGCGGGAAGAGCTTTACCGCCTCGTCCAGCTTAGGGTCCGAGCCGGGGGCATAGAGGCCCGCGCGAATCATCAGTTCCGATTCGGCATAGGCGCCCAAGGCGGCACGGGCGCGGCCGATCAGCGCATTTTCGGCCGCATTCGCGGCGTCCGGCAGCGACCGCGAGACCGAGCGCACGACATCCACCGCCGGAAACCGGCCGCGTTCGGCGATGCTGCGTTCCAGGACGACGTGGCCATCCAGCGTGCCGCGCAGGATGTCGGCGACCGGTTCCTCCATGTCCGAGCCGGCCACGAGAACGCTGAAGATGCCGGTGATGTCGCCCGCACCTTCGGGGCCGGGGCCGGCGCGTTCGGCCAAGGCCATGATCAGGTTCGACACCGAGGGCGGGAAGCCCCGATAGCTGGGCGGTTCGCCCGCTGCCAGGGCGATCTCGCGATGCGCCTCGGCAAAGCGGGTGATCGAATCGGCCAGGAACAGGACATGCCGCCCCTGGTCGCGGAAATGCTCGGCCACGGTCATCGCGGCCCAGGCGCAGCGCCGCCGCAGGAGGGGCGAGCGGTCCGAGGTCGCAGCCACGATCACCGCCCGCCGCATTCCTTCGGGGCCGAGGGTCTTTTCGACGAATTCGCGCAGCTCGCGCCCCCGTTCGCCGATCATGGCGATGACCACCACGTCGGCCTGCACACCCCGCGCCATCTGCGACAGCAGCGTGGACTTGCCCACGCCCGAGCCCGCGAAAAGCCCGATCCGCTGCCCTGCCACCAGCGGCAGCAGCGTGTCGAAGACCGCAAGCCCCGTCCCCAGCCGCGCGCCCAGCCGCTTGCGCGTGACGGCGGGCGGGGCCTCGCTGCGAAAGCCGCGCGTGACCAGACCCTGCGGCAGCACGCGCCCGTCCAGCGGCTGGCCCAGCGGGTCGATGATGCGGCCGATCCAGCCGTCGCAGGGGGCGATCTGCGGGGCGAACAGCAGCTCGGCCTCGTCGCCCACCGACAGGCCTTCGATCGTGCCCTCGGGAAGGACCTGCGCGCTGCGCGGACCCAGGCCCACGATTTCGCCCGTCAGGGTGCCGGACTGCAGCGCGATGCGCACCCGGTCGCCGACCGAGGCGCGGCCGTTCAGTCCTTCGACGCTGATCAGGCCCGCGCGGATCGACTGCACCCGCCCGAAATGGGTGGCCAGGCGCAGTTCGGCGATGCGGCGGGTGATCGAGTGAAGTCTGTCCATTCCGGCCTCCGTCCAAGGGCCGATTTTTCCGGCCCGTGCAACGGTTTCTAAACCAATTGGGGTTAAGACCGGGTTTATCGTGAATGAGGAGAAGCCTCATGTTTGAGAAGATCGAAATGCTGCGGATGGCCCGCGCCATGACCCAGCACGTGTCGCAGCGCCATGTCGCGGCGGCCCGGAACATCGCCAATGCCGACACGCCCGGATACCGGGCCAGCGACCTGCAGCCCTTTGCCGACAGCTATCGCAAGGCTGCGGCGGCAGGGTCGCTGCGCGTCACCCAGCCGCGCCACCTGGAACAGCCGGACTGGACCCCGGCCGCCGCCCGCCTGGTCGAGGTGGCGGGACCCGTCTCGCCCAACGGAAACTCGGTCTCGCTGGAGGAGGAGGTGGTCCGTGCCGCCGAGATCAAGCGGGAACATGACTTGTCACTGGGCATCTATCGCGCGGGCCTGGACCTGATGCGGACCAGCCTGGGGCGCCGGTAAGAGGATATCGAAATGACCGACCCGATCTCGCCGCTGCGCCTGGCAGCGTCCGGAATGCGTGCGCAAAGCGAACGGCTGCGCCACACCGCCGAGAACATGGCCAATGTCGACACGCCCGGCTATCGCCGCAAGCTGGTCACCTTCGAGGAGGCCGTGCGCCTCGGCCGCCCGACGGGCGAGGTCGAGGCCGGTCCCCTGCGGCTGGACCGCACGGCGCTGCCGCGCATCCACGATCCCGCGCATCCCCTGGCCGATGCCGATGGCTATTACGAGGGCTCGAACGTCGATCTGGTGATCGAGTTGGCCGACGCCCGCGAGGCCGGCCGCAGTTACGAGGCCAATCTCCGCATGTTCGAGCAGACGCGCCAGATGGGTGCGTCGCTTCTTGACCTCCTCCGCCGCTGAAAGGAATTCCCATGTTCGCACTGAACGCCGCCAATGCCTATTCCGCCGCCCGCAGCGCGGTAGCCCCCGATCCGCAATCCTCGACCACAGCCAAGCTGGGCCAGGCCGCCGAGGAGTTCGCGGCGCAGATGGCCCAGGTCGACCAGGCCTCGACCGGGGCGATGACGGGGCAGGTCGGCACGCATCAGTTGGTCCAGACCATCGCCGACGCGCAGATGGCCATGGAGACGGTTGTCGCGATCCGCGACAAGGTCGTCGAGGCCTATCAGGAAATCCTGCGGATGCCGGTCTGATGGGCGAGACGATCCTGTTCGACATGCTGCGCCAGGCGCTGCTGATCTCGGTCCGCATCTCGGCCCCGCTTCTGGGGGTGGCGCTGATCGCGGGCGTGGTGATCGGCCTCTTCCAGGCGCTGACCTCGGTCCAGGAGATGACGCTGACCTTCGTGCCCAAGGTCGGGCTGATGCTGGTCGTCTTCTGGGTCTCGATGAGCTTCATGACCACCGCCCTGTCGGATTTCTTCCTGGGCGAGATCATCCCCCTGGTTTCGGGGAGCTGACATGGACAATGCGATCTATGCCAGCCTGACCCGACAATCCGGCCTGATGGCCGAGATGCGCGTGGTCGCCAACAACATCGCCAATGCCAACACCACCGGCTTTCGGCGCGAGGGCGTGATCTTTGCCGAACACCTGACCGCGCTGGACCGGCAGGGGGACACGCTGTCGATGGCGAATGCGCGGGGCCGGATGCTGGACCTGAACCAGGGCGTGCTGACGCAGACGAACAACAGCATGGACCTGGCCATCGAGGGCGAGGGATTTTTTCTGGTCGAGGCGCCCGAGGGGCTGCGCCTGACCCGCGCTGGCGCCTTCATCCCCTCGGCCGAGGGCGAGTTGATGACCGCCGACGGCCACCGCCTGCTGGACGAGGGGCAGGCCCCGATCATCCTGCCCGCCGGGGCCAATGCCGTCGCGGTCGGCGCCGACGGCACGCTGTCGGCCAATGGCCTGCCCTTTGGTCGCATCGGCCTTTTCGCCGCCCCCGAGGGCGTGGCCCTGAACCACCAGGGCGGCACCGCCTTCAGCATCGACGCGGCCCCCGAGCCGGTCGAGGACGGCCGCATCCGCCAGGGCTTCCTGGAGGAGTCCAACGTCGACCCGATCTTCGAGATCACCCGCATGATCGAGGTACAGCGCGCCTACGAACTGGGCCAGACCTTCCTGGATCGCGAGGATCAGCGGATCCGCGGCGCGATCACCGCCATGACCCGTTAAGGAGCCACCATGAGAGCCCTGCAGATCGCCGCCACCGGCATGAGCGCGCAGCAGACCCGCGTCGAGGTCATCTCGAACAACCTCGCCAACATGTCCACCACCGGCTACAACGCCCGCCGTGCGGAATTCGCCGACCTGCATTACCAGCAGGCGGCCCGTCCCGGCAGCGTCACCGCCGCCGACGGCACGGTCATCCCCGCCGGCGTCCAGCTGGGCCTGGGGGTGCGGCCCACCGCCGTCAGCGTGAACCTGCAGCAGGGGGCGCTGACCCAGACGGGCGGCGACCTGGACCTGGCCATCGAGGGCGACGGCTATCTGGAGGTGACGCTGCCCTCGGGATTGTCGGGCTTCACGCGCGACGGCGGGCTCAAGCGGTCGCCGGACGGGCTGATCGTGACCTCGGACGGCTATCCGCTGGTCCCCAACATCACCATTCCCGACGACGCCCGCGCCATCTCGATCAATGCCGGCGGCGAGGTCTTTGCCTATTTCAACGACCGGGTCGAGGCCGAGCTGCTGGGCCAGTTCACCCTGGCGGGTTTTGCCAACGAGAAGGGGCTGGAGGCCATCGGCTCGAACCTCTTCATCGAGACGGCGGCCTCGGGCGGCCCGCAGGTGGTGGCCCCGGGCCAGGACGGTCTGGGCACGCTGCGCCAGGGCTATCTGGAGGAAAGCTCGGTCGATGCGGTGCGCGAAATCACCGAGCTGATCAAGGCGCAGCGCGGCTATGAGCTGAACGCCAAGGTCATCACCGCCGCCGACCAGATGCTCGGCGCGACGACGCAGGTGCGGTGATGCGGGCGCTGATCCTGGCGCTGGCGCTGCTGCCCGGCGCGGCTCTGGCGGGTGGCCTGGGGGCCGCGCGCACCCTGCCCGCAGGCAGCATCATCACCGCCGCGGACCTGCGGGTCATCGACACCGACCGCCCCGGCCTGACCGACCCCTCGGCCGCGATCGGCATGCAGACCCGCATCACGCTTTACGAAGGGCGCCCCCTGCATGCCGGCATGCTGCAGGCCCCGCGCCTGGTCGGGCGCAACCAGATCGTCCGCCTCTCCTTCCTGCGGGGCGGGTTGCGCATCGACACCGAGGGCCGCGCCATGTCCGACGGCGCCGCGGGCGAGATGATCCGCGTGATGAACATGGGCTCGCGCAGCACGGTGACGGCGCAGGTCATGCCCGACGGCTCGCTGGCCGTGATGAACTGAAAGGAAATCCGATGAAGCCCGCCCACCTGCTCTGCCTTGCCCTTGCCGCCTCGGGCTGCGCGCGTGCCGCCAATGTCGGTCAGCCGCCGCAGCTGACCTCGCCGCGCGAGACCGAGGAATTCGTGGCGATGACCAATCCGCCCCTGGACCTGCCCGTCGATTCGGGTCGGCCCGAGGCCGCGGCCTCGCTCTGGGCGGGGACGCAGTCATCGCTGATCAGCGACCGCCGCGCCGCCATCCGGGGCGACATCCTCACCGTCGTCATCGAGATCGACGACCGGGCCGAGATCAGCAACAGCTCGGGGCGCAGCCGCAATTCGGGCGAAAGCGTCTCGATCCCGCAGATGGTGGGGATCCCGCAGCGCCTGGCAGGCAAGCTGCCCGAGGGCGCCAGCTTCGACGACCTTGCGGATGCCTCGTCCTCGTCGACCTACAAGGGGTCGGGCAACATCTCGCGGCGGGACAAGCTGACCCTGCGGGTCGCGGCGACGGTCGTTGACCGGTTGCCCAACGGAACGCTGCAGATCGAAGGCACCCAAGAGGTCCGCGTGAACTTCGAGCTGCGCGAGCTGACCGTCAGCGGATTTGTCCGGCCGGGCGACATCGATCGCAACAACGAGATCGCCTATGACCGGATCGCGGGGGCGCGGATCTCCTACGGGGGACGCGGCCAGATCACCGATGTGCAGCAGCCGCGCTATGGCCAGCAGATCGCTGACATCCTTCTGCCCTACTGAGGTGACCCCGTGATCAAGAAGCTGATCCCCCTTGCCCTGCCCGTCCTGGCCCTTGCAGGCGGCGTCTTTGCGGGCGACATGCTGCGCAGCCCCGCCGCCCAAGACGACCACGCCCTCCAGGCCGAGACCGCAGAGGGCCACGACACCGGCCCTGCCCCCGCCACCGAGGCGGATGCCGGCCATGACACCCCCCCGGCCGAGGATCACGGGGGTGGCGATCATGGCGGCGACGACCATGGAGGGGGCGACCATGCCGCGCCGGGCGAGATGGCGTTTTTCACCTTTCCGACGCAGTTCTTCGTGCCCTTGGTCCGGCAAGGCGACCTGCGCGACATGATGATCCTGACGCTGACGCTTCAGACCGACGGCGCCAGCCAGGAAGCGCTGCGCAAGAAGGAGCATGCCTTGCGCGACGCCCTGCTGCGCCAGCTGCTGATCCACGCGAATACCGGCGGCTTCGACGGCAATTTCACCGCCGATCGCAACCTGGCTGTCCTGCGCGAGGATCTGCTGAAGGCTGCGCGGGCCACGACCGACCTGACCCTGACCGCCGTCCTGATCGAGGACATCGCTAGGCTCCAGACCCATTGATTTTACGCCCTTTGCGTGATTCAGGCCGCCGCAAGGAGACCTGATCGATGAGCAACCTGTTCTGGCTGACCGAGGCGCAGATGGCGCGCCTTCGCCCCTACTTCCCCAAGAGCCATGGCCGTCCCCGAGTTGACGATCTGCGGGTGCTGAGCGGCATTATCTTCATCAATCGCAATGGTTTGAGATGGTGCGATGCGCCGAGTGAATATGGACCTGCCAAGACGCTTTATAATCGCTGGAAGCGCTGGAGTGACAACGGGGTCTTCGCCCGGATCATGGTCGGCCTGGCCGCCGAGAGCACCGATCCGAAGACAATCATGATCGATGCAACCTATCTGAAGGCGCATCGCACGGCTTGCAGCCTGCGGGCCAAAAAGGGGGGCGCAGTCGCCAGATTGGTCGAACGAAAGGCGGCATGAACACCAAGCTGCACGCCGTCACCGATGCGAAAGGCAGACCTATCCGGTTCTTCATGTCGGCAGGACAGGTCAGCGACTACACCGGCGCAGCGGCGCTTCTGGACGGCCTGCCGCAGGCTGATTGGTTCTTGGCGGACCGAGGCTATGATGCTGACTGGCTGCGAAAAGCGTTGCAGGACAGAGGGATAAAAGCTTGTATCCCTAGCCGGAAGTTGCGCAAGAAAACCGTGAAATACGACAAGCGCCGCTACAGAAGGCGCAATCGCATCGAGATCATGTTCGGGCGGCTGAAAGACTGGAGACGTGTCGCCACGCGTTACGACAGGTGCCCGGAGACATACCTCTCCGCAATAGCATTGGCCGCAACCGTCCTATTTTGGCTGTGATCAAGAACGAGTCCTGAGCCTAAGCAATAGGCAACGGTCGCGCGGGGCCGCTTGCCCCGGCGCATCGCAGGGTCCAGAACCGGCACCGACAGGAGCCTTCGTGGCCTCCGGTCGGTGCCGTTTTCCTATGCGAGGCCTGAATGCACCCCTCTCATGTCGTGATCCTGCTGGCGACCTATCAGGGTGCCGAACATCTGGACGTGCAGCTGGACAGCATCGCGGCGCAAAGCCACGAGGACTGGTCGCTGATCGTGTCGGACGACGGCTCGCGCGACGGGACGCAGGCGATCGTGCGGCGGTTCGCGGACCTGCATCCAGGCCGGGTACAGCTGCTGGAGGGGCCGCGGGCCGGGGCCACGGCGAATTTCCTGTCGCTGCTGGAGCGGGTTCCCCAAGGCTGCTTGGCAGCGTTCTGCGACCAGGACGACCAGTGGCTTCCCGACAAGCTGAGCCGCGCCGTGGCGGCGCTGGCGGTTCATTCCGGCCCGGCACATTACGCGGCCCGGACCGTGATCACCGACAGCCGGTTGCGCCCGCTGACCACGTCCCGCCGGTTCACCCGGCCCCTGGGGCTTCGCAATGCCCTGATCCAGGCCTGCATGGCGGGGAACACTTCGGTCTTCAACCCTGCGGCCGCGGCGCTTCTGCAGGCCGGCGCCCCCCATGCCCGGCGCGCGGGCGTCATCTCGCATGACTGGTGGGCCTACCAGCTGATGGCGGCCTTCAACGCCGCGCTGATCCATGATCCGCAGCCCTGCCTCCTCTACCGGCAGCACGCCGGCAGCGAGGTCGGGCGCAACGACACGCTGCCGGCGCTGGCGGCCCGGCTGCGCAAGCTGATGGCGGGCGAGTTCGGATCCTGGCTGCGCGCCAATCACGCGGCGCTGTCGCCTCTAGTTCCGCAAATGCCATCCAACAACGTCGGGACCCTGCAGCAACTGGAGCGGATGCTGAACTGCCCGCCGCCGCAGGCCTTGGCGGCACTGCGGCGCGGAGGGTTCTATCGGCAGACCAGGGCCGGCACTGCCGCCCTGGTCCTGTCGGTGGCCACCGGCGCCCTGCGCAGGGGCCCTGCCTGAGCCGTCACTCCACGATCAGGTCGGCATGCAGCGCCCCGGCCGAATGGATGGATTTCAGGATGTCGATCATGTCGCGCGGCCGCACCCCCAGCGCGTTCAGCCCGTCCACCAGGTCGCTGAGGTTGGTTTCCCCTGCCACCTCGGCAAAGCCGATCCCCGGCTCCTGGCGCAACTCGACCGCCGTGCGGGGGACCGTCACCGTCTCGCCCTGCGCAAAAGGGTTAGGCTGCGAGACCATCGGGGCCTCGCTGACCCGCAGGGTCAGGTTGCCCTGCGACACGGCCACCCGCGAGATGCGGACCCGCTCGCCCACGACGATCGTGCCGGACTTGTGGTCGATCACGACCTTGGCGCGATCCTCAGGCTCGATCAGCAGGTTCTCGATCCGGCCGACGACGCGGGCGGGGTTCACCTCCCCCAGACCGCGAAAGTTCACAACCACGGTGCCGCTGTCCAGCGTCACGGCCAGCTGCCGGTTGAAATCGCGGTTGATCGCGTCCTCGACCCGGGTGGCGGTGGTGAAGTCGGCATTGCGCAGCGCGATGCGGATCGTGTCGATGCTGGCAAAGTCGAACTCGACCTCGCGCTCGACCCGGGCGCCCACGGGGATGCTGCCGGTCGTCGGCACTCCCTCGACCACCCTTGCGGCATCGCCTGCGGCGGCCGCCCCGCCGGCAATGATCGACCCCTGCGCCACGGCATAGATATTGCCGTCCGCCGCCTTCAGCGGGGTCATCACCAAGGTCCCGCCCAGCAGGCTCTTTGCATCCCCGATGGCCGCGACATTGACGTTGATCCGGCTGCCAGACCGGGCAAAGGGCGGCAGCGTCGCCGTCACGATCACGGCGGCGACGTTCTTGGACCGCAATGCGTCATCGGTCACGTTGACGCCCAGCCGCTCCAGCAGTCCGGCCAGCATCTCCTCGGTGAAGGGCGCGTTGCGCATCCCGTCGCCGGAACCGTCCAGGCCCACCACCAAGCCATAGCCGACCAGGTCATTGCCGCGGACCCCGTCGAAATCGGCCAAGTCCTTCACGCGGACCGGCACCGCCATTGCGGCAAGGCCGCAGCAGAACCACAGGATCAGTGCTGAAAGGAACCGTGTCACCGCAGGTAATCCACCAGTTTGAGTTTCGACAGCCGCGCGGTCACCGCGTAAAGCGATTCGAGTTGCGCCTGCACCTCGGTCAGCGCGGCGGCGGTTTCAAAGGGATCGGCCCGACGGATGTCGTTGCGGGACCGCTCCAGCGTGTCCAAGGCAGCGGAATTCGCGCTTTGGGCGCGGTCGATCATCTGCTGCCCCAGGCCGACCCGCCCCATCTCGCCAAGAAGGGCGGTGTCGGCGTCGATCATGCGCCGGCCTGCCTGGACAGTCAGCTGGCGTGCCTCGGCCGGATTGCCCGACAGGATGCCCCGGTCCAGGATCGCGGCGGTGGCCAGCCCCTTCAGCAGGTCCCGCACCGCGGGCGAGCCGGCCGTGGTCGTGATGTCCACGGCAACCCCATCCCCCACGGGGATGCGCTGACCGGGTCCAAAGGTCCCGTGATAGGCGACGTCTAGAAAGCCGCCCCCGCCTTGCGGCGCGTCGAACCAGTCCCCGATCGCCTGCGCGACATCCCCTGCCGTGGTCAGTCCGGCGGTGGCACCCTGCAGCGCGTCCAGGATCTGGGAGGCATCAGACAGGGGCGCCACGTCGCTGGCCTGCCCGGACAGAAGATAGCGGTTGCTGTTCGTGCCGTTCAGGCGCTGGACGACGGCTTCAAAGGTTTGAGCGGTCTCGGCCGCACGGGTTCCCAGTTCGACCCCGGCCCCGGCGAACGGGTCGCTGGCCAGCGCGATGCCCAGGCCGCCGACGGTCACCCGTACCGCGTCGAACAGGTCCTGCATCCCCTGCAGTTGCGTCGCGGCCTCGGCCCCGTTGCGCTGCAGCTGCCGGGTCGTGCCCAGCCGGCCCTCGATCTCATTCAGCGCCCGCGTGTTGCCCTGCAGGCGCAGGCCCAGATCCGCGACCTCGCCCGACGCGACCTCCCGGGTCAGGGTGGTCAGGGTGGTCTTCAGCCGGTTGGACGCGACATGCAGCGCGAATGCGCGGGCTTGGTCGCCGATACTGTTCAGGCTCACGGGTCACATCCTCAGGATCTGGTTGATCATGTCGTCCACCGCGCGCAGCACGCGGGCATTGGCGGCATAGGCCTGCTCGTATTGCAGCAGGCGCTGCATCTCGGCATCGCTGTCCACCCCCTCGGCCATCAGGCTGGAGGCGATCGTGGAATGGCGCGTGCTGCGCACCGCCAGGTCGGCCTGAGCCTCGACCCGGCGCGCCGAAACCCGTGATTCGATGGTCCCGAAGCGGTTGGCCATCGTGCCGTTGCCCTCGAAGCCGCTGCCGGGCTGAGGCGGCCTGACTACCCCCAGGGCATCCACAAGCCCGTTCAGCACCGCCGTCTGGCCGACCGGATCGGGCGAGGCCGCCTGCAGGCCCGCGCGGACGCGCCAGAGGGCGCCCCCTTGCGCAGGGTCGACCGCGGCATTCACCGCCAGCCGGCCGGAAAGCCCAACCAGGTCTGCCGCATCGGCCCGCGCACCGCGATCGGTGAACAGGCCCGCATCCGTTGCGGCCAGGCTCGGATCGACCGCCGGATCCGCCAGGCGCTGATGCAGATCAAAGGCCATGTCATCCAGTTCCGCCTGCAGTTTCGGAGCAAGCTCGTCCCGGATCGCAAAATTCGCCGCCAGCGATCCGCCCGCGAACAGCTTCATCTGCCCCGATGACAGCGGCGTGCCGTTCAGCGTCAGCAGCTGCAGGGGCGAACCCACCACCTGATCGGCCGTCACATGCGGCGCGCCCTGAAAGCCCAGCCGCGCCGGCAGGCTGCCATCCAGAAGAACGCCGCCTTCCGAGGTGAACAGGGCCACCTTGCCCGCCTCGCGCTGGACCTCCTGCACCGGGACGATTTCGGCGATGCGGCCGATCACCTGCTGGCGCTCGTCCATCAGGGGCGTGGCGTCCTTGCCATCCGTATCAAGGATCGAGATACGGGCGTTCAGATAGGCCACGCGCTCCAGCGACGCGTTCAGGACCGCCACGTCTGCGGCAATGTCCTCCTGCGCCGCGCCCCGCGCCGCCTGCACGGCGCCGGATGCGGCATTCAGGCGATCCGCCAGCGCGCTGGCGCTGCCCACGACCTGAGCCAGCCGGATTTCGTCATCCGGGCGGGCGGCTGCGGAACCCAGGGCAGTCTTGAACTCCGTCAGGGCGGTGCTCAACGCGTCGCTGCCGCCGGGAAGGCCGATCACACCCTCCATCCGGCTCAGAAAGGCATGGCGGGCCGTGGCCTCGCCCAGAGACGAGGCCGACAGCCGCGATTCGGACAGCAGGCTGGCGTTGACGAGCCGCGCGATCCCGTCGACGCGCACGCCGCCGCCGACGGTCTGCGCCGTGACCACGACATCCCGGCGCGCATAGCCGGGGGTCATGACATTGGCCAGGTTGGCGGCGACCGTCTGGGTGCCGCGGGCGGTGGCGGTCAGTCCCGACATCGCATTGGTGATCGCCTTGGCGATGCTCATTCGCGGCCTCCTTCGCGGCGCCGGGCGTCAGCGCTTGATGTTGGTGGTTTCCTGCAGCATCTCGTCGACGGTCTGGATGATCTTCGCGTTCGACGAATAGGCGCGCTGCGTGGTGATCAGATGGGTCAGTTCCTGCGCGATATCGGTGGTCGAGGCCTCGCGGGCATAGCCCGCGATGGCGCCCGTTGGCCCGTCGCCGGCATCCCACAGGAAGAAGGCGCCCGACTTGGTCGAGGTCTTGAAGGCCTGCCCTTCAATGGGCTCAAGCCCGTTGGGATTGGGAACATCGACCACGGGGATCTTGTACAGCGTCTTGACGAAGCCCGTGTCATAGGTGGCCTTCAGGTGGCCCTGGGCGTCGACCTCCACCGTCACCAGCTGCCCCACAGGAGAGCCGTTCTTGGTGATGTTGGAGGGCGCAAAGCTGGCCGCCAGCTGCTTCAGACCGGTCGTGCCGCCGGGCATGCCGATGAACAGCTGCATGTCGCCGCCGCCCACATCCAGCGGGATCGAGCCCGTCAGCGGATCGTAGGGATCGCCGCTCACGGTCGTTACGGACGCGATGCCGCCGCCGGCGCCCTGGCTGTCGTCAAAGGCCACCTGCACGGACGAGATCACCGCATTGGCCGAGGCCGAGTCGCGGATTTCGACCAGCCAGCTGTTCGACATGCCGCCGGGGTTGGTGGTGTCGGGTGTGAAGGTGATATCCAGCGATTCAGAGGTGCCCAGGTTGCCGAAATACTCGATCCGCAGTGGCAGCGGCGCGCCGCTGGCGCCCGGCAGCGTGGCCGTGGCCGGCAGGTTGGCGCCCAGCGAGATCTGCGTGGTCGGGTCGCTGACCGGACGGTTCGCCTCGATCCGGATGGGCTGGAGGGCGCTGCTGGTGTCGCGCGATACCAGCGCCGTGGCTCCGTTTGCGTCGGTGGGCCAGCCCATCAGGACAAGGCCGCTTTCGGTGCGCAGGATGCCTTGCGCATCGGGCTTGAAGGACCCCGTGCGCGTCATCAGCAACGAGGGCTGACCCCCATTGACCACGTCGTTGATCGAGGTCACCGGCAGCATCCCGCTTCCGGTCATGGCCAGGTCCAGCGGGTTCGAGGTGGTGACGATCGCCCCATCTTGGGCAATGGCACGCTGCGTCGAGGCGCGGACCCCGCCCGCCGTGTAGAGCCCGGTCCCGCCGCTGACGACCATCGAGTTGAATTCGGTCTCGGCCCGCTTGTAGCCGAAGGTCGAGGCATTCGCGATATTGTCCGAGATCGTGCCGAGCCGCGAGGAATTCGCCGCCAGACCGGCAACGCCGGCATTCATCGCCGAGGAAATGGACATGGACAGACACCCTTGTGATTCAGTCTTGTCCGTCACCCTGGGCGAGAGAGCTTAAGATAAGGATAATTCCCTCCGCTACCTCAGTAAAATCAACTCGATCCGGTTGTTGCGCGGGTCCATGGGATTGCCGTGGCGGTTCTTGCGGTCGGCATGGCCGCTGACGCGCTGCACCCGGCGGGGGTCCAGATCCGCCCGCTCCAGCAGGTTGCGCAGGGCGTGCGCGCGCGCATCCGACAGCGCCCAGACAGGCGAGGTCACCAGCGTTTCGGGATAGGATCGCACATGCCCCGCGATCGCGACCCCGTTCCGGACATGGCCGATCACGCGGGCGATGATGCCGGCCAGTTCGGTCAGGGCGGGCTGGGGCTGGGCCGTGTCCTCGACGAACAGCGGCGCGTCGGTCAGGTCGTTCAACTCGATCACCAGCCCTTCGTCGGTCATGCGCGTCACAACATGTTTCAGAAGGTTGGTCAACTGCATCGATTCGGCGCCGGTGCCGGTCAGGCTGTCCTGGATCGCCTTGGCGACCTGGTCAAAGTCGCCGGCCTTGTCGCTGTCGGGCAGAGGCGCATCGATCGCGTGGCGGATGCCCTCCTCGACGCCGTCGCCGGACACCCCGCTGCCCGAACCGGGGGTCCGGACCATGGTCGGCGCGAAATACTGCGCCAGCCCGCTGCGCTGCTCCTCGTTCGTGGCGCTCAGCAGCCACATCAGCAGGAAAAAGGCCATCATCGCGGTCACGAAATCCGCATAGGCCACCTTCCAGGCGCCGCCGTGGTGGCCACCCTCGCCCGTGCCCTCGATCCGCTTGATGATGATCGAAGGCCGATCAGAGCCCTTGCCCGCAGCCATGGTGAAACCCCTTTTTCAGTCAGGTCTCATCTTCGCCGCGGGCGTGGTTACAAACAAGTTAACCGGTCAAATGCCGTGCATTCCGTGCATTTCCGCGCTCAGTCATAGCTGCGGCGGTCCTCGATGACCTTGCCGTCATTGGGCAGGCTGCCGACGGGCACCAGCTGCACCTCACCCTTCATCTTCAGCGTGTCCATGACCGAGGCCAGATAGATTCCGTTATCGCCCTGGGCGGTTTCCAGCTGCACGGTCATCACGTCCATCTCGCCCTGGCGGTCGGCGATGACCCGCGCCCGCGCCACGTCGGGATGACGCGACACCAGCGCCGCGACCTGCTCTGGGCGCACGAACATGCCCTTGATCTTGGTCGTCTGGTCGGCGCGGCCCATCCAGCCCTTGATGCGCATGTTGGTGCGACCACAAGGACTGGTCCCCGGCAGAACCGTCGACAGGTCGCCGGTTGCAAACCGCACCAGCGGGTAATCGGGGTTCAGCGTTGTCACCAGGACCTCGCCCACCTCGCCCTCGGGGACCGGGTCACCGGTGCCGGGGCGGACGATCTCGACGATCACGCCCTCGTCCACGATCATCCCCTCCAGCGCGTCGCTTTCATAGGCGATGTTGCCCAGATCGGCGGTCGCATAGCACTGCCGCGTGACGATCCCCCGGTCGGCGTAAAGCTGGCGCAGCGACGGAAACAGGGCGCCCCCACCGACCACGGCCTTGGTAAAGCCCAGCCGTTCGCCCATCTCGTCGGCGCGGTCCAGGATCACCTTGAGGAAATCGGGCGTGCCGGCATAGCAGGTCGTGCCGATATCCACGGCGGCACGGACCTGCAATTCCGTCTGCCCCGTCCCGGCGGGCAGCACGGCGGCATCGACCGCCCGCGCGCCCGATTCGAACATCATCCCGGCGGGCGTCAGGTGATAGCCGAAACAGTTCTGCACGATATCCCCCTGCCCCACGCCCGAGGCATGCAGGAACCGCCCCAGCCGCCACCAGTCGCCGTCCCGACGCCCGGGTTCATAGATCGGGCCGGGGCTCTGGAAGACATGGTCGAAATCGGCCACCCGCCGCGTCGTGAAGCCGCCGAAGGGGGGCGACTTGCGCTGCGCCTCGGACAGTTCGGCCTTGCGGATCACCGGCAGGCGGGCCAGCGCCGTGCGGTCGGTCACCTGCGCGGGGTCCACGTCGCGCAGCAGCCGGGCCAGCGCCGGGGCGGTCCGGGCACGGGCCAGCGCGGCCGGCAGGGCGGATGCCAGCGCCTTGTCCCGTGCGGCAGGGTCACGGGTCTCCAGGTCGTCGTAATGTGCCATGATACCTTCCTCAGGCCAGCCAGCGCTTGCGCCGGCGATAGCTGCGCACGTCGCGGAACGACTTTCGCCCCTCGTCCGACATGCCCAGGTAGAATTCCTTGACGTCCGGATTCTCGCGCAGCTGGGCTGCCGGCCCCTCCATCACGACGCGGCCGTTCTCCAGGATATAGCCCTGATGCGCGTATCGCAGCGCGACATTGGTGTTCTGCTCGGCCAGAAGGAAGGTCACGCCCTCGCCCTCGTTCACGGCCTTCACGATCTGAAAGATCTGCTCGACCAGCTGCGGGGCCAGGCCCATCGACGGCTCGTCCAGCAGGATCATCTCGGGGCGCGACATCAGCGCTCGGCCCATCGCGGTCATCTGCTGCTCGCCGCCCGAGGTATAGCCCGCCTGGCTCTTGCGCCGTTCACGCAGGCGCGGGAAATAGTCATAGACCATCTCCAGGTCGCGCTTGATCGCTGCCTGCCCGTCGCGGCGGGTATAGGCGCCGGTCAGCAGGTTCTCCTCCACGGTCAGGTGCTCAAAGCAGTGGCGGCCCTCCATCACCTGGATGATGCCGCGACTGACCAGCGCCGCGGGGTTCGACCCGGCCACGTTCTCGCCGCGATAGGTGATGTTGCCCTTGGTAACCTCGCCCCGCTCGCTGGCCAGCAGGTTCGAGATCGCCTTCAGCGTGGTGGTCTTGCCCGCCCCGTTGCCCCCCAGCAGCGCGGTGATGCCGCCCTTGGGCACGGTCAGGCTGACGCCCTTCAGGACCAGGATCACGTGGTTGTAGATCACCTCGATATTGTTGACGTCCAGCAGCGTCTCGCGGTTCTCGGCATCGAACATGGGCGTCCCCCCTGGTTTCGCGGACCGGCGGCGGAACACCCGCCGCCGGCCTTGATCATCAGTTGCAGCGCGGCGTCAGGCCGGCTTCCTGGGCATAGGCGGCGCTGTCGGCCTCGATCAGCGGATCGAGGATCTCGGCATCCGGCTCGATGAAGTCGGTGATCAGGGTCCACTGGCCCTCTCCGGCGTTCCACTGCTGGATGCGCGCCAGGCCGGCGCCGCCGTGGTTCTCGCAGGACAGGCTGATCGGCTGGCCGAAATCGGGCAGGCCCAGCTCTTCCATCCGCTCGGCCGTGATCTCCAGCGCCTCGAAGCCGTCGCGCATCTGGGCGGCGGTGATCTCGGAAGTGCCGGCCAGCTCCTGCGCCTTGCGGATCGCCTCGGCGATCACCAGGGCCGCATAGGCGCCGCGCGAATAAAGCACGCTTCCCGTCTGGTCGCCCGCGCCCGCCGCCTTGCCGGCGTCATAGACATGCGTCTTGAGGTCGTCGTACAGCGGATAGTCCTGGCCCACGCCGTGAAAGGTCAGGGCCTTGTAGCCGTCGGCCCCCGCACCTGCCGGGCGCACGTCGTTTTCTGAGCCCGACCACCAGATGCCGATGAACTTGTCCATCGGGAAGCGGATGTTCACGGCCTCCTGCAGGGCCACCTGGTTCATCACGCCCCAGGCATACATGATGACGTAGTCGGGCTTTTCGCGGCGGATCTGCAGCCATTGCGACTTCTGCTCCTGGCCCGGCGCATCGACCGGCAGCAGGCTCAGCTCGAATCCGTGCTTTTTCGACAGTTCCTCCAGCGTGCGGATCGGCTCCTTGCCATAGGCGCTGTTGTGATAGACCAGCGCGATCTTCTTGCCCGACAGATCGCCCCCCTCCTGGTCCAGGATGTGCTTGACCGCGACCGAGGCGCCATCCCAGTAGTTCGCGGGCGCGTTGAACACCCATTCAAAGACCGAGCCGTCCTTGGCCGAGGTCCGGCCATAGCCGGGCGTGTAGAGCGAGATGCCGTCCACGCCGATCTTCGGGATCAGCTGATAGGTGATGCCGGTGGACAGCGGGTTCAGCACCAGCGGGTTCTGGGACTTCAGCGCCTCGTAGCATTCGACGCCCTTCTCGGTGTTGTAGGCCGTCTCGCATTCCGGAACCTGGATCAGCTGGCCGCCGATGCCGCCGTCACGCTCGTTCAGCAGCGTGAAATAGTCGGCGAACCCGTCCGCATAGGGGATGCCGTTGGCGGCATAGGGGCCGGTCCGGTAGGACATGTTCGGCACGACCAGGTCGGCCATCGCGGGTGCGGCGGCCATGACGGCGGCCGCGACCAGGGCGGGGAAGGTCAGTTTCATGCAGGGTCTCCTCCCAGAGATGTTGCGCCGGTTGCCCGGTTCTTGCAGTGAACTCAGTGCGGGAACGGCCAGAGCCGCAGCTTTTCCTTGGTCAGCGTCCAAAGCCGCGCCAGGCCGTGCGGCTCGACGATCAGGAACAGCACGATCATCGCGCCCACGATCATCAGCTCGATATGGGCGGCCAGGTCGGTGGGCCAGCCGAGGCTGCCGACCAGCAGGTTCTTCAGCAGCACCGGCAGAAGGACCAGGAAGGCGGCGCCCGCGAAGCTGCCGAAGATGCTGCCCAGGCCCCCGATGATGATCATGAAGAGGACCAGGAAGCTCTTGTTGATGCCGAAGGCCTCGCCCACCTCGGCCGCGCCCAGGTAGACCGCGAACAGCAGCGCCCCGGCGATGCCCACGAAGAAGCTGCTGACGGCAAAGGCCGACAGCTTGGCGCGCAGCGGGTCGACGCCGATGATCTCGGCCGCGATGTCCATGTCGCGGATCGCCATCCACTTGCGCCCCAGCGTGCCGCGGGTCAGGTTGCGCGCCACCCAGGCCAGCACGAAGGCAAAGCACAGGCAGACCAGGTATTTCGCGGGCGCGCTGGCGGCCGGTCCGGTGACCGCGTGGTCCAGAACGGTCCGCGTCGGCGCGGTGATCTGGCCCGAGGCCGAATAGTTGTAGAACCACGGCACCTTGTTGAAGAGCCACACCAGGAAGAACTGCGCGGCCAGCGTCGCCACGGCCAGGTAGAAGCCCTTGATGCGCAGGCTGGGCAGGCCGAACAGCAGGCCGACGATGGCGGTGATGCCGCCGGCCAGCAGGATGTGGATGACCACGTTCACCTCGGGGAAGGCGGTCATCAGCTTGTAGACCGCATAGGCCCCCACCGCCATGAAGCCGCCCGTCCCCAGGCTGACCTGGCCCGCATAACCCGTCAGGATGTTCAGCCCCAGGGCCGCGATCGCGTAGATCAGGAAGGGCACCAGGACCGCGTTCGCCCAATAGTCGTTGATGACGAAGGGGACGATCCCGAAGGCCACCGCCAGCACCGCGTAATAGCCCCAGCGGTCCAGCCGGATCGGAAAGGTCTGGCTGTCGTCACGGTAGCTGGTCTTGAAGTCGCCGGCCTCACGATAGATCATCGGATGTTCCTTTCAGCGCGGTCAGCGGGGGCCAGCCCCCGCACCCCCGGGGTATTTGTGCAACGAAGAAGCGGCATGGTCACACCCGTTCGATGATGCGTTCGCCAAAGAGGCCCTGGGGTCGGAAGACCAGGAACAGCAGGGCCAGGACATAGGCGAACCAGTTCTCGGTCGCGCCGCCGACCATCGGGCCCACGGTGAATTCGAACAGCTTCTCGCCCACGCCGATGATCAGCCCGCCGACGATGGCGCCGGGGATCGAGGTGAAGCCGCCCAGCATCAGCACCGGCAGCGCCTTGAGCGCGATCAGCGACAGGCTGAACTGCACGCCCGATTTCGTGCCCCACATGATGCCCGCGACCAGCGCCACGAAGCCCGCGATCGACCAGACCATCACCCAGATGAAGCGCAGCGAGATACCCACCGACAGCGCCGCCTGGTGGTCGTCGGCGACCGCCCGCATGGCGCGGCCCTGCTTGGTGTACTGGGCGAAGGCCACCAGCGCCGCGACCAGCAGCGCCGCGATGACGGTCGCCCAGATGTCCAGGCGGTCGATGAAGAAGCCGTAGCCGAACCAGGCATCCGTCATCGTCTCGATCCCGTCCGAGATGCCCTGCGGCAGGCCCACGTCCAGCGTCTTGATGTCGGCGCCCCACATCACGTCGCCCAGGCCTTCCAGGAAATAGGCCAGGCCGATCGTGGCCATGAAGAGGATGATCGGCTCCTGCCCGACCAGGTGCTGCAGGACCAGCTTCTCGATCAGGAAGGCCAGGCCCACCATCACCAGCGCAGTCAGCGCGATGGCCAGGACCGACGGAACGGTCCAGCCGAAATGGTGCAGCTGCGTGCCCAAGGCCGCATTGATCAGATGCGCGAAGGGCACCTGGCCGTTCTGGATGCCCACCAGGGTCAGCGCCGCGAACAGCGCCAGCACCCCCTGGGCATAGTTGAAGACGCCCGAGGCCTTGAAGATCAGGACGAAGCCCAAGGCCACCAGCGCGTACATCACGCCGGTCATCAGCCCGTTCAGCACCACCTCGGCGGCAAAGATCAACTGGTCCATCAGTGGGTCCCCCCGTTTGCGCGATCAGTCATGGGCCACCCCCAGATAGGCATCGATCACCTCCTGGTTGGCGCGCACCTCGGCCGGCGTGCCGTCGCCGATCTTCTTGCCGTAATCCATCACCACCACCCGGTCCGACAGGTCCATGACCACGCCCATGTCGTGCTCGATCAGGCAGATCGTGGTGCCGAACTCGTCATTCACGTCCAGGATGAAGCGGGACATGTCCTCCTTTTCCTCGACGTTCATGCCGGCCATGGGCTCGTCCAGCAGCAGCAGCTGCGGCTCGGCGGCCAGGGCGCGGGCCAGTTCGACCCGCTTCTTGAGGCCATAGGGCAGACGGCCCACCGGGGTCTTGCGGATGTTCTGGATCTCGAGAAAGTCGATGACCTTCTCGACCGCCTCGCGGTTCTCGTTCTCCTCGCGCTCGGCCGCGCCCCACCAAAGGGCCTGGGACAGAAAGCCCGCCTTCATCCGGTTCAGCCGGCCGGTCATGATGTTGTCCAGGACCGACATGCCGTCGAACAGCGCGATGTTCTGGAAGGTGCGGGCGATGCCCAGCCGCGCCACCTGATAGGGCTTCATCGGCCCGCGGCGATGGCCCTTGAACCAGACCTCTCCCTCCTGCGGGTGGTAGAAGCCCGAGATCACGTTCAGCATGGACGACTTGCCGGCGCCGTTCGGGCCGATGATCGCCCGGATCTCGCCCTGGCGGATGTCGAAGCTGATGTCCTTGATCGCCACCACGCCGCCGAAACGCAGGGTGATGTTCTTCATCTCCATCAGCACGCCGCCGATCTGGCGGCCGTCCGCGGTGACATAGCCCTCGGTGCTCATCTGGTTCATTCGGCTGCCACCTTCTGCTGGGCCGACTGGCCGAAGACGGGCACGTCCTCGATGCGCAGCGTGGCCTTGATGCTGCCCTTGCGGCCGTCCTCGTAGGTGACCTCGGTCTCGGTGTAGATGCTGGAGGACCCGTCATAGAGCGCGCCCACCAGGTCGGCGAACTTCTCGCTGATGACGGCGCGGCGGACCTTGCGGGTGCGGGTCATCTCTCCGTCGTCGGGGTCCAGCTCCTTGTGCAGCACCAGGAAACGGTGGACCTGGCAGCCGGCCAGCATCGGGTCCTCGGCGACCGATCGGTTGACCTCCTCGACATGGGCGCGGATCGTCGCATAGACCTGCGGATGGGCGGCCAGTTCCTGATAGCTGCCATAGGCGATATTGTTGCGCTCGGCCCAGTTGCCCACCGCCGACAGGTCGATGTTGATCATCGCCGTGCAATAGTCGCGGCCGTTGCCGATCACGACGGCTTCCAGGATGTTGGGATAGAACTTCAGCTTGTTCTCGACATATTTGGGCGCGAACATCGACCCGTCGGCCATGCGACCCACGTCCTTGGCGCGGTCGATGATGCGCAGATGGCCGGTCGTCTCCTCGAAGAAGCCCGCGTCGCCCGTGGCGACCCAGCCCTGCCTGTCCTTGGTCGAGGCGGTGCTCTCGGCATTCTTGTAATATTCGACGAAGGTGCCGGGGCTGCGGTAATAGACCTCGCCGTTCTCGCCGATGCGGACCTCGACGCCGGGGCTGGGCACGCCGACCGTGTCGGACCGCACCTGCCCGTCGGGCTGCTGGGTAATGAACACCGAGGCCTCGGTCTGGCCATAGAGCTGCTTCAGGTTGATGCCCAGGCTGCGGTAGAAATCGAAGATCTCGGGCCCGATCGCCTCGCCGGCGGTATAGCCCACGCGCACCCGCGACAGGCCCAGCGTGTTCTTCAGCGGGCCAAAGACGAAGATCCGCCCCAGGCCATAGGCCAGCCGGTCGCCCAGGGGCACCGACCTGCCGTCCAGCAGCGCGGGACCGGCGCGGCGCGCGATCTCCATGCCGCGGCGGAACAACCAGCGCTTGACGCGGCCGGCATCCTCCATGCGGATCATCACCGAGGTCAGCTGCCCCTCGAAGACGCGCGGCGGGGCAAAGAAATAGGTCGGCCCGATCTCGCGCATGTCGGTCATCATCGTATGCGCGCCCTCGGGGCAGTTCACGGTGAAACCGGACCAGACCGCCTGCCCCACCGAAAAGATGAAGTCCCCGACCCAGGCCATCGGCAGATAGGCCACGATCTCCTCGCGGTGGTCCAGACGGTCGAACTCGGCCGTGTTCTTCGCGGTCTCGATGATGTTGCGGTTGGACAGCACGACGCCCTTGGGCTTGCCGGTGGTGCCGCTGGTGTACAGCATCACGCAGGTGCTGTCGTAATCAAGCCCCGCGATCAGCGCGTCCAGCTGCGGCCCCAGACGCTGCGCGGCGGCGCGGCCCTCGGCCTGCACGTCGGCCAGGGCGTTCATGTGGGAATGGTCGTATTTCCGCATCCCGCGCTTGTCGGTATAGATGATCTGCTCGACCCCCTCGACGGTCTGGCCGACCTCCAGGACCTTGTCGACCTGCTCCTGGTCGCCGCAGATGACAAACCGCGCCCCGCAATGGCCCATCACATAGGCCATCTCCTCGGCCACGGCGTCCTGGTACAGCGGCACCGGCACCGCGCCGCACATCTGCGCGGCCATCATGCCCCAGTAATGCGCCGGGCGGTTGCGCCCGATGATCGCCACATGCTCGCCCGGCTTCAGCCCCAGCGCCAGAAGGCCCAGCGCCAGCGCCCGGATCTCCTCCGCCGCCTCGGCCCAGGTCCAGCTTTGCCAGATCCCGTATTCCTTTTCCCGATAGGCGGGCCGCTGGCCGAAACGGGCGACATTTCGCGCCAGCAGCGCAGGAATGGATTGCAATTCGCCCACGGGCGTCTGCTGGTCCGTCATGTCTCCTCCCCAGGTTCCATGGCGCATTGCGCGATCTGCCATCAGGACCTCCTCGCCCCGTTGGCCGCTTCACCATTGGCGCCAATCCTTGCGCCAGTTTGTCGCGAATCCAACAAAATGTTACAGCGCTTCCGCAGATCGCGGCCGGGTGCTAGGCCTGTCCGCGGAGGAGAGACCGATGGACCGACCCGCACTCGAGACAGGGCCGCTGACCCCGGCCGAGATCCGTGCCGACCTGACGCGCTCGGGGCTGAACCTGATCGGCCAGGCGCTGTCCATCTTCGACGCCGACCTGCGCCTGGCGGTGGCCAACCGCCAGTACCAGACGATGTTCGACTTGCCCGAGGCCTTGACCCTGCCCGGCGCCAGCTTCGAGGACACGATCCGTTTCCTGGTGCTTCGCGGCGAATACGGCCCCCAGGACGATCCCGAAGCGGCCGTGGCGCTGCGGGTGGCCCAGGCCCGCACCTTCCAGGCGCATTACTTCGAGCGCCAGCGCGCCGACGGCCGCTGGATCACGGTCGAGGGCGCGCCGCTGACCCAGGGAGGCTGGGTCACCGTCTATACCGACATCACCGACGCCAAGCAGCAGGAGGCGCTGCTGCGCGCCCGGTCCGAGGAGTTGTCCGAACAGGTGCTGCTGAACGCCGAACGGCTGGCCGCCGCCAACCGCCAGCTGGCCGCCACCAACGCCGCCCTCTCCGAGGCGCAGCGCATCCTGACCCGGACCGAGGCACGCACCCGCCAGGTGACCGAGATGGTCCCCGCCCATATCGCCCACATGGACGGGCAGTTCCGCTACACCTTCTCGAACCGCCGCCTGCCCTCGATCTTTCCGGGCGCGGCGGGCCAGATCGTCGGCCTGACCCTGGAACAGGCGCTTGGTCCCGCGACCTGCGCCACGCTGCAACCCTACATGGCCCGCGCGTTGTCGGGCGATCCGCAGGTGTTCGAGATCACGCACCCGACCTCGGGCCGGCGCATCCGCATCGCGCTGACCCCTGATCGCGAGGGCCAGGGCGCCTATATCCTCTCGACCGACGTCTCGGCCGAGGTGCAGGCGCGCGAGGCGCTGGTTCATGCCGGCAAGCGCAGCCTGGCCGCGCAGCTGACCTCGGGGATGGCGCATGACTTCGGCAACCTGCTGACCATCATCCTGGGCCTGCAGGCACGCCTGGCCTCGCGGATCGAGGCCGGGGAACTGCCCGCCGCCGCCTCCGAGGACGTGCAGGCGACGCTGGCCGCCGCCCGGCGCGGCGCGGCCCTGCTGGACCGTCTGGCGCGGATCAGCGCACCCCGCGAACCCTCGCTGGAACCGACCGACCTGGGCGCGCTGCTGGCGGACCTTGCCACGCTCTCGCGCCCCTCGCTCTCCGAAGGCGTGACGCTGGACCTTCAGGTGCAGCCCTTGCCCCCGGCCCTGCTGCTGGACCCCGGCGCATTGCAGGATTCGCTGCTGAACCTGATCCTGAACGCCAATGCGGCGATCCGCCCGCCCGGCCGCATCACCCTGTCGGCCGCCCGCAGCGGCGACTGGCTGGAACTGGTCGTGCGCGACACCGGCCCCGGCTTCTCGCCCGAGGCGCTGACCCGCGCGACCGAGCCCTTCTTCACCACCAAGAAGGGCCAGGGATCGGGCCTGGGCCTGGCCATGGTCTATGACCTGACCAAGCTGGTCGACGGGACGCTGCGGCTGGAAAATCATCCCGGCGGCGCGCAGGTGACGCTGCGCCTGCCTTGGCGCCCGGTCGCGCGGCAGATGGTGCTGCTGGTCGAGGATGACGACCTGATCCGCGCCCAGGTGCGCGACATGCTGACCGGCCTTGGCCATGCGGTGATCGAGGCCGCCAGCCTGTCCGAGGCCCGCGCCCTGGTCGACCTGCCCGGCCTGACGGTGATCCTGTCGGACATCCAGCTGGGCGACGGGCTGGGCCTGGACCTGGACGCGCCCATGCCGGTGATCCTGATGACCTCGCTGCCGCCCGGCGCGCCGCTGCGCGCCCGCGCGGCGGGACCGGTGCTGACCAAGCCCTTCACCGCCGCCCGCCTGGCGGCCACCCTGGCCGAAGCCAGATAAGGACATCCCGTGACCGAAGCTCCGCTGATCGCCATCCTGGACGACGAACCCGAGATCCGCCGCCTGCTGTCATCGGCGCTGGAACAGGCGGGCTTCCGCACCCAGTGCTTCGGCCGCGCCACGGAGTTCGAGGCGGCGCTGCGCCGCCTGACACCCGAAGCCTGCCTGATCGACCTGGGCCT
This sequence comes from Paracoccus sp. KKT209, assembly GCF_055635455.1. The sequence goes on from NZ_CM145758.1 coordinate 2,871,978, forward strand.
GCCCGATCGCGACGGCCTGGCGCTGGTCCACCGGCTGGCCACCGAATCGGGGGCCGCGATCATCATCATCTCGGGCCGCGCCCAGGTGCAGGACCGGGTGACGGGGCTGGAACTGGGGGCCGACGACTACATCATCAAGCCCTTCGAGCCGGCGGAGGTCGTGGCCCGCATCCGCGCCCGCCTGCGCCGCCCGGCCCAGGGCGCCCCCAGCCGCCCCCAGACCCTGCGCTTTGCCGGCTGGACGGCCGATTTCGACCGCTACCTGCTGACCGCGCCCGACGGCACCGAGACCCCGCTGAGCCATGCCGAGGCCGAGGTGCTGCGCATGTTCACCGACAATCCCCGCCGCCTGATCACCCGCGCGCAGATGCTGGAAACCTTGGGCGGCGCCGCCGGCGAAAGCTTTGACCGGGCGATGGACGTGCGCATCTCGCGCCTGCGCACCAAGCTGGGCGAGGACCCCAAGAACCCCCGCCTGATCAAGACGATCTACGGCGCGGGCTACATCTTCCTGGCCGAGATTGGCTGACCGCCAAAGGAGCGGCGAAAGCCCTCCCCATCATGGGGGCCCGGCTTTCGCGCAGGGCATCGCCCCGCAGGCTCGCCCCATCCACCTCCGGCACCCGACCGGTCCGTTCCCCTCATGTACCACGGCCCCAGTCAGCCTCCGCGATGTGCCGGAGGGACGGGAAGTCCCCCGGCACGTCGCGGGACACGACAGGATCCCGCCGTTCAGGCGTCGGGATCCCATCCGCTGATGGCCTTGCTGTCCATGAACTCCTCCAGCCCCATGACGCCGCCCTCGCGCGCGCGCCCCGACATCTTCACCCCGCCAAAGGCCGAACCCGCCCCGCGCGACACGCCGTTCATCTCGACCATGCCCGCGCGCAGCTGCCGCGCCACACGGTTGCGGCGCGCACCGTCCTGGCTCTGGACATAGTTCGTCAGCCCGTAGGGCGTGTCATTGGCGATCGCCACCGCCTCCTCCTCGCTGTCGAAGGGGATGATCGATAGGACCGGGCCAAAGACCTCCTGCCGGGCGATAGTCATGTCATTGGTGACATCCGCGAACACCGTGGGCCGCACGAAATAGCCGCGATTCACGCCCTCGGGCAGGCCGGTGCCGCCAGCGACCAGGCGCGCGCCCTCGTCGATGCCGGCCTGGATCAGGCCCTGGATCTTCTCCCATTGCGGGCGGCTGACCACCGGGCCGATATGCTTGCCCGGCTGATGGGCGCTGGCGACCGCCGTCTCCTGCGCCACCTTTGCGGCCACCTCGACGGCCCGGTCATAGGCCGCGCGTTCGACCAGCATCCGGGTCGGCGCGTTGCAGGACTGGCCGCTGTTGTAGAAACAGTGCCGCGCGCCGCGCACAACCGCCTTGTCGTCGGCATCGGCAAAGACGATGTTCGCGCCCTTGCCGCCCAGTTCCAGCACGACCTTCTTCAGGCTGTCGGCGGCGGCCTTGCTGATCGCGATGCCCGCGCGGGTCGATCCGGTAAAGCTGATCATCTCGACATCGGGATGGACCGACAGTTGGCTGCCGACCCCGGCGCCGTCGCCATTGACCAGGTTGAAGACGCCTGCGGGCACGCCCGCCTCGTGCAGGATCTCGGCGAACAGCATCGACGACAGCGGCGCGATCTCCGAAGGCTTCAGCACGCAGGTGTCCCCCGCCAGCAGCGCCGGGATGACCTTCAGCGTCACCTGGTTCATCGGCCAGTTCCAGGGCGTGATCAGGCCCACCACGCCGACCGGCTCCCAGGCGACCATGCTGGTGGGGGCGTGGTCCCCCAGCGGGCGGATGAACTGGAAGTCCCTGAAGGCGGTGATGAAATTGCGCGTGTGATAGGCCCCGGCATCGACCTGGTCGTCCAGCGACATGTCCTGCGGTGCGCCCATCTCGTGGCTGATCGCCCAGGCCATGTCGGGGGCGCGACGCTGATAGATCTCCAGGACCTTCTCGACCACCGCCAGGCGGTCGGCCGGGGGCGTGGCGGCCCAAGCCGGGAAGGCCCGCCTGGCCGCCGCCACCGCGCGGTCCGTATCCTCCTGCCCGCCCAGCGAGATCACCGCCACCGGCTCTTCGGTCGAGGGGTCGATCACCTCCAGGTCGCGGGCCGCCGCGGGCGCCACCCAAGCCCCGTCGATATAGAATTCGCGCTTGTCCAGCAGATCGGTCATCTCGCCCTCCTTGGCATCGTTCGGGGCAAAGCCTGTCACCGCGCCCCGCCCGCCGCAAGCCCGGCCGGCCCGGCGAAATGCAGCGCGTGCCGTCATTCCGCCCGGTCTGGCAATCCGCGCGACCCGGCTTATGTTGAGCCAACGCAACCAACCGAAAGAACGCGGCCCATGTCCCTGCGCATCAACGACACCGCCCCCGACTTCACCGCCAATTCGACCGAGGGGCAGATCCGCTTCCACGACTGGATCGGCGACAGCTACGCGATCGTCTTCAGCCACCCGCGCGACTTCACCCCGGTCTGCACCACGGAATTCGGTGCCGTGGCCCAATTGGCCCCGGAATTTGAACAGCGCAACACCAAGGTGCTGGGCGTCTCGGTGGACAGCGTCGAGGATCACCAGAAATGGAAGGCCGACATCGGCAAGGTCGCGGGCGTTCCGGCCAACTTCGCCATCATCGACGACAGCGATCTGGCGGTGGCCAAGGCCTATGACATGCTGCCCGCCGAATACTATCTGCCGACCGAAGGGCGCACGCCCGCCCATTCCGCCACCGTGCGCACGGTCTTCATCATCGGGCCGGACAAGAAGGTCCGCCTGACCATGACCTATCCGATGTCGGTCGGGCGCAACTTCGCGGAAATCCTGCGCGCGCTGGACGCCGTGCGCAAGACCGACGGCGTGCCGCTGGCCACGCCGGCCAACTGGATGCCGGGACAGGACGTGATCGTGGCCCTGTCGCTGGACAATGCGGCGGCCGAGGCGAAATACGGCCCGCTGGACATCAAGCTGCCCTATCTGCGCTACGCCAAGGACCCGGCCTGACCCGGCGGCCCGGCCTCAGCCGGGCCAGCCATAATGCTCCATCAGGGCGGCAATGGCCCGGTCATTGCCGCCCTGCCCCCCCGGGGGGCGGTTCACGGCCCGCAGGCTGACGGCCTGGCTGCCGTCCCATTCCAGGATGCGCGCCCGCCCGCCGATCTTCGCCGGCCGCGATCCCGCCATCCGGTGCATCCAGTAGAGCCAGATGTCATCCGCCCCCGGCGCCAGCCGCAGGAACAGGTCGTCGCGCGTCACGTCGGGGTGGAACACGCCGGGCGCATAGATCACCCCCGACACCCCGGTCGGAAAGACCAGCGGCCCTGCCTCGGGCCCACCGATATTGTGCTCCCAAACCTCGTATCCGGCTGGCCGATCGCCCTCCATCACCACGCGATGCGCGCGCAGGCAGGCGATGCGCGCCCCGCCCGCCGCAGCCGCGACCAGCCGCTCCAGCCAGTCGGCGGGATAATAGAGGTCGTCGTCGGCTGTGGCGACAAAGGCATCGGGATGTGCCATCAGCGTCGGCACGATCTTCTTGTAGGACCGCCAGTCAGGGCAGACCTGGACCTCCAGCCCCGCCAAGTCCCGGATCTCGGGCGGCAGCCGGTGCAGGTCGCCTTGGTCCAGCCACAGGATCACCCGGTCGGGCTGCACGGTCTGGCGCAGCAGCGCCCGCAGCGTCGGCGCCAGCGTGTCAAAGCGCGCGTGATAGCTGGTCAGCGACACGACCAGCGGGCCGGGCAGGCCATGCGCGCGGCCGGGCTGGTCAGGCCGCGCGGCGATCTCGGCCAGGGCCCGTGCCTGCCGGCGGCGCTGCTTGAAGCGGCGGAACGCGTCGCGGATCACGGGTTTTCCCACGCCTTGCGCAGCCAGCCGATGTCGCCGATCCGCCGGTACCACTTGTGCCCCCGCCCGGCAAAGACGTCCTCCATCTTGGGCGCCCCCGCGAACAGCACGATCTTTGCGCCCACGGGCAGGGAAGGGTCGCGCCGATAGCTGGCAAGGTTCCGCGGCACGCAGTCGTTCTTGAAGCTGACGCACCAGCCTTTGGGCCAGTAATGCAGATGCCCATGCGCGGCCAGCTGCGCCGACTGGAACTGCTGGCTGATCTCATAGTCCCGCGTCGCCGCCCCCGGATCGGCCAGATAGGCCTCCAGCACATAGCCATGCGCGCCCACCTGGTACCGGAACACGCTGGAATTGCCGACGCTGTGCAAAAACCGGTCGCGGCCGGGGTTCACGCGGCGCAGCGGTTTTGCCCGGAACAGGTCGTCGTCGCGGATGATGAAGAAATCGCCCGGCAGATCGAAGAACGGCCCCAAGTCATCCACCACCACCAGGTCGATGTCCAGAAACAGCGCCGTCCCCGCCAGCGCCGCATCCGGGCCGCCCAGGTCGCGCCGGAACAGCGCCAGCTTGCGCCAGCGCGTGTCGGAATGGCCCGCGGGCAGGCCCAGTTCGGGCAACGGCATCGGCTCGATCTGTGGGTCCAGGCCCGCCGCGTCATCGGTAAAGCAGATGAACCGGTGCGGCCGCGCCAGATGCCGCCGCACCTGCGCCGCCAGCCGGTTCACGTCGGCGCTGGAATAGAGCGTGCCCCATTTCATCGTGAGGATCAGGACCTCGGTGCTGCTGTTTTCCATGACTGCCTTTCGCGTGCCGCCTGCGCAGCCCCAGCCCTACAGAGAATGCCCTATGCCCTCAAGCACGGCCAGGACATCGGGGCCCAGCACGACCTTCAGCCCCCGCAGGCGGGCGGCACGGACCCGCTCGGCGAACAGCGCCGCCTCCTGCCGGGGCGCGTGATGGGCGGCATCCGCGATCCGCAGCCGGGCCGCCGCGTCATCGGGGACGGCAGGATCATAGCCCGGGCAATAGCAGGTCTGGAAGAAGGTGCAGCCCACCACCGCCAGTTCGGCGATCGGCGCCTCCAGAAAGAAATCCGCTGCGACCAGGCCCGTGGTGGGGCTGCAGCCGCCCAATGCCGCCGACAGGGCCTGATAGCGCAACAGCGGCAGGCAGCGCACCTCGACCTGCGGCGCCAACTGCCGGCTGGCGATCACCGTCCGCAGAAAGGCGCCCTGCGTCGGGGTGCGGTGGACCAGCATCCTCACCCCCGCCTGCGCCAGCTTCTCGGGGGTGACCGGGCGGGCATCCGGGGTCAGCGAATGAAACAGCATGTCACAGCGCAGCCGGTCCGCCCCCAGTGCCGGCACCGGCGTATCCAGCCCGTTGTTCATGCGCACGATCAGGTCGTAGCGACCCGGCTCGATCGCCGCCAAGTCCTGCGCCACCGTCCGCGCCGGCCCCAGGATCAGCACCCGTCGGCCGGCCACATCGCGCCCGTCCAGCAGCAGGCGCGGGGTCAGGCGGCGATACAGCCGTCGCGTCACCAGCTTTCGCAGCGGCACCGGCAGGGCGGTCACGACGCTCAAGGCACTGAACTGGAACACCAGGACCCGCTTGGTTGTTTCCGGAAAGTCTGGGGGTCAGGCTAGGCCCGATCCCCCCACCGGTCAATCGCACGCCTGCGCATGAAAAAGCCCCGCACGGGGGCGGGGCTTTCTCTGCGGTCACTCTGCGGTCAGATCGGGGCGATCACTCGGCCGACTGTTCCTGCTTTTCCTCGATCTCGGCACCGGTCTCCTGGTCGACCATCTTCATGCCCAGGCGGACCTTGCCACGGTCGTCAAAGCCCAGCAGCTTGACCTTGACCTCCTGGCCCTCCTTCAGGATCTCGTTCGGATGGCCCAGGCGGCGGTTGGCGATCTGGCTGACATGCACCAGGCCGTCGCGCTTGCCGAAGAAGTTCACGAAGGCGCCGAAATCGACCAGCTTCACGACCTTGCCGGTATAGACCTTGCCTTCTTCCGGCTCGGCCACGATCGAATAGATCAGGTCATAGGCCTTCTTGATCGAATCGGCATTGGCCGAGGCGATCTTGATGACACCGTCGTCGTTGATGTCGACCTTGGCACCCGAAACCTCGACGATCTCGCGAATGACCTTGCCGCCCGAACCGATCACTTCACGGATCTTGTCGGTCGGGATCTGCATCGTCTCGATGCGCGGGGCATGGGCGCTGAACTCGCGGCGACCTTCGGTCAGGGCGTTGCCCATTTCCGCCAGGATGTGCATCCGGCCGTCCTTGGCCTGCGCCAGGGCCTGCTCCATGATCGCGGGCGTGATGCCCTGGACCTTGATGTCCATCTGCAGCGACGTGATGCCGTTCTCGGTCCCCGCCACCTTGAAGTCCATGTCGCCCAGGTGGTCTTCGTCACCCAGGATGTCGGTCAGCACGGCAAAGCGGCCGTCGTCTTCCAGGATCAGGCCCATCGCGACGCCGGCGACCGGCGCCTTCAGCGGCACGCCCGCATCCATCATCGACAGCGACCCGCCGCAGACCGACGCCATCGAGGACGAGCCGTTCGATTCGGTGATCTCGGACACGACGCGGATGGTGTAGGGGAAGTCTGTCGCCGCCGGCAGAACCGCCTGCAGCGCGCGCCAGGCCAGCTTGCCATGGCCGATCTCGCGGCGGCCGGGCGAACCCACGCGGCCAACCTCGCCGACCGAATACGGCGGGAAGTTGTAGTGCAGCAGGAAGTTCGAGCGGCTGTTGCCGTGCAGCGCGTCGATGATCTGCTCGTCGTCGCCGGTGCCCAGCGTGGTCACGACCAGCGCCTGCGTCTCGCCGCGGGTGAACAGGGCCGAACCATGCGTGCGCGGCAGGATGCCGACTTCGCTGACGATCGACCGGACGGTCTTGGTGTCGCGGCCGTCGATGCGGGCGCCGCCGCTGATGATGTCACCGCGCAGGATGCCCGATTCCAGCTTCTTCAGCGCCGAACCCAGGTTCGGGTTGGCCAGATCTTCCTCGGACAGGCTTTCCTTGACCTTGGACTTGGCGGCGGCGATGGCGTCCTGGCGATCGGACTTGTCGCGGATCGAATAGGCGGCGCGCATGTCGGTCTCGCCGGCGGCCTTCACCTTGGCGTAAAGTTCGCTGTAGTCGGGCGAACGGAAATCGAAGGGCTCCTTGGCGGCGTCCTCGGCCAGATCGATGATCAGGTCGATCACGGGCTGCATCGCCTCGTGGCCGAACTTCACCGCGCCCAGCATTTCCTCCTCGGTCAGCTCATAGGCTTCCGATTCGACCATCATCACGCCGTCCTTGGTGCCGGCGACGACCAGGTCCAGGCGCTGTTCGGGATTGTTGCGCAGGTGGTCCATGTCCTGAACTTCCGGGTTCAGCACATATTCGCCATTGGCAAAGCCGACGCGCGCGGCGCCGATCGGACCCATGAAGGGCACGCCCGAGATGGTCAGCGCGGCCGAGGCGGCGATCATCGCGACCATGTCGGGATCGTTCACCAGGTCATGGCTCAGCACGGTGCACATGACCAGCACTTCATGCTTGAAGCCGGGGGCGAACAGCGGGCGGATCGGCCGGTCGATCAGGCGCGCGGTCAGCGTCTCCTTTTCCGACGGGCGCGCCTCGCGCTTGAAGAAGCCGCCGGGCACCTTGCCGGCTGCATAGTATTTTTCCTGGTAGTGAACCGTCAGGGGGAAGAAGTCCTGCCCCGGCTTGGGTTCCTTCGCGAAGGTGACGTTGGCCATGACGCTGGTCTCGCCCAGGGTGGCGATGACGCTGCCGTCGGCCTGACGGGCAACCTTGCCCGTTTCCAGCGTGAGCGTTTCCTGGCCCCACTGGATCGATTTCTTCACTTCATGAAACATCTGATTTCCTCAAAGGGTGAACCGGCCCTCCGGCTCTCCCATGTCATATGGCGGCCCCATTGCCGCCGCCCCTATCCTTTGCATGTGCCCCGGGGCCGGACCTCACGTCGCAGATGGACGGCAGATACAGGAAAATCGCGTCCTAGGGAAGTGGGACCGCGGCACCCGCCCGGCCCGCGCCAAAGCTGGGCGACGGGTCAACGGCGGCTCCGCAAGCGGTGTACGCGCTGTGCCTGCGTCGTGCATCGACGGTGCACCCCCGGTGCCGGCCGAAACCGTTGGGATCGCAGGTCCCGCGCCCGCTCCCGCCCATTGTCCGACATGGCCCGACGCAACAGGCAAGGCTGAACGCAAAACGCCCGCGGCAGGGGCCACGGGCGCTTCGGAAACGTTCAGGACGCGTCGGATCAGCGACGGATGCCCAGCTTGCCGATCAGGGAGGTATAGCGGGCCTCTTCCTTCTTCTTCAGATAGTCCAGCAGCTTGCGGCGCTGCGCGACCATCATCAGCAGACCACGGCGCGAGTGGTTGTCTTTCTTGTGCGACTTGAAGTGCTCGGTCAGGGTGGTGATGCGCGAGGTCAGGATCGCGATCTGCACTTCCGGCGAGCCGGTGTCGCCTTCCTTGGTGCCGAATTCCTTGATGACGCGGGCTTTTTCTTCAACGGTGATCGACATCGGGATCTCCTTTCGGATGAAGGGTTATGGCGCAGGCCGGGATGTCGTCCAGCACAGGCCCATGGAGCACCGCCAAGCCCAGCGGCCCTGCGGATGCGCGCCTATAGGCGGAACGCAGGCAAAAGAAAAGCCCCGACCGGCAGTGCCCTTACTCGATGGCGACGATGCGCACATCCTCGACCTTCAGCCCGCCATGCTGCAGCAGACGCCCGACCGAGTGACCGTTCACCTCCAGCAGGAAGGTGCCGTCCTCGTCCTCGCGCAGGCTCAGCTGCGCGTCACGCGCGACCACGGCGTCCAGGTGCAGGGTGATCTGGTCCTCGCGGGAGTCAAAATCCGCAATCGTCGGAAATCCTTCAGGAATATCGCGCAGCACGAAACTGTCCTGGCCTTCGTTCCCGGAGGCGAAGTCATGGGCGCCGGGCATGAGCGTGTCATTGCCCTCGCCGCCGTTCATCCAGACCGTCTCGGGTCCGTCATGGCCGATCAGGACGTCATCTCCCCGCCCGCCGTCCAGATCGTCCGACCCCTCGGTCGAGATCAGGATGTCATTGCCGTCATGCCCCGACAGGATGTCGTTGCCGGCTCCGCCGAACAGCGTGTCATCGCCTTCGCCGCCCATCAGCGTGTCGTCGCCCGCGTCGCCATAAAGCAGGTCGTCCCCGCCCTGCCCCGCCAGCAGGTCGTCGCCCGCGCCACCCCGGATGACGTCATTGCCGCCCGGACCGTAATCGCCGTCGCCCTGGACCCAGTCATTGCCCTCGCCCGCCTCGATCGTGTCATGACCCTGGCCGCCGCGCAGGTCATCATCACCGGCATGGCCGCGGATCAGGTCATCGCCCGGCATGCCCATCACCTGGTCCGGCTCGTCGGTTCCCTCGATCATGGAAGCAGGCCCCTCATCCAGCGAATCGGGGGGGACCAGGTCCGGCAGGGTTGGCGGCAGCAGGTCCTCGTTCCGCTCACCCGGGTTCCGCTCATCGAGGGCCTCGGGCTCGGCCTCGTCCTCGGGCTCCTCCTCGCGCGGCGAGGACAGCGAGGTCAGGTCCACCATCAGCCCGGCCATGACCAGGCCCAGAAGGCCACCGAAAAACAGCATCTGCCCGTCCCCATTCATGGCCGGCCAAGCGCCGCCCCGCAAAAGATACGACAGGGGCCGGTCCGGGCGAACGCCAAACTTAATAAAACCTTAACTCAACTGCCGAACCGGGCTTCGCGATCCCGCGGGCATGAAAAAACCCGCCTTGCGGGGCGGGTGTTCTCGTCGTTTCCAGTGACCTGCCGGGTTCCCGGCCAGGACCTGCCGATCAGCCCTGGCGGGCCTTGAAGCGGCGGTTGGTCTTGTTGATCACGTAAATGCGGCCCTTGCGGCGCACGACCTGGCAGTCGCGGTGCCGGCTCTTGAGCGAGCGGAGCGAGTTGCGAACCTTCATCGGTCTTCTCCATCGTCGCGGCGCATCGCAGCCGCCAGGAAAACGAAATGCCCCCGACACTGGCCGGGGGCGGCGAAATAATGGTGGGCGGTACTGGGATCGAACCAGTGGCCACTACGATGTCAACGTAGTGCTCTACCGCTGAGCTAACCGCCCGTCCTTCGGTGATTCCGTCGTGTTTCCTTGCGAAAACCCTTCCGAACCCCCTCGGTCCGCGTGTCTATAACGGGGGTCCTTGGGGGATTCAAGGCCTATCGGCAGCAGATTTTTCAGGTTTATATGTCACGACGCATAAGCCGAGGTCTGCAATTGTCCCGGACTGAACTGCCCTACGTCCTGACCCGTCCCGACAGCTGGCTCAGCGGGGTGATCTTCGCGTCGCCCCATTCCGGCTGCGATTATCCCGACTGGTTCCTGCGCGAGACCCGCCTGCCCGTGCAGCTCCTGCGCTCGTCCGAGGATGCCTTTGTCGACCGGCTGATCGCGCCGGCCGTGGCGCATGGGGCGGTCACCCTGTCGGCGCGGGTGCCGCGCTGCATCGTGGACCTGAACCGCGGCGTGGACGAGATCGACCCGCTGGTCGTGCGCGGCGTGCCGCGCCATCCGCTGAACCAGCGCACCTTGGCCGGGCTGGGGGTGATTCCCCGCGTCGTGTCGCAGGGCCGGGTGATCCACGACCGCCAGATCGAGCGCACCGAGGCCGAGCGCCGGATCGAAAGCTGCTGGCGGCCCTATCACCAGGCGCTGTCGGGCCTGATCGCCGAGGCGCGCGCCCGCTTTGGCCAGGCGATCCTGATCGACATGCATTCGATGCCGCAGGATGCGCTGGCCCATCTGCAGGGGATCCGGCCCGAGATGGTGCTGGGCAACCGGCACGGACTGTCCTCGGCCGCGCGGGTCTCCGACGCGGTCTGCGCGGCGGTCGAGGCCGAGGGCTGGCGCATCCGCCGCAACTCGCCCTTTTCAGGGGCCTATATCTGCGCGGCCTATGGCCGGCCGGCGCAGAATGTCCATGTCGTCCAGCTGGAGATCGACCGCTCGCTCTATATGGAGGAGGCGACGATCACCCCGCGCCCCGACTTCGACCTCTTTGCCGCGCGAATCGGGCGGGTGATCCAGCGGCTGGCCGGCCTCGGCGGCGCGCAGGCCGGCCGCATCGCGGCGGAATAGGGCCGCATGACCGGGTTTTCCGCGATGAACGGCTGGCTGTGGCTGGCGGCCGCCCTGCTCCTGGCGGCGGTCGAGCTGCTGCTGCCGGGATGGCTGTTCATGGGCCTGGCCGGCGCGGCGGGCGTCATGGCCGTCCTGCTGCTGTCGGGCCTTTGGACGGCCGGCCTGCCGCTGACGCTGCTGGCCACGGCGGCACTGGCGGCGGTGATCTGGCTGGTGCTGCACCGTATCGCGGGTCCGCGCCGCCCGCAGGACCGTGATCGTTAGCGCGGGGCCGGACCTTGCACGACGACAGGCCCTTTCACGGCGCCAAGCTGTTCCTGACCCACGGCGGCCGGATGCTGACCTACCTTCGCGACGACCGGCCGGGCCTGCCCTTCCCGGACCACTGGGACCTGCCCGGCGGCGGCCGCGAAGGAGAGGAGACGCCTGTTGATTGTGCCCGCCGGGAACTGGTCGAGGAATTCGGGCTGGACCTGCCGCCCACGCGCCTGACGGGCCATCTCTTCCCGTCGCACGCGGCGCCGGGGATGGTGTCTTGGCTGTTCGCCGGACAGCTGACCGCCGCCGAGATCGCCGCCATCCGCTTTGGCGACGAGGGGCAGGAATGGCGGATGATGGAGGTGGCCGATTACCTGGCCCATCCCCGCGCCGTCCCGCATTTCTGCCGCTGGATCAGGGCGCTGCCCTAGGCGGCCGCGATCTCGGACAGGATCGCCTGCGCGGCGGCGCGGGGATCGGCGGCCTGCCAGACCGGGCGCCCCACGACGATGTGGTCCACGCCCGCCGCGATTGCGCTGGCCGGGGTTTCCACCCGCTTCTGGTCGCCAAGCGCCGCGCCCGCGGGCCGCACGCCCGGCGTCACGATCAGCCGCGATCCCGGCAGCGCGCGGATGGCCCCGGCCTCGCGCGGGGAACAGATGATGCCGTCAGCCCCGGCCTCGAAGGCGCGGGCGGCGCGTTCCACGGTGATCTCGTGCAGGTCGCCCGCGCGGATCATCCCCGCATCCAGGTCGGCCCGCTCCAGCGAGGTCAGGATGGTCACGCCCAGGATCTTGAGGTTCGACCCCGCCGCTCCCTCCTTGGCGGCGCGGATCACATGCGGATCGCCATGCACCGTCAGGAAATCCAGGTCGAACTGCGCCAGCCCGCGCACGGCTGCCTCGACCGTCGCGCCGATGTCGAACAGCTTCATGTCCAGGAAGATGCGCTTGCCGTGGTCCTGCTTCAGCTCCATCGCCAGGGCCAGGCCGCCGCCGGTCAGCATCCCCAGCCCGATCTTGTAGAAGCCCACGGCATCGCCCAGCTTTTCCGCCAGATCCAGTCCTGCAAGCGCGTTCGGCACGTCCAGCGCCACGATCAGCCGGTCATCCATCCTGGGGGTCCCTGTTCCTGCGAAATCGGGGCCTTATGACACAGGCGAAAGGCGCTTGAAAGCGCCGCGGGAACACCCAAATCTGGGGTATCAGACCCGGATCGGGGCGTGCCGCAACAGGGCGCCGCCAGCACGGGGGCTTAACCAGAGGAGAAGTGCCGATGAACATGGAAAAGTTCACGGAACGGTCGCGCGGCTTCCTGCAGGCGGCACAGACCATCGCGATTCGCGAAAACCAGCAACGCGTCATGCCCGAACACCTGCTGAAGGCATTGATGGATGATGACCAGGGCCTGGCATCGAACCTGATCACCCGCTCGGGCGGCGAGGCGAACAGGGTGCGCGAGGCGGTCGACCAGGCCGTGGCCAAGCTGCCCAAGGTGTCGGGCGGCAGCGGCCAGGTCTATGTCGATCCCAGCCTTGTCCGCGTCCTGGACGAGGCCGAGACGGTCGCCAAGAAGGCCGGCGACAGCTTTGTTCCCGCCGAACGCGTGCTGATGGCGCTGGCCATGGTGAACACCAATGCCCGCGACGCGCTGGCGGCGGGCTCGGTCAATGCGCAGGCGCTGAACGCCGCGATCAACGACATCCGCAAGGGCCGCACCGCCGACACGGCCAGCGCCGAGGACAGCTATGAGGCGCTGGAGAAATACGCCCGCGACCTGACGGCGGCGGCGCGCGAGGGCAAGATCGACCCGATCATCGGCCGCGACGAGGAGATCCGCCGCGCCATGCAGGTCCTGTCGCGGCGCACCAAGAACAACCCCGTGCTGATCGGCGAACCCGGCGTCGGCAAGACCGCCATCGCCGAAGGGCTGGCCCTGCGCATCATCGACGGCGACGTGCCCGAAAGCCTGCGCGACAAGCGGCTGATGGCGCTGGACATGGGCGCGCTGATCGCCGGCGCCAAATATCGCGGCGAATTCGAGGAGCGCCTGAAGTCGATCCTGAAGGAGATCGAGACCGCCTCGGGCGAGATCATCCTGTTCATCGACGAGATGCACACGCTGGTCGGGGCGGGCAAGTCGGACGGCGCAATGGATGCCGCGAACCTGATCAAGCCCGCCCTGGCGCGTGGAGAGCTGCACTGCATCGGCGCGACGACCCTGGACGAATACCGCAAGTACATCGAAAAGGACGCGGCCCTGGCCCGGCGGTTCCAGCCCGTGATGGTCGAGGAGCCGACGGTCGAGGACACGATCAGCATCCTGCGCGGCATCAAGGAAAAATACGAACTGCACCACGGCGTGCGGATCAGCGACGCGGCGCTGGTCGCGGCCGCGCAGTTGTCGCACCGCTACATCACCGACCGCTTCCTGCCCGACAAGGCCATCGACCTGATGGACGAGGCCGCCTCGCGCCTGCGGATGGAGGTCGACAGCAAGCCCGAGGAGCTGGACCAGCTGGATCGCCAGATCCTGCAGCTGCAGATCGAGGCCGAGGCGCTGAAGAAGGAGGACGACGCGGCCTCCAGGGACCGGCTGGAGCGGCTGGAAAAGGACCTCTCCGACCTGCAGCAGCGCAGTGCCGAGATGACTGCCCGCTGGCAGGCGGAGCGCGACAAGCTGCAGGGCTCGCGCGATCTCAAGGAACAGCTGGACCGGGCACGGGCCGAACTGGACCAAGCCAAGCGCGAGGGCAACCTGGCGCGGGCGGGCGAGCTGTCCTATGGCATCATCCCCGGCCTGGAAAAGCAGCTGTCCGAGGCGGAATCGGGCGGCGTCGACGGGCTGATGGTCGAGGAGGCCGTCCGCCCCGAGCAGATCGCCGAGGTGGTCGAGCGCTGGACCGGCATCCCCACCAGCAAGATGCTGGAGGGCGAACGCGACAAGCTGTTGAAGATGGAGGAACAGATCGGCCGCCGCGTCATCGGCCAGGCCGAGGCCGTGACCGCCGTCAGCAACGCCGTCCGCCGCGCCCGCGCCGGCCTTAACGACGAGAACCGGCCGCTTGGCAGCTTCCTGTTCCTGGGGCCCACCGGCGTCGGCAAGACCGAACTGACCAAGGCCCTGGCCGAATACATGTTCGACGATGACAGCGCGATGGTCCGCATCGACATGTCCGAGTTCATGGAGAAGCATTCCGTGGCCCGGCTGATCGGCGCGCCTCCGGGCTATGTCGGCTATGACGAGGGCGGCGTCCTGACCGAGGCCGTGCGGCGCCGTCCCTACCAGGTGATCCTGTTCGACGAGGTCGAAAAGGCGCATCCGGACGTCTTCAACGTGCTCTTGCAGGTGCTGGACGACGGCGTGCTGACGGACGGCCAGGGCCGGACGGTGGACTTCAAGCAGACGCTGATCATCCTGACCTCGAACCTGGGGTCGCAGGCGCTGTCGCACCTGCCCGAGGAGGCCGATGCGTCGGATGCCCGCCATCAGGTGATGGAGGCGGTGCGGGCCCATTTCCGCCCCGAATTCCTGAACCGCCTGGACGAGATCATCATCTTCCGCCGCCTGTCGCGGTCGAACATGGACGGGATCGTGCAGATCCAGCTGCAGCGGCTGGAGAAACGGCTGGCGGCGCGCAAGATCGCGCTGGACCTGGAACCCGACGCCCGCCGCTGGCTGGCCGACCAGGGCTATGACCCGGTCTTCGGCGCGCGGCCGCTGAAGCGAGTGATCCAGCGCGCGCTGCAGGACCCGCTGGCGGAACTGCTGCTGTCAGGCGAGGTGATGGACGGCTCCAGCGTCCATGTCGATGCGGGCCCCGACGGGCTGATCGTCGGCAACCGCGTCGGCCGGGCCGGCCCCCGGCTTGGTGCCATCGGCGAAGGGCCCCGGCCCGACGCGCCGATCCACTGACCCCTGAAAGGCCCCGGAGCGCTCCGGGGCCTTTCTCCATCCGATCTCCATCCGGCAGGCCGCTTTCTATTGCCCATCCCCTCCTGCCTCGGACCGGCTGAGTCTGCTCGCGATGAGGATGCCCGCATGAGCGGCCCACCGGGCCTTCATGGCGTCCCGGAACAGCCGGTACATGAGGGCACTTTCCTTCCGACAGGGCATGGACGGATGTTCTGCAGTGACCGCGCCCCGTGGAACCTGCCTGTGTGCAGCGGCCCGGAGGCCCGCGTGCGCGTTCAGGCATTCCGCCACGCCACGCCTTCAGGGCCGGCGGCCAGCCAAGCTGCGCCGCCGCGTCACGCCTTGCCCCCTGCCGGGGGGCGCGGCATCGTGGCGGAAATCCAAGGGAGGACCTCCATGCTGCCACCGATCCTGCAGAACCTGCGCATCCCCGTCGTCGCCTCGCCGATGTTCATCGTCTCGGGGCCGGACCTGGTCATCGCGCAGTGCAAGGCGGGCATCGTCGGCAGCTTTCCGGCGCTGAACGCGCGCGAAAAGGAGGGCGGGCCCGCGCTGCTGGAAACCTGGCTGACCCGCATCACGGAGGAGCTGGACCGCCACAACCAGGCCAACCCCGACCGTCCCGCCGCCCCCTTTGCCGTCAACCAGATCGTCCATCGCAGCAATGCCCGGCTGGAGCGCGACATCGAGATCTGCCACCGCCACAAGGTGCCGATCTGGATCACCTCGCTTGGGGCGCGGGTCGAGGTGAACCAGGCCGCCCATGATTGCGGCGGCATCGCGTTGCATGACGTGATCAACAACACCTTCGCGAAGAAGGCCATCGAGAAGGGCGCAGACGGGCTGATCGCGGTGGCCGCGGGTGCGGGCGGCCATGCCGGGCCGCAATCGCCCTTTGCCCTGATCCAGGAGATCCGTGAATGGTTCGACGGGCCGCTGCTGCTGTCGGGGGCCATCGCCACGGGGCGTGCGGTGCTGGCGGCCCGCGTGATGGGCGCCGACCTGGCCTATATCGGCAGCCCCTTCATCGCCACCGAAGAGGCGAATGCCGATGAAGCCTATAAGCGGATGATCGTGGAAGCAGGGGCGATGGACATCGTCACCTCGTCGCTGTTCACCGGCGTGTCGGGGAACTACCTGGCGCCCTCGATCCGCAACGCGGGGCTGGACCCGGACAACCTGGCCGGGGCGGATGCCTCCTCCATGAACTTCGCCCAAGGCTCGTCCAAGCCCAAGGCCTGGAGCACCATCTGGGGCGCGGGCCAGGGCATCGGTGCGGTCAAGGCGGTGGAGCCGGCAGCGGTGCGCATCGACCGTCTGGCGGCGGAATATGCCGCGGCCAAGGCGGCGGTTGCGGCCATGTGACCTTTGCGAAACGGCGGTGGCGTTCCCATATAGGGGATCGAACGCCACCCCTTTCCAGGAGGACAGATTGGCCTATCAAAAGACCCCCGACGCCGTCGCGCGCCTGACGCCCGAACAATATCGCGTCACGCAGGAGAGCGGCACCGAACGCGCCTTCACAGGCGAATACGACCACCATTTCGAGGCCGGCCTCTATGTCGACGTCGTCTCCGGAGAGCCGCTGTTCGTCAGCAGCACCAAGTACAATTCCGGTTGCGGCTGGCCCGCTTTCACCAAGCCGGTCGAAGGCAACGTGACCGAGCATCGCGATGTCAGCCACGGCATGGTCCGGGTCGAGGTGCGGTCCAGGCACGGCGACAGCCACCTGGGCCATGTCTTCCCCGACGGGCCGCGCGACCAGGGCGGGCTGCGCTATTGCATCAATTCGGCCGCGCTGCGTTTCGTCCCCAGGGACCGCATGGAGGCCGAAGGCTACGGCGACTATCTGGCCCAGATCGAGGAGGTGTCCCATGGCTGAGCGCGCAGTTCTGGCCGGCGGCTGTTTCTGGGGGATGCAGGACCTGATCCGGCGCCTGCCCGGGGTGATTTCGACCCGCGTCGGCTATACCGGCGGTGACGTCCCCCACGCGACCTATCGCAACCACGGCAGCCATGCCGAGGGCATCGAGATCATCTTCGACCCCGACCTGATCACCTATCGCCGGTTGCTGGAGTTCTTCTTCCAGATCCATGATCCCACGACTCCCAACCGCCAAGGCAACGACATCGGACCGGGCTATCGCTCGGCCATCTATTTTGTCGACGACACGCAAAAGCAGGTGGCGCTGGACACGATCGCGGATGTGGATGCCTCGGGCATCTGGCCCGGGCGCGTCGTGACCGAGGTGGAGCCGGTCGGCGACTTCTGGGAGGCCGAGCCGGAGCACCAGGATTACCTGGAGCGCATCCCCAACGGCTATACCTGCCACTTCCCGCGTCCCGGTTGGGTCCTGCCCAAGCGCAGCGCGGCCGAATGAGCATCGGCCGTGCCCCGGTTCCGACCGGGGCGCGGCTTTTGTCCCACCGTGGCCGGGGGCGCTTCGCCCCCGGACCCCCTAAGGGTATTGGGACAACGGAGACCCTGCCGGTCAGGTCGCGGCCGGCGGGCGGACCCGGAAGACGGCGCAATAGAGCGCGGGCACGAAGACCAGCGTCACCAGCGTCCCGGCAATGATGCCGCCCATCATCGCATAGGCCATCGGCCCCCAGAACACCTGCCGCGAGATCGGGATCAGCGCCAGCGACGCCGCCGCCGCCGTCAGCAGGATCGGGCGGGCGCGGCTGTCCGATGCCTCGAAGACCGCGTCCCACTGGCTGCGCCCCTTGTGCAGCAGTTCCTGGATCTCGTGGACCAGGATGACCGAATTGCGGATCAGGATGCCGATCAGCGCCAGGATCCCCAGGATGGCGACAAAGCCCATCGGCACGCCGAAGGGCACCAGCACCGCCACCACGCCGATCAGGCCCAAGGGGGCGGCCGCGAACACGATCAGCGACAGGCGGAAGCTTTGCATCTGCGCCATGACCAGCAGGGCCATGATCAGCAGCATGACCGGCACCACGGCGGCAATGGGCGCCTGGCTGTCGGCCGAGCTTTCGACCGTGCCGCCGACCTCGATGCGGACCGAAGGAGGCAGGCTGGCCTGGAACTCGGCGATCTGCCCGGCAAGCGCCGTGACCAGCGTCGCCGGCTGGTCGGCCGTGGCGATGGCGGCCTTTACCGTCACCGTCGGCAGCCCGTTTCGCTGCATGATCAGCGGCTGTTCCGTTCCGTAATCGAGCGACACCAGGGCCGAGAGCGGCACGGCACGCCTGTCGGCCAGGTTCAGCTGCAGATTGCGGATCGTGTCCAGCGACTGACGGTCGGTGGCCTGGCCGCGCGCCACCACGTCGATCAGGAAAATGTCGTCGCGCAGCTGCGTGACGCCCACGCCGCTGAACAGCGACGACAGGACATTGGCGATGTCGGCGCTGGTCACGCCCAACTGGCGCGCCTGGTCCTGGTCGACGATCAGGCGGACCATGCGCGCGGGCTCGTTCCAGTCCAGCGCGATGTCGCGCAGGCGGGGCTCGGTGGCCATGACGGTCGCCAAACCGCGCGCGGCATCGCGGGCCGCATCCGCATCGGGCGCGCTGACCCGGTACTGGACGGGCTTGCCCACCGGGGGGCCGATCTCGAGGTTCTTGACATAGATGTCCACGCCCGGAAATTCCTCGACCGCCAGCCGGTTCAGCTGCGCCTTGACCCGGTCGCGGGCCGCAAGGTCGGGGGTCTGGATCACGATCTGGCCCATATGCGGACCCGCCGTGGGCACGTCCATCGACAGCACAAAGCGTGGCGCCCCCCGCCCGACATAGGAGGTCCAGAACAGCACGTCGTCATTGCCCGCCAGCACCGATTCAAGCCGGTCCATGTCGGCGCGGGTGCGCATGATGGAGGCGTTCTGGCGTTCTGTGACATCGACCAGAACCTCGGTCCGGTCCGATGTCGGGAAGAACTGCTGCTCGACAAAGCGCATGCCCCAGACCGAGGTGGCAAAGATCGCCAGCGTCACCGCGATGGTGAGCCATTTGAAGCGCATGGCGACGCGCAGCAGGCCGTGAAAGCCGCGCCGCAGCCGCCCCGGCCCCGCCGCGTGGTGCTTCATCCTGGCAGGCAGGAAGGTCACGCCCAGAAGCGGCGCAAAGAGCACGGCGACGATCCACGAGATCACCAGCGACACCGCGATCACCACGAACAGCGAGAAGGTGAATTCCCCCGCGGCCGAACTGTTCAGCCCGATGGGGATGAAGCCCGCGACGGTGACCAGGGTCCCGGTCAGCATCGGGAAGGCGATCGAGGTCCAGGCATAGCTGGCCGCGTCGGTCAGCGATTCGCCGATCTCGAGGCGCGAGATCATCGTCTCGATGGCGATCATCGCGTCGTCGACCAGCAGCCCAAGCGCGATGATCAGCGCACCGAGCGAGATGCGCTGCAGCGTGATGCCGTAAAGGTCCAGGATCACGAAGGTGATCGCCAGGCACAGCGGGATCGTCAGCGTCACCACCAGCCCGGCGCGCAGCCCCAGGCTGATGAAGCTGACCACCAGCACGATGGCCACGGCCTCGGCCAGGGCCTTGACGAAATGGCCCACCGCATCCTCGACCACATGGGGCTGGTCGGCGAACTTGGCCATCTCGATGCCGATGGGCAGGTCGGCGGCGATGCCCGTCATCAGCGCGTCCAGATCCTCACCGAACTCAAGGATATTGCCGCCCTTGCGCATCCCGACCTGCAGGCCGATCGCGGGCTGGCCGTTGTAGCGGAACAGAGAGCTGGGCGGGTCCTTGTAGCCGCGCGTCACGCTGGCCACGTCGCCCAGGTTGAAGAACCGCTCGCCCACCCGCAGGTTGACGGCCTCGATGGCGCTGGCGTCGTCGAACTGCCCGCCCACCCGGACCAGAACCCGCTCGGGTCCGGCCTCGATCACGCCCGAAGGGGCGATGGCGTTCTGCTGGGCCAGCGTGCCCAGGACCTGCGCCTGGTTCAGGCCAAGGGCCGCCAGCCGCGCGGCCGAGAACTCCAGAAAGATCTCCTCCTCCTGCGCGCCCAGCAGCTCGGTCTTGCCGGCGGCGTCCAGGGCCGCGACCTGCACCCGGACCGCCTCCACCCGGTCGCGCAGCTCGCGCGGGGTAAAGCCGTCGGCGGTGAAGGCATAGATGTTGCCATAAACGTCGCCGAAATTGTCGTTGAACTGGAAGCCCGCGAATTCCTGCGGGAATTCGGGGCGGATGTCGCCCATCATCTGGCGCACGCGCTTCCAGATCTCGGGAACGGCGGGGCCGCGCGTGGTGGGCTCCAGCTCCACATAGACGACAGCCTGGCCGGGCATGGTGACCGACTTGGTGAAGTCCAGCTCGTCCAGTTCCTCCAGCTTGGTCTCGATACGGTTGGTGACCTGCTTCAGCGTCTCGTCGATGGTGGCGCCCGGCAGGGCCGCGCCGATGATCATCGTCTTGATGGTGAAGTCCGGGTCCTCCTCGCGGCCCAGGTTCTGATAGCTGATCGTGCCCGCGATCATTGAGATGATCAGCAGGAACCACACAAAGCTGCGATGCCGCAGCGCCCAGTCGGACAGGTTGAATCGCGTCAAGGTTCCAGCCTCCGGCCGACGGCCTGGCCCTCGGCCAGGGATTGCACTCCGCGGATGACGATCTCGTCGCCCGCCTCCAGCCCCTCGGTGATCGCGACCCGGCCCCGGAAGGGGGCCGCGGCCGTGACCGGCACGCGCTCGACTTGGGCGCGGTCGTCTTGACGACGCACTCGCCAGACCGTGCTGCCCCGGTCGTCGGTCATCAGCGCCTCGACCGGCAGCGACAGCGATGGCGCCTCGGCCGTGCCGAACCGCGCCCGCACCAGCGCGCCCAGCCGGAAGGGCGCGTCGGGCGGCAGGGTCAGGTACAGCCGCCGCGTCCGGGTCGCGCTGTCGGCGATCGGATCGATCCGGTCCAGGACCGAGGTCACCTCGGCGCCCGGATCGTTGCGGTGCCAGACGCTGAAGGATGCTCCCGGCGCCATCCCGACCAGGGCCTGTTCCGGCAGGTCGATCACCACCTCGCGGGCATCCTCGGCCGACAGCTGCAGCACCGGCGCGCCCACGCCCACCACCGCGCCCGGCGCCTCGTAAACGGCACTGATCACCCCGTCGAAGGGGGCGATCATGCGGGCAAAGCCTTCGGCATCCTCGGCCTGCAGCAGCTGCGAACGCGCCTGCTCGACCGCCGCATCGGCCGAGATCGCGGCCTGCTGCGCCTGTTCCAGCTGCGCGCTGGAGGCCACGTTGCGCTCCGCCAAGGCCTCGGTCCGCTCCAGCGTGGCGCGGGCGGTCCGCTGCTGCACCTCGGCCGCATCCAGGGCGGCGCGGGCGGCGCGGGTCGTGGCCGCCAGGTCGTCGGTCGACAGCTGCGCCAGCACCTCGCCCTTGGTGACCTGGTCGCCCAGGTCGACGGGACGCGCGATCATCCGCCCAAGCGCCTGAAAGCCCAGCTGCACCTGCGTACGCGACGAGACCACGCCGGGGATCCAGCGCGCATCGGCGCCGCGATCCTCGACGATGATGCTGACGACCGGACGGGGCGGGCCTTGGGTTTCCTCGGCATGCAGGCCGAGTTTCAGCCATTCGGGCAGGGACAGGGCGGCGGCGGGGACGCCCACCAGCATCAGCGGCACCAGCAGGGTGATCAGGAGAACGACGACCTTCATGGCGCGCCCTCCTCGGCGGCCTGCACCCTGCGGCCCGGATAAAGCAGTTGAGAGCCGTCGCCCACCACGCGCTGCCCGTCGGCCAACCCTTCGGAGACATAAATCGTCCCGTCGCCGAAATAACCGATGGTGATGGTGGTCAGCGCCACGCTGCCGTCATCGGCCACCGTCCAGACCGCCGCGCCGTCGCCCTGGCGCATCAGCGCGGTCCAGGGCACCACGACGCCCTGGTCCACGGCCAGCTTCAGGTGACCCCGGACCGAGGCGCCCAGCAGCGCGGTTTCGTCCTCCAGCCGCTCGATCTGGGCGCGCACGGTGACGGTGCCGGTGGCGGGATCGACCAGCGGCGCCACCTCGGTCACGGTGCCGGTCATTTCGGGGCGGATGACATCCAGCGTCTCCAGCGTCACCTCCCGGCCCGGCAGATCGCGCAGCAGCGGATCGTCGGCCGCCTGAAAGACCGCCTCCAGCCCGCTCAGCGTGGCCAGCGACAGGACTGGCTGCGCCGCCGCCACGACCTGCCCGGGCGCCAGCGACTTGGCGGTGACCACGGCATCCTCGGGCGCGCGCAGCACGGTATCCTCGACGGCGCGCCGGGCCTGGTCGACCGCGGTCTCGGCCCGCTCCAGCGCGCCCTGCGCCTGCGACAGCGCCTGTTCGGCCTGATCGGCCGCCGCGCGCGTGCCCACGCCCCGCGCCAGCAGGGCGGCGGCGCGTTCGCCGGCCTGACGGGCCTGTTCCTCGGCCGCGCGGGCGGCCTGCAGGCCCGCCTGCGCCACGTTCAGCGCCTGATCCTGCTGGACCGCGCTCAGCCGCGCCAGGGACTGGCCGGCGGCAACGCGGTCGCCCTCCTCCACCAGGACCTCGGTCACCCGCCCGCCCTGCCGAAAGCCCAGTTCCAGCCCGTCCAGGGCCTCGATCGATCCCGAAAGCTGCAGGTCCAGCGCCAGGGGCCGCATCTCGGCCCGGACGATCCTCACGCGGATGTCCGGGGCCGCCCCCTGCTGCGCCAGGGCCGCGCCCGACACTCCACATGACAAAAGCGCGACGCTGAACAACCTGAACATGAACACAGCCCTACAACGCGGAATGCGTCATCTGTCTGCCGTTTCGACCGGTTTGAAAAGCCCCGTTCCCTCAGGTCACCGCGGCTTTCTGGTGAAAAACCTCATCATCCCAGTTGCCGTCGCGCAGCACGCGGGCCAGCACGTCGACCGCCCGCGCCACGTCGTCCAGATCATTGTAAAGCGGCGCAAAGCCGAATCGCAGGATGTCGGGCGCGCGGAAATCGCCGATCACCCCGGCCGCGATCAGCGCCTGCATCACCGCATAGCCCTGGGGGTGGCGAAAGCCCACCTGCGACCCGCGACGCGCGGGATCGCGCGGCGATGCCAGCTCCAGCTCCGGGCAACTCACCTCCACGCCCGTGATGAAGGCCTCGGTCAGCTCGACCGACCGCGCCCTGAGGTCGGCCATCGACACCCCGTCCCAGACATCCAGCGCGGCGTCCAGCGCGGCCAGCGCGATGACCGGGGGCGTGCCCACCCGCATCCGCTCGATCCCCGGCGCGGGGCGGTAGTCCTGGTCAAAGGCGAAGGGCGTGGCATGGCCCATCCAGCCCTGCAGGATCGGCTCGGCGGCCTCGGCATGGCGGGGATGGGTCCAGATAAAGGCCGGCGCGCCGGGGCCGCCGTTCAGGTACTTGTAGGTGCAGCCGACCGCGAAATCGGCATCGGCCCCCTGCAGGTCCACGTCCACCGCGCCCGCCGAATGCGCCAGGTCCCAGATCGCCAGCGCCCCTGCCGCATGGGCACGCGCCGTCAGGGCGGCCATGTCGTGCCGGCGGCCGCTGCGATAATCCACCTCGGTCAGCATCAGGACGGCCAGGCTGTCGTCGATGGCCGCCTCGACCTCCTCGGGGGCCACCACCCGCAGCGTCGCACCCATCGCCCGCGCCAGCCCCTGCGCCACGTA
This sequence comes from Paracoccus sp. KKT209, assembly GCF_055635455.1. The sequence goes on from NZ_CM145758.1 coordinate 2,895,800, forward strand.
CAGATCCGAAGGAAAGTTGCCGCTGTCGGACAGGATCACCCGCCGGTCGGGGCGCAGCGCCAGCGCGGCGCTCAGCGCCTGAAAGACCTTGATCGACAGCGTGTCGCCCATCACGACCTCGCCCGCGCCCGCGCCGATCAGCCGCGCGATCCGGTCGCCGACCTTGCGGGGCTGGACATACCAGCCGGCCTTGTTCCAGCCGGTGATCAGCATCTGCGACCATTCGTCGGCCATCATCCGGGCCACGCGCCCGGTCGCGCTGGCGGGCATCGGCCCCAGGGAATTCCCGTCCAGGTAGGTGATGCCCTGGGGCAGGTCGAACGCGGCGCGGGTCTTGGTGAAATCGGTCATCTGGGGCTCCCTCTTGACGGCAGGCTAGCAGCCGGGTCTGCTGCCCGAAAGAGGGACAAGATGCTCTACCAGATCACCGATTGGGACGACGCCTATGCCAACGGCGCCCATATCCCCGGCGCCGAGGCCTATGTGCCCCGCTGGACCGCGGCCGCGGCCGCCTTTCGCGCGGCGCATCCGCCGCAGCCCTTGGGGCGCGGCCACCTGTTCCTGCCAAAGGACCAGCCGCGCGGGCTGATGGTCTTCATCCATGGCGGCTACTGGATGCGCTTCGACCCGACCCTCTGGTCGCATCTGGCGCAAGGCGCGCTGGCGGCGGGCTGGGCCTGCGCTATGCCCGGCTATCCCCTGGCACCCGAGGCGCGGATCGCCCAGATGACGCGCATCGTCGCGGACCAGCTGGCCCAGGCCGCCGCGCAGGTCGCGGGACCGATCGCGGTGACCGGCCATTCGGCGGGCGGTCACCTGGCCGCGCGGATGATCTGCCCCGGCGTCCTGCCCGACGACCTGGCCGCGCGCGTGACGGCCTGCGTCCCGATCTCTCCGCTGACGGACCTGCGCCCGCTGCTGCGCACCGCCCTGAACGACACGCTGCACCTGGACGAGGCCGAGGCCTGGGCCGAAAGCCCCGCCCTGCTGACCCCCCGCCCCGGCATCCCCGTCACCACCTGGGTCGGCGGGATGGAGCGGCCGGAATTCATCCGCCAGGCGCGGCTCCTGGCCGATATCTGGGCGGGCGTCGGGGCCGCGACGGACTGCGTCATCGACCCCGGCCTGCACCATTTCAACGTGATCGAGGCGCTGTCACGCCCCGACAGCCCGCTGATGCGGCGCCTGCTGGATCACAGCGGCTCGCGATAATCGAAGGTTTCCGGATCGGGACCGGTCCGGTGGTTCCGGTCCAGCCCGTCCAGCGCCGCCATGTCCTGCTGGGTCAGCTCGAAATCCAGCACCTCGAAGTTCTGCGCCAGCCGGTCGGGGTTTTCCGACTTCGGAATGACCGACAGCCCGTGCTGGATGTGCCAGCGCAGGATCACCTGCGCCGGGCTGCGGCCAAGACGTTCCGCCACGGCCACCACTTCGGGGGCCTTGAAGCTGTCGCCGCGTCCCAGGGGCGTCCAGCTCTGCGTGACGATCCCCAGGCGCCGGTTCACCTCGCGCATCTCCACCTGCGGCAGCGAGGGATGCAGCTCGATCTGGTTCAGCGCGGGCGTCACGCCGGTCTCGTCGATCAGCCGGGTCAGATGCGCCTCGTGGAAATTGGCCACGCCGATGGACCGCACCCGCCCCTCGTCGCGCAGCCGGACCAGCGCCTTCCAGCTGTCCACATAGGCGTCCAGCGCCGGCAGCGGCCAATGGATCAGGTACAGGTCCAGGTACTCCAGCCCCGTCCGCTCCATCGTCGCGTCAAAGGCCCGCAGCGCCGCGTCATGGCCCTGAGCGTCGTTCCACAGCTTCGAGGTGACAAAGACCTCGTCGCGCGGCACGTCCGCATCGCGCAGGCCCTGCCCCAGGCCGCGCTCGTTCTTGTAGGCGGCGGCGCCGTCGATCAGGCGATAGCCGATCTTCAGGGCCTGCGACACGACCTCGGGGGTCTTCGCATCGTCAATCTGCCAGATGCCGGTGCCCAGCTGGGGCATCCGGTGGCCGTCGTTCAGGGTCATCATGGGTTGGGTCATCGCGGCGCCTCCTTGTCCTTGCGCCGCTCAACGCAACCGCCGCCTGTCGGTTCAGGCGACGAAATCACCCGGCGCGGCGCCGGTCAGCACCAGCAGCCGGTCGGGGGCGATGGCAAAGATGTGGCGCGGCGTCCCGGCCGCCGCCCAGACCTGCGCGAAATCCCCCAGGCGCGGGTCGAAGAAGGCGCGCGGCGGGCGCAGGTGACCCACCGGCGCGACCCCGCCGATGGCAAAGCCCGTCTCGGCCCGGACCAGCGCGGCATCGGCCTTGCCCAGGGTCTCGCCCGCCAGCGCCGCGGCCTTGGCGGCATCGACCATGTTGCCGCCCGCGGTCAGGAACAGCAGCACATGGCCGCTCTCTTCTCCGCGAAAGATGATCGACTTGGCGATCTGGTCCAGCAGGCATCCCGCCGCCCGCGCGGCCTCGGCGGCGGTCCGCGTGCTGTCCGGCATCTCCAGCACGGGGGCGGCCTCTCCCGCCGCCGCCAGCGCCGCCCTGACCCGCGCCAGGCTCTTGCTCATGCCGTCCCTCCTCCGTCGCAGGAACCCGCCCCCACGGCCGCCGGTTGACATGCGCCCGCCACCCGGCCGGCGCATCCAGCAGGACAGCCCATGGACCAGACCGTCATCCCCTTCGACCTCTATCGCATGTTCGTGGGCGAGCAACCCCTTGCCTTCTACGGAGAGATCCTGGCGCGCACGCTGATCATCTATGCCTATACGCTGCTGATGATCCGCTGGATCGGCGGGCGCAGCGTGGCGCAGCTGTCCATGGTGGAATTCGCGCTGGTCATCGCCCTCGGCTCGGCCGTGGGCGACGCGATGTTCTACCCCGAGGTGCCATTGCTGGCCGCCATGACCGTGATCACGGTCGTCGTCCTCATCAACAAGCTGCTGGACCAGCTGATCGTGCGCTCGGACCGGATCAAGGACCTGATCGACGGCCGGCCCATCGCGCTGGTGCTCGAGGGGCGGATCCTGCCCGCCGCGGTGGCCCGCCGCGACTTGGGCTTGGCCGAGATCAAGGCGATGCTGCGCCTGGCCGGCATCTCGAACCTGGGCGAATTGCATGCCGCCTATCTGGAGGCGGGGGGCGGCCTGTCCGTCTTTCGGCGCCCCGCGCCCCGCCCCGGCCTGTCCCTCCTGCCGCCCGAACACCTGCTGAACGGCGGGCCGCCCCCCGACAAGGCGCTTGCGAAGGACGGCCAGACATGTTGTGCCCTCTGCGGAACGCTGTCCGGCGCGCCGATCATCGACACCCGCACCCCCTGCCCCAATTGCGGCGGCAAGCATTGGCAGGCTCCCGAATGGCCCCTGGGGCACGGGGACCAGCCGCCCACAAAGGGCATCAAGCCGAAGGATTGAACCATGAAGGTCTATACCCTGGTCGTGGAATTGGGACGCAAGGCGGGCGACGGCCTGCCCAAGGGCGCCACGGGCGCCGGTCTTGTCTGCTATGCCGCCGGCAAGGACGAGGGAGAGGCCGTGCGCGAAACCGTGGCCATCCTGAAACAGGCCGACATGGCGCCCCTCGATGTCACCGGCTACGGCACCCTGGAGGAGCGCCTGGCCGAGGGCCACGAAATCGACGATGACGAACGCGCTCTGATGGACCGCGCCCTGGCCGAAAACGCCGTCATCATCGCGCAGATGACCCCCTGGTTCGGGGACGAGGCCGACCCGGACGCCATGATCCACTGACCCGGGCCGCAACAATGCGTCCAAGGCGCGTCCCTGCCTTGGCGGATGTTGCAGCGCAGGCGCCCCGCGGCCTACCCAAGCCCGGATCCTTCGTCTAGACTGATCACAATCAAGAAACCACGAGCAGTCGAGAACAGGATCCAGATGAGCTTTCCCCGCATTTTCATGTCCACCGCGCTGATCGGCGCGCTTGCCTCCTGCGGCACGCCGATGTCGCGCATGCCCGTTTCGGGACCTGCCGCACCGCAAACCTCGGTCACGCCGGCTCCGATCCCGGCGGCCGCGCCGGGGGACGAGGCGGGACTGCAACAGTTTGTGCAGAACTTCCGCAGCCGCGCCCTTTCCTCGGGCGTCTCGGCCTCGACCTATGACCGCGCCATGCGCCTTGCCCGCTACAACCCCGAGGTGATCCGGCTGGACCGCCGCCAGGCCGAATTCTCGCGCCCGGTCTGGCTCTATCTGGACAGCGCGGTATCCGACAACCGCATCACCACCGGACGCCAGAAGCTGGCGCAGCTGAACCCCGTCCTGGCCCGGATCGAGGCGCAATACGGCGTCCCGCGCGAGATCGTTCTGGCCGTCTGGGGGATGGAATCGAACTACGGCGCCAACCGCGGCAAGATGCAGATCATCCCGTCCCTCGCGACGCTGGCCTACGACGGCCGCCGCGGCGAGATGTTCCAGAACCAGCTCCTGGCCGCGCTGCGCATCCTGCAGGCGGGCGACACCGACGCCGAACACATGCTGGGCAGCTGGGCGGGTGCGATGGGCCACACCCAGTTCATGCCGACCTCCTACCTGGAATATGCCGTGGACTTCACCGGCGACGGTCGCCGCGACATCTGGTCGGAGGACCCGACCGACGCGCTGGCCTCGACCGCGGCCTATCTGGCCCGCAACGGCTGGCAGCGCGGCCAGGCCTGGGGTGCCGAGGTGCAGCTTCCCGCGAACTTCAACATGGGCCTGATCGGCAAGGGCAACCGCCGGTCCGACTGGTCGGCGATGGGCGTGCGCCGCATGGGCGGGGGCGCGATGCCCCAGGGCAACGGCTCGATCATCATGCCGGCGGGAGCGCGCGGCCCGGCCTTCTTCATCGGCGACAACTTCCGCTCGATCCTGCGCTACAACAACTCGGACAACTACGCCCTGGGCGTGGCCTTCCTGGGCGAACGCCTCGCCGGCCGTCCCGGCATCCAGGGCAGCTGGCCGCGCAACGACCGCGCCCTTTCCAGCGCCGAGCGCGAAGAGATCCAGCGCCGCCTGGCGCAGCGCGGCTTCTACCAGGGGGAGATCGACGGCCTCTTCGGCTCGGCCACGATGGAATCGGTCTCGGCCTTCCAGCGCTCGATCGGCGTGACGCCCGACGGCTATCCGACCTCGATCCTGCTGGACCAGCTGCGCCGTTGAAGGGTCCGCGCGACATCCAGGACACGAACGGCCCCGCCCCGGCGGGACCGTTCACCGCCTCGGAACGCGACGCCGTCTATCGCGCCATCCGGCTGCGGCGCGACGTGCGCGGCCAGTTCCGCCCCGACCCGATCGACCCGGCCCAGCTGCGCCGCCTGCTGCAGGCCGCGCATGACGCACCCTCGGTCGGGCTGTCGCAGCCCTGGAACTTCATCCTGATCCGCGACCCGGGCGTGCGCCGCCGCCTGCACGGCGCCTTCCAGGCCGCCAATGCCGAGGCGGCCGAGCTTTTCCCCGGCCGCAAGGCGCTCTACTCCGCGCTCAAGCTGGAAGGCATCCTGGAATCGCCGGTCAACCTCTGCATCACCTGCGACCGCACGCGGGGCGGCGCGCATGTGCTGGGCCGCACCCATGACGCGGCGACCGACCTCTATTCCACCGTCTGCGCGGTGCAGAACCTGTGGCTGGCCGCCCGGGCCGAAGGGATCGGGGTCGGCTGGGTCAGCATCTTCCGCCAGGACGACCTGCGCCGGCTGCTGCACCTGCCCGACCATGTCGTACCGGTCGCCTATCTCTGCCTCGGCCATGTCACCGAGCTTTATGAAGAACCCGAGTTGATGGCCCGGGGCTGGGCCGACCGGCTGCCGCTGGACGACCTGATCTTTGAGGATGCCTGGGACCGGCCCGGCACCGCCTGAGGCACGGGCTCAGCCGCGCGGCAGATGCCCGCGGAACGCCTTCAGCACCTCGGCATAGACCTGGCGCTTGAAGGGCACGATGTTCTCCAGCAGCGCGTCGGCGGGCATCCACTGCCAGCGGTCGAACTCGGGATGCTCGGTCCCGATGCGGATGTCGCCATCTTCGCCCAGAAAGCGCAGCAGCAGCCATTTCTGCCGCTGCCCGCCAAAACGCCCCTTCCAGACCTTGCCCAGCAGCTCGGGCGGCAGGTCGTAATAGACCCAGCCCGGCGTTTCCGCCACGACCTCGACCAGCTCGGTCGGCACGCCCGTCTCCTCGACCAGCTCGCGCAGCGCGGCCTCGCGCGGGGACTCGTCCCCGTCGATGCCGCCCTGCGGCATCTGCCAGGCGCCGGGCATGTCGATGCGCTGGCCGGCAAAGACCAGCCCCTCGCGGTTCATCAGCACGACCCCCGCGCAGGGACGATAGGGCAGGCCACCCGGTCCCAGACGTTCGCTCATGTTCTCAGCCCTTGTCCGCCGCGTCGTCCAGGCCCTCGCCCGACCCCTCACCGGTGACCGCAGGCGTCACCGCGGCAGGCACCTGCTCGGCGCGGAAGTTCACCGCCGCCAGGCCCTTCAGGATATCCACCGCATAGGCCAGCTGGTAATCCTCCTCGCGCAGCGCAGCGGTGGCCTCGACCTCGGCGGCCTCGGTCTCCATCTGCTGGCGGTCCTCGTCGCTGACATCATTGCCAAGCGCGCCGCGCAGATCGGCTTCTGAACGGCTGAAGCTGCTGTTGCTCCGGGCCTCGTCCTCCTCCTCGGTCGGGGCGGGACGGGGCTGGGCCACCAGGATGTCCGGCTGGACGCCCAGCGCCTGGATCGACCGCCCCGAAGGCGTGTAATAGCGGGCCGTCGTCAGCCGGATCGCGCTCTCCGAAGTGACCGGCATGACCGTCTGGACCGAGCCCTTACCAAAGGATTTCTCGCCCACGACGATGGCGCGCCGGTGATCCTGCAGGGCACCCGCGACGATCTCAGAGGCGCTGGCCGAACCGCCGTTGATCAGCACGACCATCGGCTTGCCCTGCGCCAGGTCGCCCATCTCGGCGTTCCAGCGCTCGCTTTCCTCGGGGTTGCGGCCCCGCGTGCTGACGATCTCTCCGGCATCCAGGAAGGCGTCCGACACGCTGATCGCCTGGTTCAGCAGCCCGCCCGGGTTGTTGCGCAGGTCCAGCACGAAACCGGTCACGCGCTCGATGCCGCCGGCCTCCGCCACCGCCTTGTCCAGCTCGGCCTTCAGCGTGTCATAGGTCTCGTCGTTGAAGGTCGACACGCGCAGAACGACCGCATGGCCCTCGACGCGGCTGCGCACGACGGTCAGCTTGATCGTGTCGCGCGCCATGGTCAGGTCAAAGGGCTCGGTCTCGCCCTCGCGCAGGATGGTGATGGTGATCTCGGACCCCACGGGGCCGCGCATCATGTCCACCGCCTGGTCCAGCGTCAGGCCCAGCAGCGATTCGCCGTTCACATGGGTGATGAAGTCGCCCGTCTGGACGCCCGCCTCGGCCGCCGGCGTGCCGTCGATGGGCGAGACGACCTTGACCATGCCCTCTTCCTGGCTGACCTCGATCCCCAGGCCGCCAAAGCTGCCACGGGTCTGGGTCTGCATGTCGGCATAGGCATCCGAGGACAGAAAGCTGGAATGCGGGTCCAGCGAGGTCAGCATGCCGTTGATCGCGGCCTCGATCAGCTCCTTGTCGTCGGGCGCCTCGACATAGTCGCTGCGGATGCGCTCGAAGACGTTCCCGAACAGTTCCAGCTGCTGATAGATCGAGGCGTTGCGCCCGGTCTCCTGCGCGACCAGCGGCCCGGCCAGCTGGGTGGTGACCAGCGCACCGGCCACAATGCCCCCCAGTCCTGCGATCAGATAATGTCTCATGACGGCCTTTCCTGCCTCAGTCCTGTTGCGGCTCGACGATGGGATTCAGCACGAACCACTCTGCCGGGTCCAGCGTTTCATTGCCGCGGCGCAGCTCCAGATACAGCGTCTCGCTGCGTCCGGCCTGCCCGCCGCTGGTGGCATCGGCGACGAAGCGCGATCCGAATTCCTGGGCGGGGGCCTCGGCGCCCCCCATCAACCCTATGGGATCGCCCGCATTCAGCACGTCCCCGACCTCGCCAAAGACCTGCGCCAGCCCGGCGAAGATCATAAGATAGCCGCGCGACGGCTCGGTGATCATCACATTGCCGTAATCCAGGAAGGGCCCGCGATAGCGGATCGTCGCAGGCCAGGGCGTCTGCACCAGGGCGGCGGGCGCCGTGGCGATGACCCAGCCGGGCCGGCTGACGCCCGCGGCATCCGGTTCGTCATAGGGCCGCAGGATCGATCCGATCACCGGCAGGCGCAGGCTGCCCTGCGCGCCTTCGAAATCCTCCATCGGCGCGCCGACATCCTTTTCCATCTTGGCGATGCCGGTGGCGAAATCCGACAGGCTCTGGGCCGCGTCGCGCAGCGCCTGCAATTCGGCCGGGTCCTCGGCAAAGCGCACCGGCATCGAACTGCGGTCGGTCACCGCGCTGGACAGCAGCCGCCGTGCCTCCTGCACCGAATCAAGCCCGCTCCCCAGCATCGTAGCGGCGTTGGACTGCAGTTCGCGCACCGTGGCGATCTCGTCCAGGTCGGCCTGCAGCGCCTCGGCCTCGGCCCGCAGGCCGGGCGTGACCCCCGACAGCAGCATGCCCGACCGCGCATTGGCCAGCGCCCCCGCCGGATGCAGCAGCATGGTCGATTCGGGGCTCTGCTGCAGCGCGGTCATCGCGCCCAGCACGCGCGACAGCTGGCCCCGCTGCGCCTCAAAGCGGGCGCGCAACTCGGTTTCCCGCGCGCTGGCCTGGCGCAACCCCTCGCGCAGCGCAGCCAGGCCCAGCTCATAACCGCGGATCACCTCGGTCAGGGCCACCACCTGGTCGTCGGCGCTGACCGCCTCGGCCAGTTGGCCCATCGCGGCGCGCAGCAGGGCCGCGGCCTCCTCGGCCTCGGCCACGGCCTGGTTGGCGGGGCTGGTCGCGGGGTCCTGCGCACCGGCCGGCGCGGCCAGGGCGCCGCAGGCGGCCAGGGTCAGGGCAAGACGGCGCAGGATCATCGGACGATCAGGCTCTTGCCGGTCATCTCGGCCGGCGGCTCCAGCCCCATCAAATCGAGGACCGTGGGCGCCAGGTCGGCCAGCCGCCCGTCGCGCAGATGCGCCCCGGCCGGGCCGTTATAGACGATCACCGGCACCGGGTTGAGCGTATGGGCCGTGTGCGGGCCGCCGCTCTCGGGGTCGATCATCTGCTCGCAATTGCCGTGGTCGGCGCAGATGACGGCCGCGCCGCCCGCGGCGTCCAGCGCCTCCAGCATCCGGCCCAGGCCCCGGTCTACGGCCTCGCAGGCCCGCGCCGCCGCCGACAGGCTGCCGGTATGGCCCACCATGTCGGGGTTGGCATAGTTCACGACGATCATGTCGTAACCCGCGCCGATCGCCCCGACCAGCGCCTCGCTGACCTCCTCGGCGGCCATCTCGGGGGCCAGGTCATAGGTCGCGACCTTGGGGCTTTGTGGCATGTGGCGGTCCTCGCCCGGCTCGGGGGTTTCCTTGCCGCCGTTCAGGAAAAAGGTCACATGCGGATATTTCTCGGTCTCGGCTAGGCGGAACTGGCGCAGGCCCTTGGCGGCGACCCAGGCCCCCAGGGTGTTGACCACCTGCCGCTTGGGATAGGCGGCCTGCATGAAGCTGTCATGGCGGGTGCTGTAATCGACCATGCCCAGAAGCCCCGCCCAGTCTGGACGGTCGCCCACGTCAAAGGCGTCAAAGTCCGGATCGCCCAGGGCCGACAGGATCTCGCGCGCCCGGTCGGCACGAAAGTTCAGGCAGAACACCCCGTCCCCGTCCTGCGCGCCGTTATAGCCGTCGATCACGAAGGGCTGGATGAACTCGTCCGTCTCGCCCCGCGCATGCGCCGCCTGCACGGCCGCGCCCGCATCGGCCGCATCCTCGCCCTGCCCCAGCACGATCGCGCGCCAGGCGCGCTCGACCCGGTCCCAGCGGTTGTCGCGGTCCATCGCGTAATAGCGCCCGATCACGGTGCCGATCCGCGCGCCCGCCGGCAGCCCCGCCTGCAGCGTGGCCATGAAGCCGCCCGCGGATTGCGGCGCCACGTCGCGCCCGTCGGTGATCGCATGGATGACGACCGGCACTCCGGCCCCCGCCACGGCCCGCGCCGCCGCCAGCACATGCACCAGATGCCCGTGCACGCCCCCGTCCGAGATCACGCCTATCAGATGCGCCGTTCCGCCGCTGGCCTTCAGCCGCGCCACGAAATCCAGCAGCGCCGCATTCCGGGCAAAGCTGCCATCCTCGATCGCCAGGTCGATCTGGCCCAGGTCCATCGCCACGACCCGGCCCGCGCCGATATTGGTGTGGCCCACCTCGGAATTGCCCATCTGCCCGCGCGGCAGCCCCACATCCGGCCCATAGGTCATCAGCGAGGCATGCGGACAGTCGCGCATCAGCCGGTCGAAATGCGGCGTCGCCGCCTGGTCGGGGGCGCTTTGATCGGGGCGGTCGGAAGTGCCCCAGCCATCGAGAATGCACAGGACTACGGGTTTGGTCATCTCTGCCTCGCGTTTTCCCCCTCATACGCCCAGCGCGCGCCAGCGGCAACCGAAGCCCGGGGCCGCGCCCTCAGGCCCGGTGATAGGGCGACCCGGCCAAAATGGTCGCGGCACGATACAGCTGCTCGGCCAGCATCACCCGCACCAGAAGATGCGGCCAGACCATGCGGCCAAAGCTGATCTGCCAATCGGCCCGCGCCCGCAGGCCCGGGTCCAGCCCGTCCGCCCCGCCGATGACAAAGCAGACGTCGCGCGCCTCGTCGCGAAACCGCGCCAGCCGCGCCGCGAACTCGGGCGAGGTCGGCTGCTCGCCGCGCTCGTCCATCATCACCACCGCCGCGCCCGCCGGAATCGCGCGGGCCAGCAACTCGGCCTCGGCGGCCATGGTGCCGGCGCGCCGGTCCTCGACCTCGGATACGGAAACGGCCGGAAGCCCGAGGCTCCGGCCGGTCTTGGCGAAACGGTCAAGGTAATCCGCGACCAGGGCCGCCTCGGGCCCCTTCTTCAGCCGCCCGACGGCGGCGATGTCGATTCGCATGGCCGCGCGGGGCTCAGGGCTGGGGACGGACCTGCTCGCGCACGCGGGTCAGCGCGTCGGCGGGCATCCACATCTTTTCCAGCTGATAGAACTCGCGGACCTCGGGGCGGAAGACATGGACGATCACGTCCTCGGCATCGACCAGCACCCAGTCGCCGGCATCCTTGCCTTCGATGCGGGGGCTGCGGCCGGTCGCCTGCTTGACCCGGTCGGCCAGCTTTTCGGCGATCGCTCCCACCTGACGCGAGCTGCGGCCCGAGGCGATCACCATGTGATCGGCCATGGCCGAGCGACCGCGCAGGTCGATGGTGATGACCTCCTCGGCCTTGTCGTCATCTAGCGAAGTCAGGACAAGCGAAAGCATCTGGTCGCTGGACAGCGGCGCCTTCGCGGTGGTCGTGGCCGGCCCTTGGGCCGACGGGACGTCTTGTGACAGGGTTGTATCCTCCGGTCGGCGCGCCGATGGCCCCCGGCGCAGGGGTGTTCCCAACATAGCATCTTTTCGGCCCATCTCAATCTCTGGGCGGATTTTCCTTGGGGCTGCGCCCGCGCTTGTGAACGACACGGTTCACGCCCGCGCCCTGTCACGGGCCTTGCCACAACGCGGGTCCTGACCTAATCTGGCGCGATGATGCGTTATTTCGACATCCATGACCGCGCGCGCCTGCCGCAGCGCTTCTATGGCGAAACGCTCTGCGTGACCGCGCGGGGCTGATGGCTGGCGGGGTTTTCCCCGCCGCGTCTGCCTGCCTGCACCCTGCATCACAGCCGAAAGACCTCAGCCATGACCATTCCCGCAGCCACCGCGCCGCGCACGCTTTATGACAAGATCTGGGACGCCCATGTCGTCGACCGTCAGGACGACGGCACCTGCCTTCTCTATATCGACCGCCACCTGGTCCACGAGGTGACCAGCCCGCAGGCCTTCGAGGGCCTGCGCATGACCGGCCGCAAGGTCCGCGCCCCGGAACGCACCATCGCGGTGCCCGATCACAACGTGCCCACCACGCTGGACCGCCAGACCGGCATCGACAACGAGGAATCGCGCATCCAGGTCGATGCGCTGGACCGCAACGCCCGCGAATTCGGCGTGCATTACTATCCGGTGAACGACATCCGGCAGGGCATCGTCCATATCGTCGGCCCCGAACAGGGCTGGACCCTGCCCGGCATGACGGTGGTCTGCGGCGACAGCCACACCGCGACCCATGGTGCCTTCGGCGCGCTGGCCCACGGCATCGGCACCTCCGAGGTCGAGCATGTCCTGGCCACCCAGACCCTGATCCAGGGCAAGTCCCGGAACATGAAGGTGGAAATCACCGGCCGCCTGGCGCCGGGCGTCACCGCCAAGGATGTCGTGCTGCGCATCATCGCGGAAACCGGCACCGCCGGCGGCACCGGCCATGTGATCGAGTATTGCGGCGAGGCGATCCGCAACATGTCGATGGAAGGGCGCATGACCATCTGCAACATGGCGATCGAGGGCGGCGCCCGCGCCGGCCTGATCGCCCCGGACGAAACCACCTTCGCCTATGTCCAGGGCCGGCCCCATGCACCCAAGGGCGCCCAATGGGAGGCCGCCGTCGCTTGGTGGAAGACGCTCTTCAGCGATGACGGCGCGCATTTCGACAAGGTCCTGACCATCCGCGGAGAGGATATCGCCCCCACCGTCACCTGGGGCACCTCGCCCGAGGATGCGCTGCCCATCACCGCCGCCGTCCCCGCCCCCGACAGCTTTCCGGGCGGCAAGGCCGAGGCGGCGCGGCGGTCCCTGGACTACATGGGCCTGACCGCCGGCACGCCGCTGACCCAGATCGCCATCGACGCGGTCTTCATCGGCAGCTGCACCAACGGCCGGATCGAGGATCTGCGCGCCGCCGCCGAGGTGCTGCGCGGCCGCCGCTTGGCCGCGGGCGTGCGCGGCATGGTCGTTCCCGGCTCGGGCCTCGTGCGCGCGCAGGCCGAGGAAGAGGGGCTGGACGTCGTCTTCACCGACGCGGGCTTCGAGTGGCGCCTGGCGGGCTGTTCCATGTGCCTGGGCATGAACCCCGACCAGCTAAAACCCGGTGAACGCTGCGCGGCGACCAGCAACCGCAACTTTGAGGGGCGCCAGGGCTACAAGGGCCGCACCCACCTGATGAGCCCCGCCATGGCGGCCGCCGCAGGCGTCGCGGGCCATCTGGTCGACATCCGCGAATTCGCCCGCGAACCGGCCTGATCATGCGCCGGACGGTTCCGAACACGGCGGCTGCGGCGGGCCCTTCAGGCCAGCCGCCGCTGCCGCGTCCGGTGCCGCCGGCGCAGCAGCAGCAGCGCCGCGTTGACCGCGATCAGCACCAGACCCGCGTTCTCGAACAGGAAGTTGTTCGGCACGCCCAGGCTGCGGTCGCTGATCAGGAAGTCGAAATGGTGGATGCTGACCGCGCGCACCATGACAAAGCCCAAAAGCACCGTCAGCCCCAGCAGCGCCAGCAGGTTGCGCCGCAGGTTGCCGCGCAGCGCCTGCATCGCGCTGAACAGGCCCATCACCAGCAGCACCAGCAGCGCCCCGATGAACCCCGCCTGCACGAAACGGCGGTTCTCGTACCAGCCCTGCGACCAAGCCAGGCACCGGCCGACCTCCGTCAGCGCGGTCTGCAGGTCCAGCTGCTTGTTCAGGGCCAGAAAGCCCAGGATCAGCGTCAGCACCGCCCAGAAGGCCCGCCCGCGCCCGGCCCCCGTGCCGCGCCAGACCGCCGCCCCCAGCAGCGCCGTCACCAGATAGACGACCACGGTCACCCAACCGGTGACGTTCGGATCGCCGATCTCGGGCGCCCACCGTTCTGCCACGCAAGCCCACAGTCCCACGATCGCACCCCCTCCCGCAGCGGCTAAAGTCCAGACATTAGCGCGCCGCCCCGCAGACAGGAAGACAAAGGAACCATGGACAAATTCACCAGCCTGACCGGCATCGCGGCGCCCATGCCGCTGGTCAACATCGACACCGACATGATCATCCCCAAGCAGTTCCTGAAGACCATCAAGCGGTCCGGCCTGGGCGTGAACCTCTTCGACGAGATGCGCTATGACCGCGACGGCCATGAAATCCCCGATTTCGTCCTGAACCAGCCCGCCTATCGCGACGCGCAGATCCTGGTCGCGGGCGACAATTTCGGCTGCGGCTCCTCGCGCGAACATGCGCCTTGGGCGCTGCTGGACTTCGGCATCCGCTGCGTGATCTCGACCAGCTTCGCCGACATCTTCTTCAACAACTGCTTCAAGAACGGCATCCTGCCCGTCGTGCTGCCCCAGGAGGCCGTTGATGCGCTGATGGAGGACGCGCGGCGCGGCGCCAATGCCCGCATCACCGTCGATCTGGACAGCCAGACCGTCACCGCCTCGGACGGCACCAGCTTCGCCTTCGACGTGGACCCGTTCCGCAAGCACTGCCTGCTGAACGGGCTGGACGACATCGGGCTGACCATGGAAAAGGCCCCCGCCATCGACAGCTTTGAATCGCAGATGGCCCAGGCCCGGCCTTGGATCTGAGGGCGCTTGCCCTTCTGCTGGTGCTGGCGGGGCCGGTCGCGGCCCAGCCCCTGCGCCTGGCCACCTGGGATCCCGGCCTGACGCGCGACGGGCCGGGGCTGCTGATGCGCGACATCGCCGCCCATGACCCGCAGGTCATGGCCGCCGCCCGCGTCATCGCGGCCGCCCATCCCGACGCGATCCTGCTGACCGGCTTTGACTGGGACCTGGACGGGCGCGCCCTGACCGGCTTCGCCGATCTGCTGGCCGAACTGGGCCACCCGATGCCGCACCGCTTTGCCGGGCCCGGCAACCGCGGCCTGCAGACCGGCCGCGACCTCGACGGCGACGGGCAGGCCGGAGAGGCGCGCGACGCCCAGGCCTTTGGCGACTTCACCGGGCAAAAGGGCCTGGCCCTGCTGTCGCGCCTGCCGCTGGGAGAGGTGACCGACCACAGCGCAACGCTCTGGCGCGACCTGCCGGGCCACCGCATGCCCGACCTGGATCATGCCGACATCCGCCGCCTGTCGGGCAGCGCCCATTGGGACATCCCGCTGCAGACCCCGGACGGGCCGCTGCACCTGCTGGCCTTCGCCGCCACCCCCCCGGCCTTCGAGCCGCAAAACGTCGCCCGCAACCATGACGAGGCCGCCTTCTGGATGCAGCACCTGCCCCAGGCGCCCTTCGCCGTCATCGGCAACCTGAACCTGGACCCGGCGGATGGCGATGGCGATCCCGCCGCGCTGCGGGCGCTGCTGACGGTCACCCAGGACCCGCAGCCGCGCGGCGCCTTCCAGCCGCCGCAGACCGGCCCCAATGCGGGGCACAAGGGCGACCCGGCGCTGGACACGGTCGAATACGACCGCCCGCCCGGCAACCTGCGGCTGGATTACATCCTGCCCTCGCCGGACCTGCGCGTCACCGCCTCGGGCGTGTTCTGGCCGGCGCCCGACGATCCGCTGGCCAAGCCGGTGGCCGCGGCCTCGCATCGCAAGCTGGTCTGGGTCGATCTAGACCTGGAATGAGGCGATGGCCCCCCAGGCCAGGTCCAGGCCGGCCGCCGTCACCCCATAGGGCGGCAGCACATAGACGGTGTTCCCCAGCGGCCGCAGCAGCACCCCCTCCTGCATCGAATGGGCGCGCATCCGGGGGCCGACCTCGGCCAGATAGCCCCCTTCGGGCACGACCAGGTCGATGGCGGCGATGGTCCCGCACTGGCGCGGCGCGGCAAACCGGTCGTCGCCCGCCAGTGCCGCCAGCCGCGCCGCCTGCATCGCCGTCAGCGCCTCCAGCCGCGCCTGCATTGGGCTGGACTGCCACAGCCGCACCTGCGCCAGGGCCGCCGCGCAGGCGATCGGGTTCGCGGTATAGCTGCTGGAATGAAAGAAGGTCCGCCGCCGGTCGGTCGACCGATGCGCCTCAAAGATCCGCGCGCTGGCCAAGGTCGCGGCCAGTGGCACGACGCCCCCGGTCAGCCCCTTGGAGGTGCAGAGGATATCGGGCGCGACCCCCGCATGGTCGCAGGCCCAGAGCCGCCCCGTCCGGCCCCAGCCCGTCATCACCTCATCCGCGATCAGCAGCACGTCGTGCCGGTCGCAGATGGCGCGCAGCCCGGCCAGCACCTCGGGGCCGTACATCCGCATGCCGCCCGCGCCCAGGACCAGCGGCTCCAGGATCAGCGCGGCCATCTGCCCGCCGGCCGCCAGCGCCTCGAAGGCCGCCAGCGTCGCCGCGCCGTCACCTGTCGGAAAGGGCAGCCGGTCCACCGCGAACATCAGCGGGTCATAGGCGGCATTGAACACCCCCCGCTCGCCCACGCTCATCGTGCCGATCGTGTCGCCGTGATAGCTATCCTCGATCACCGCGATCCGGTGCCGCCCGTCGCCCTCGTGCCGCCAGTATCCCAGCGCCATCTTCAGCGCGACCTCGACCGCCGTGGAGCCGCTGTCGCTGAAGAACACATGCTCCAGCCCGGCGGGGGCCAGGTCCACCAGCGCCTCGGCCAGTTCCTCGGCCGGCTCATGGGTCAGGCCCGCAAAGATCACCTGGTCCAGGTGCCCGGCCGTGCGGCGGATCGCCTCGACGATCTCGGGCTGGTTGTGGCCATGCGTGACCACCCACCAGCTGCTGATCGCGTCCAGCAGCGGACCGCGATCGGTGTGGACAAAGGCCCCTTCGCTGCTCAGCGCACGCGGCGGCGCAGGCTCGGTCCCGTGCTGGAAAAAGGGATGCCAGACCGCGCTCATGCAAAATCCGCCGCATCAAAGTTCCGGGCCATCGCCTCGGCCAGCGTCGCGCGGTCCAGGTCCGGCAGGATCGGCAGCCGGCCCAGCACCCGCACCCGTCCCAGCTGCCCGATGGTCGCCATGTTGTCGTCGTTCGGCTCGCCCACAAAGGCCACGCCATGCACCGGCACCTCCCGCGCCCGCAGGCTTTCCAGCGCCGTCAGGCTGTGGCTGATCGTGCCCAGCCCGGTCGAGGCGACCAGCACGACCGGAATCTGCCAGCGCGCGAACAGATCGGCATAAAGCACCTGCCGCGTCACGGGGACCAGGACGCCCCCCGCCCCCTCGATCACCAGCGGATCGGCATCGGGCGGCGTCAGGGCATCCGTGCCGATGGTGACGCCCTCCAGCTCGGCCGCGCGATGCGGCGACAGCGGCTCGCGCAGCATCCATGTCTCGGGATGGCCGGCGGCGCCCGACAGGCGCGCGACCTCGGCCCGGTCGCTGCCGGGCTGCGCAACATCGGTTAACGATGCGGGCGTTGTCGGTGCACGTCCGGTGTACGCGCCGCGACTGCCCGGTGCCTCGCCTGTGCGGCCCGGATTGGGGACATTGCCCGCCAGCCCGGACTGCACCGGCTTCCAGTAGCTGGCCCCGATCAGCCCGCACAGACCGGCGGCAAAGACCGTCTTGCCGACATCCGTTCCCGTCCCCGTGATCACAAATTGGGCCATAGTTCCTCCAGCACCTCCGCCAGGCGGATCACCTCCGCCCGCGTGACATTCAGCGTCAGCGAGACCCGCAGCCGCGACGTCCCCTCCGGCACGGTCGGCGGGCGGATCCCCCGCACGTCAAAGCCCCGCGCCTGCACCTGCGCCGCCAGGCCCATCGTCTCGGCGTTGGGCCCCACGATCAGCGGCACGATCTGGCTACCGCTCAGCGGCACCTGCGGCAGGCGGGCCGCCATCTCGGCCCCGAAGGCCGCCACATGGCCCTGCAGCGCGTCGCGCCGCCACGGCTCGTCCTGCAGGATCGCCAGCGCCTCCCGCCCCACCGCCGCCATCAGGGGCGAGGGCGCGGTCGCGAAGATGAACGGACGGCAGCGGTTGATCATGAAGTCGATCAGGCACTTGGCCCCGCAGATCAGCGCCCCCGACCCGCCCAGCGCCTTGCCCAGCGTGTGCAGCGTCAGGACATTGTCCCGCCCCTCCAGGTGATGGGCCAGGCCGCGCCCCTGGGACCCATAGACCCCGGTCGCATGGGCCTCGTCGACCAGCAGGAACCCGTGCTGATCGGCCAGCGCCGCCAGCTCGTCCAGCGGCGCGACATCGCCGTCCATGCTGTAGAGGCTCTCGACCGCGATCCAGACCGCGCCGGTGTTCCCCGCCTCGCGCCAGCCCGTGATCACATCCTCCGCATGCCCCACGTCGCCGTGCCGAAAGGTCTTCACGTCCGCCCGCCCAGCCCGCGCCCCCTCATGCGTGCTGGCATGCGAAAGCGCATCCATCAGCAGCAGGTCGCCCCGCTGCGGCAGCGTCGTGATCACGGCAAAATTCGCCACATAGCCGCCGCCGAACCCCAAGGCCGCGCCGGCCCCGAAGAACCGCGCCGCCTCCTCCTCGAAAGCCTCCTGCTCGTCCGTGTTCCCGCGCAGCAGACGCGACCCCGCCGCCCCCACCGGAACACCCCGCGCCAAGGCATCGGCCGCAGCCGCGACCAGCCGCGGAGACTGCGCCAAGCCGATATAATCGTTTGAGGAAAAGTCCAGCCCCTGCCGCGGCGCAAGGCGCCTCAACCGGCTTTCGGCGGCCAGCCCGTCAAGGTTCTGCCGATAGTTTGCCAAACGGTCCAAGGCGAGCTGCACCCTCTTCTCTGTCGAAACCCTAGGGGGTCCGGAGGCGATATCCCCCGGCGCTCTCAGCGCAGGATCGGGATCGCCGGATCGTGCTGCACCCTCTCGACCGGAGGTTCGGGCATGTGCTCGTGCACCTGCATCGGCTGCAGTCCCAGCTTGGCGAACAGCCGCATGTCGGCCTCCTCCTCCGGGTTGTCCTTGGTCAGCAGCGTGTCGCCCACGAAGATCGAGTTGGCACCCGCAAAAAAGCACATGGCCTGCATCTCGTCCGACATGGCCGTGCGGCCGGCCGACAGGCGCACATGGCATTTCGGCATCATGATCCGGGCGGTCGCGATGGTGCGCACGAAATCGATCGGATCGACCGGCGCGGCATTTCCCAGCGGCGTGCCTTCGACCGGGATCAGCATGTTGATCGGCACGCTGTCGGGCGGCTCGGGCAGGTTGGCCAGCGTCACCAGCATGTCCACCCGGTCCTGCTGCCCCTCGCCCAAGCCCAGGATGCCGCCCGAACAGACCTTGATCCCGCTCTTGCGCACGTTTTCCAGCGTCTCCAGCCGGTCGGCAAAGCTGCGCGTCGTGATCACCTTGCCATAATGGGATTCCGAGGTGTCGATGTTGTGGTTGTAGTAATCCAGACCGGCCTCGGCCAGCTGCCGCGACTGCTGCGGGTCCAGCATCCCCAGGGTCATGCAGGTCTCCATGCCCAAGGCCTTCACGCCTTCGATCATGGCGATGATCTGCGGCATGTCGCGCTCCTTGGGGCTGCGCCAGGCGGCACCCATGCAGTAGCGGGTCGCCCCCGCATCGCGCGCACGCCGGGCTTCGGCCAGGACCCGCTGGACCTCCATCAGCTTGGAGGCCGAGAGGCCCGAGTCGTGGCGGGCCGACTGGCTGCAATAGGAACAGTCCTCCGGGCAGCCGCCGGTCTTGATCGACAGAAGGCGGCTCATCTGCACCCGGTTCGGGTCGAAATGGCGGCGATGGACGGTCTGGGCTTGGAACAGCAGGTCCATCAGCGGCTGGTCGAAGATGCGCCGCGCCTCGGCCGCGGTCCAGATCTCGCGGTGCTGGTCGGTGTTCGGATCGCTGTGCAGCATGGCTCCCCCTCGGCATGTTGCCCGTCCGTAGCATTCCGCGAAAGCTCTGTCCAATCCTGCGCCGGGGCGCCTGCTCAGAACCGCTCCTGACGACGGCGCTGTTCCTCGTCCTGCCCCAGGCCCAGCAGCACCTCTGCGCGGCCGAACTCGCGCGCGGCCTGCCGGCGGGCGATCTCGAAGCCGGGCAGGATGCGCTGCAGCTGGCTGTCCGCATGGCGCAGCTCGCGCGCGGCGCGGCCTGCCTGGGCATTGGCCACCCGCGCCTCGGCCAAGGTCAGGGGGGCCAGGCTGTCATAGCTCTGCGCCAGCGATACTTGCAGGGCCTCGACTCGCTGACGCGCCGCCGTGACATGGGCATTGTAGGCCGCAAAGGTCTTCAGCTGCCGCTCCGCCTTCAGCCGCGCGATCCGCTCCAGCTGCGCAAGCTGTTTCGCCTTGTCTACCATCCTGTTCTCGCTTTCTGGCGCATCGTTTCGGCAAAGCGGATCGCCGCCGCCACGGCCGCGAAATGTTCGCGGGCAATCTCGTCACCGACCTTGACGGCCGCGTGGATGGAACGTGCGCAGGGCGGATCCGACCAGATCGGAACGCCCGCATCGGTCGCCTTGACGCGGATGCGGGCGGCGACATCGTCCGTTCCCTTGGCCACGCAGACCGGCGCCCGCCCCGAGCCGCGCTTCCATTGCAGTGCGACCGCGTAATGCGTCGGGTTCACGATCACCACATCCGCCCCGGCCACGTCGGCCAGCATCTGCTTCATGACCACGTCCACCGCACGCTGGCGACGGGCGGCTTTCATATGGGGGTCGCCCTCGGAATCCTTGAACTCGTCCTGCATCTCCTGGCGGCTCATGCGGTTCTTGCGGCGGTGGTCGAACCACTTCCACAGGATGTCCGGCAGGGTGAACAGGACCGAAACCGCCAGTCCCAGAACCAGCACCTGCCCCAAGATCGCGCCTAGGGCCGTCGTCCACCGCTCGCCCTCCATGGCCGAGGCCGCGATCCGGTCCAGAAGCCGCATGAACAGGAACCAGCCGCCGACGCAGACCAGCACGGACTTGCCGACCGAAATGGCAAAGGTGACCAAGCCGTCGGACCCGAACTTCTGGGCGGCGTTCTTCAGCGGGTTGATGCGCTTGATGTCCGGGGCCAGCTTTTGCGGCGACAGGATCAGGCTGCGCGTGGCGACCATGCCCAGAAGGATCGCCACGATCAGCAGCATGGCCAGCGCAAGTGTCGCGATCGCCGCATGGGCCGCCAGATCCAGGGCCAGGTGCGAAGGGTCCGCGGGCCAGTCCTCGGCCCCCATCACCCGCGTCGCCATGGCCAGCCACTGGCGCACGGCGAAACCTGCCGCCACGGTAAAGGCCAGCACCGCCCCCAGATACATCATCGCGCCGTTCAGCTCGGTCGAGCGGGGGATGTCGCCCTTTTCCCGCGCCCGTTGCAGCTTCTGCTCGGACGCGTCGAACTGCTTGTCGTCCTGATCCTCGCTCATCGTGTCTTTCCTCAGGGGGCTGCGGGCAGCATGAAGCCCAGGACCGCGTCGGCCCAGATGCCGACCAGCATGGGCGCCAGGACCGCCAGCCCGGCCAGGGCCAGGAACACCGATGCCGGGGCCCCGATGAAGACCACCGGCAGGGCGGGCATCACGCGGTTGATGACCCCCGACAGCGCCTGATAAAGAAATCCGCCCAGGGTGAAGGGCGCGGCCAGCATCATCGCCAGCAGAAAGCTGTCACGAACGACCGCCACGACCCCCCAGGCCAAGGTCTCGACCGGCGGCAGCATGGCCGGCGGCCACAGGCGCAAGCTGTCGGCCAGCAGCTCGACCAGCATCATCGGCAGGCCCATGGCCATCAGCAGGGCGATCCCGGCCAGGTGCAGCATGTTTCCGACCGGATGAGGCGCGGCTTCGTTCTGGATGCCCATCATCTGCGACAGCGATGCGGTCGCCGCGATCGCGGTGGTGGCGATGTCGATCGCCAGCGCCAAAAGCCGCAGCAGCGCCCCCGTGGTGAAGCCCAGCAGCATCTCTGGCACGATCTCGGCCATGATGCCGATGGGCTGGTCCGGCATCACGCGCAGGGGGACTCCAGCAGCCAGCAGCGGGGACAGCGCCAGGGCGATGGCGACCTTGACACGGGCCGGGATGACCCGCTCGCCCAGGCCCGGCAGGATCAGCACGCAGGCTTGGATGCGCAGGTAGACCAGCACCAGGGACCAGTCGAGACCCGGAAAGATCGCCTGAAGCTGGCCCCACATCATGCCGCCTCGATGGTTCCCAGCAGCCGCAGTTCGGCCTCCGGGTCGACTTCCTCAAGGCCCAGGACAGGCACCGCCATCCCGTTGGCCCCCAGCACGGCCCGGATCATGCGGCGCCGGTGGTCGGGCGCGACGATGACGGTCCGAGGCACCGGATCGGCCAAGGCCAGCGCCTTGCGCACGGCCTCCAGCAGCTTCTTGGACAGGCCCGGCGTCATCGCGCCGCCTCCGACGCGCCCGGTCTCGCTGTCCGCGCGGACGAACTCGGCCTCCCAGGCCGGATGCAGCTGCAGGGCGGCGACGCGACCGGCCTCGTCGGCGTATTGCTGGGTGATCTGTCCCCGCAGGCGCTTGCGCACCAGTTCATAGATCGTTTCGGCCGCCTCGACGTGGCGGAATTCGCAGATGGCATCGACGATCAGCGGCAGGTTCCGGATGGATATCCGCTCCTCCAGCAGGGCGCGCAGGATGGCCAGCAGCGTTTCCGGCGTGACCTTGTCCGGGATCATGCTGTCGAAATACTTGCGATAGCGTTCAGCGCGCGTGCTGTCGGACAGGGTTTTCAACTCCTCGATCTGGCGCTGCATCGCGCCCAGGGTCAGCAGCGTCGGCAGGTTGGATTTCACCACTTCCATCAGGTGCGTCGAAAGGACCTCCATCGGGGTCACCACCGTGGCGCCCATGGTGGCCGCCTCTTCCTGGTCCGCAGGTTGGATCCAGCGGGCGGGGCTGGCATAGACGGGCTCGCGCACGCTGATGCCGCGCAGCTCCGTCAGCAGCGCGTCGGGACCAAGCGCCAGGATCTGGCCGGGATACAGGCTGCCACGGCCGCGAACGACGCCCTGGATGCGGATCTGGTAGTCGCCGGGCGGCAGGTCGTCGGTGTCGGTGATGCGCACATCCGGCAGCACGACGCCAAAGCTGCGCGCGATGTGGATGCGCAGGTTGTTGACCCGGCTGCCCAGACCGCGGGCCTGATCCAGCGCGATCAGGATCAGATCGGCTCCGATCTCGACGCTGATGTCGTCCGTGTCCAGCACGTCGCCCATGCGGGCGGCGGGTCGGGCTGCGGCCTCATCCCCAGCAAGCTCGGGCAGCGCCTCGGCGGCGCGAATGGCGCGGCGCGCGATCTGCCAAGCGATGGCCATCATGGCCAGCGCGATGCCCAGAAACAGCATCCGCGGCATGCCGGGCACGAACGAGATCACCACCATCGCCCCACCGACCATGGCCGCCGGTTGCCAGCTGCGGGTGAACTCGGATGACAGCAAATTGGCGGTCGTATCGGTCGCACCACCCCGCGACAGCAGCAATGCTGCTGCCATCGAGGTGATCAGCGCAGGGATCTGGCTGACCAGCCCGTCGCCGATGGTCAGGTGCGAATAGGTGGCCGCCGCCTCGGCCAGCGGCATGCCGTGGACGGTGATGCCCACGGCCAGCCCGATGCACAGGTTGATCAGCGTGATGACGATGCCCGCCACCGCGTCGCCCTTGACGAATTTCGACGCGCCGTCCAGCGAGCCGAAAAAGCTGATTTCGCGGCTTTCCTGGATCCGGCGACGCTTGGCCTCGTGATGATCGATGGCTCCCGCGTTCAGGTCGCCGTCGATGGCCAGCTGCTTGCCCGGCAGCGAATCCAGCGCAAAGCGCGCCGCCACCTCGGCCATCCGCCCCGAACCCTTGGTGATCACCATGAAGTTGACCACCGAGATCACTGCGAAAACCGTGATGCCGACCAGGATCGAGCCGCCCGCGACAAAATCGGCAAAGCCGTTGATCACATGGCCGGCGGCCTCCTTGCCATTCTGCCCCTCGGTCAGGATGAGCCGGGTCGAGGACACGTTCAGCGACAGCCGGATCACCAGGCTGACCAGCAACAGCACCGGAAAGGCCTGAAAGTCGGTGGGCTTGTCCACCAGCGACGCCATCACCAGGACCAGCGTCGCCATGGCGATCGACACCGCGATCCCGAAGTCCAGAACGCTTGCGGGCAGCGGGATGACCAGAGAGATCACCACCAGCACCAGCCCACCGGTCACCAGCAGCGGGGCATCCAGGTATTTGTGCGCCTTGCGCGCGGGGCCGGCGACCGGGGTCATCGGCCTGCCTCCGGTGCCGCGCCTGCCGGACGCAGCAGGTCGTCGAGCGGCCAGGGGCGGTCTGTCAGCAACCCGATCCGGCGCAGCAGCGCGATGGCGCGAATGCGGTCGGCGCTGTCCATCTGCATCAGCGTCACCCGGTAGTCGCGGGGCAGCCCCTCCCCGCTGAGCAGCCAGCCCGAGGCAGCCTCGGCGAAGGGCTCGAAGGCGGGGGCCGAGGCGCCGCCGGTGCCAAGCGCCGTCACCAGGAACAGGATGCCGATGGCTGTCATCACGCGGCCTTCTTCAGCTCGCGCAGCGCGCTTTCCAGGGTGTCGAAACTGGGGCGCACATGTTCCGGAACCGTCTGCCGCCCCACTTCCACGCAAAGCGTGGTCGCGTGCTGGTGCAGGCCCGCCACCAAGACCGACTTGATCACGTCGTAAAACCCAAGGTCCTGCTTGACCACGGCGCCAAGGCGATTGGCCAGCGGCGCAACAAAGCCATAGGACAGGAAGACGCCCAGGAAGGTGCCGACCAGCGCGCCGCCGATCATCTTGCCCAGAACCGCAGGCGGCTGGTCGATCGAGCTCATGGTCTTGATCACGCCCAGAACCGCCGCAACGATGCCAAGCGCCGGCAGCGCATCCGCCATGTTCTGCAGCGCATGAGGGACATGCATCTCCTCCTCGCGCAGGATGGCGATGCGGCGCGACAGCATGTCCTCGACCTGGTAGGGATCGTCGTAGTTCAGGCTGGCCGACCGCATCGTGTCGGCGATCAGCGAGACGATGTTGTGTTCGGCCGCCAGGCGCGGATAGGCGGTGAAGATCGGCGACTCGGCCGGGTTCTCGATATGCTGCTCCAGCGCCACCGGGTTTTCGCGCGCGATCTTGAGCAGCTGGAACATCAGGCACAGCACGTCCTGGTGATCCTGGGGCGTCCATTTCGGCCCCTTGAAGGCGCGGATCAGCCCGGGCAGCGTATGTTTCAGGACATGTGTGTCGTTGCCCAGAAGATAGGCCCCCACGGCGGCCCCCATGATCATCATCATCTCGAAGGGCAGCGAATGGAGGATGACCCCCATCTTGCCCCCCGCCAGAAGATAGCCGCCGAACACCATGGCGAGCGTGACGAAAATTCCGACGAAACCGAACATGGCTGCTAGTCCTTATGGGGTGCGGACGCTGCGCGCGCCCATCTGGGCGGTCAGCAGCGCGGCTTGGCGGGGTTCGACCGCGGCGATGATGCGGGCGCCGGTCTCGGGCTGGACCCTCATGAGGATCTCGGCCGCGAAATCGGCAGGAAGATTGGTCAGGACGGCGGCCGCCTCGGCGGGCTTCATCTGGTCATAGACCGCGATCAGGCGGTCGATGTCGCTGCGAACGGCCTCGGATTTCCCGTCCTGGCGGGCGCGGATGCTGCCCTTCTGGCTGCGCAGTTCCTCGAGCCGCTGGCGCAGGGTCGTCTCGGCCGTGGCCAGGTCCGCCTTGCGGGTGTCGATGGCGGCCATGTAGCGCTCGATCCGCAGGGCGCGGTCGCGCAGTTCCTCGGCAAGGGCGACGGCTTCGGGAACATCCCCGCAGCCCTGCAGAAGATCCGACGGTTCGGCGACGGCGGCGAAAAGGCGTGACAGGTCGCCTCCCTGCACCATCAGCGCGAGGCCAGGCAGCGCAAAGGCCACGGCCAAGGCGGGCAAGAGTGGCTTAGCCATGGGCCACCTCGGCACGCTTGCGCAACCTGCGCGCGGTCGTGGCGGGCGGCGGCGATTCCGCCGCAGCGATCCCGATGCGCTGGCGAAGGTCCCAGATGGCGCGTTCGCGGCGGGCGGTCTCGATCTCGTCGGCCAGACGTTCACTGGCGGCATTCGCCTCGTCCCGGGCGGAGCGGATCGCCTGTTCCAGCCGGTCGACCTCGGCCGCCATGATGGCGATCGCCCCGCCCAGGCCGCTTTCCAAGTCGTTCAGCTTGCGCAGCCGGTGGGTCAACGACACGCAAAAGCCCGCAAGGCCCAGACAGGCCAGGACCAGCATGGCCTGCAGCATATGTTCCAAGGTCATTTGAAGCGAAACTCCGTGATCAGCAGGTCCTTGACCGGCTCTTCGCCCAGGACGAAGCGCGTGCGGGTGACCAGTTCCGCGCGGATCACTTCCAGCACCCCGCGCTTGTCATAGGCGTCTGGATCGACGCCCGAGAGAAAGGTCGTGAAGGCGTCCGAGACGCGCGGCATCAGGTGCCGGACATCGGCCGCGTGGCTGGCGTCGGTCTCGATCGTCGCCGCCAGGACCAGGCTGCGCGCCCGACCTCCGGGAACGACGATCTCGACCCGCGGGACGTCGATGAATTCGACCGCCGCATGGGCGGTTTGGGGTTCGGCGGCGGGCTCGGCCATCAGGCCGGCCGGTGACCAGAGGCCCAGATAGGTCGAGGCGAAGCCGCCGCCGCCCAGCAGCAGGGCGGCCGCGATCGGGACCAGCAATCCCTTTTTGCCCCGTGGGGTTTCGGCTGCATCGGCCACTGCTTCGGTCATCGTGATTCTCCGTCCTGACAAGACGGAAATATCAGGTTGCGACTAACCAATTCTTAATGCCGGCCATGTCATCCAAGGGTCAGAACGACGACGACGCGCTGATTCGAAAGGAACGGTTTTGCAAAAACTGCAGGACTACTGGAACGAGCGAAGCTCACAACAGCGGATGATCCTGGCCGGCGCCTTCCTGGCGGTCTTCCTTGCGGTCTCGGGATTTGCGTGGCTGGCCAACCGGCCCAGCATGGCGCTGATCTATGGCGGGCTGGATGCGGCGCAGGCCGGCGAGGTGATCGCCGGCATAGAGCGCGCCGGCGTGCCCTACGAGGTTCGCGGGGATGCGATCTGGGTCGAGGCCGGACAGCGCGACCGACTGCGGATGGACCTGGCCGCGCAGGGCCTGCCCGCTGCCTCCAGCACCGGCTACGAGCTGCTGGACGGCATGTCGGGCTTTGGCACCACCTCGCAGATGTTCGACGCGGCCTATTGGCGCGCCAAGGAAGGCGAGCTGGCGCGCACGATCCTTGCCTTGCCGAATGTCCAGACCGCCCGCGTGCACCTGGCCATCGAAACCGGCCGCGGCTATCGGCGCGACCAGAACGGCAGCGCCTCGGTCACGCTGACCACCTCGGGTCAGGCGATCAGCCGCGACCAGGCGGCGGCCTTGAAATACCTGATCTCCTCGGGCGTGCCGGGGATGCAGCCCGAGCGGGTGACGGTGATCGATTCGCAGCGCGGGATCATCTCGGCCACCGAGGATCAGACCGGCGCCGACCGCGCCGCCGAGATGAAGCGCAATGTCGAGCGCATCCTTGAACCCCATGTGGGCGTCGGCAATGCGATCGTCGAGCTGAACCTGGACCTGGTCACCGACACCGAAATGCTGACCGAGCAGCGCTTTGACCCCGAACAGCGGGCGCTGATCTCGACCGTGACCGAGGAAACTTCGGACCAGAGCAACTCGACCGGCACGGGGGCGGTGACGGCGGCCTCGAACCTGCCGGACGCGCAGGAGCAGCCGGGCGACAAGAGCCAGTCGAACCGGTCGGAAAACCGCCAGCAGTCGAATTACGAGGTCAGCCGCGTCACGCGCGAGGTGTCGCGCCAGCCCGGCTCGACCCGCCGCCTGACGGTCGCGGTGCTGGTCAACGGGGCCGCGCAGGTGAACCCCCAGGGGGAAAGCACCTTGGTCCCGCGTTCGGAGGACGAACTGACAACGCTGCGCGAACTGGTGGCCTCGGCCGTTGGATATGACGAGGCGCGGGGCGACCTGATCACCATCAAGTCCCTGCCTTTCGCGGCCTTGGGTGAAGGCGGGACGCTGGCCCGGCCCGGGCTTCTGGACCGTCTGGCGCTGAACGACCTGGCGCGCATCGCGCTGGTGGGGATCTTTGCGCTGGCCATCATCATGGCGGTCCTTCGCCCGGTCCTGCGGGCCCGCGCCGCGCCCGTGCCGCTTCTGGACAACAGCCCCGCCCCCGCGCCGACCGCTGCGCTGACCGGCACCATCGAGGACGCAGGCACCCCGCTGCCGCAGGAGGCGCGCTTTGCAGCCTCGGCCGCGCCGGAGCCGCCGCAGCTGTCTCTGCCCCCCGCAGATCCCGTCGCGCGCCTGAAAAGCATGATGCGCGAACGGCATGACGAAAGCGTCAAGATCCTCTCCGGCTGGATCGACAACAAGGAGAAAGTGAATTGAGCCTTGCGATGTTCAGGCTGGAATCCTTTTCCAGCGCCGTGGTGGACCGAGGGGCAGAGGTCACCTTTTCCCGACAGGATCTGGACCAGGCTTATGCCGAGGGCTTCGCAGAAGCCCGCGCCCAGTCCCGCGACGAGGATCTGCGGACCTTGGGCGACAGCCTCGAACGGCTGGCGGCCAGCCTCTCCGATGACGATGCCCGCCGCAACCGGATGCGCCAGGAGGCGGTCGAGGCACTGGGTCCGATTCTGACGCAGATCCTGGACATCATGGCCCCTCCCCTGGCCTCGCGGAGGCTGGAGGAGGCGCTGCGGGCCGAACTGGACCGCCTGGCGCAACGCAGCAGCACCCTGGCTGCGCGGATCGCCTGCAGCGACCGCCTGCGACCGCTGGTCGAGCGTTGTCTGGAGCACAGCGGCCTTTCGGGCATCGAGATCGATGCCACGCCGACCGACAGGATCACGGTCACGGTCGCCGGCGGCCGCATCGAACTGGCGCCCGAGGCCATCGCCGCGCAGATCCGCGCCCTCATCACAGAAATCAAGGAAGACGGCACCTCATGGACTCATTGAGCCACCTCATCGACACCGACACCATCCAAGTCGAGGTCACCATTCGTCTGGGGCGGACCCGCCGCACGGTGGCCCAGCTTTCGGCCCTGCGGCCCGACGACGTGCTGATCCTGGACCAGGCCATCGAGGACGGAGTCGAGATCTGCGTCGGCGACAAGGTCATCGCGCGCGGCGAACTGACCGGCGACGGCAGCAACGAGGATCGCCTCTGCGTGCGCGTCCTGGGGGCGACGGGGGCGCCGTGATCCGACTTGCGATCCTGGTGGCGGCAGCGCTGCTGCCTGTGCCGGCGCTGGCACAGGAGCTTGGCGATGCCTTGGGCGCCGGCCTGGGCGACAACGCGGTCCTGATCGTGCTGGGGCTGACGGCCCTGTCCCTGGCCCCTGGCATCGCGATCATGGTGACCGCGTTTCCGTTCATCGTGACGGTGCTGTCCATCCTGCGTCAGGCCATCGGGCTGCAGCAGGCACCGCCGAACATGCTGATCGTCAGCCTGGCGATATTTCTGACCTGGTTCATCATGGACCCTGTCCTGCGCGAGGCCTGGCAGGTCGCGGGCCTGCCCCTGCAGGAGGGAAGCATCGGCATCGCCGAGGCCTTCCAGCGCGGGATCGTTCCGTTCCAGAACTTCATGATGGCCCGCGTCGATCCCGATACACTGGGCACGCTGGCGGAAATCGCGCCGGGCGCAGGGGACCCCGACCGGCTGTCGGTCCTGGTCCCGTCCTTCATGCTGTCCGAGATCCAGCGCGCCTTCGAGATCGGGTTCCTGATCGCCCTGCCCTTCCTGATCATCGACTTGGTCGTGTCCGCGGTGCTGATGTCGATGGGCATGATGATGGTGCCACCGGTCGTGGTGTCGCTGCCCTTCAAGCTGGCCTTCTTCGTCACGGTGGACGGGTGGGGCATGATCGCGGGCGCGCTGGTGCGCAGCTATGGCTGACGCGCGCGCCGGTCAGGCCGGATCGGCGCGCCGGGTCTTCAGCCGCTCGACCCCCATCAGGGACAGGACCTTGGCCTCGATATGCTCGGCATTCAGGGCCGAGGTGTCGTACATCGCACGCGGGGCATCGTGATCGACGAAAGCATCCGGCAGCACCATCGAGCGGAACCGCAGGCCGCTGTCGAACACACCCTCCTCGGCCAGAAGCTGTGCGACATGGCTGCCGAAACCGCCCACGGCGCCCTCCTCGATGGTGATCAGCGCCTCATGCGTGCTGGCCAGGTTCAGGATCAGGTCCCGGTCCAGCGGCTTGGCAAAACGGGCATCCGCAACCGTCGGTGAAATGCCGCGCGCCTGCAGCGCCTCGCGCGCCGCCATGACCTCTGAAAGGCGCGTCCCGAAGGACAGGATCGCCACGCTCTGGCCTTCGGCGATCATCCGGCCCTTGCCGATGGGCAGGAGTTGGCCGCGCTCGGGCATCTCGACACCCGTGCCCTCGCCGCGCGGAAAGCGGAAGGCGATGGGGCCGCTGTTATGGGCCGCGGCGGTCGCAACCATATGCACCAGCTCGGCCTCGTCGGCGGCCGCCATCACCACGAAGCCGGGAAGGTTCGCCAAAAATGCGATGTCATAGGCCCCTGCATGGGTTGGGCCGTCCTGGCCCACCAGCCCGGCCCGGTCGATGGCAAAGCGGACCGGCAGGTTCTGGACCGCCACGTCATGCACCACCTGGTCATAGCCGCGCTGAAGAAAGGTCGAATAGATCGCGCAGAATGGCTTCATCCCTCCCGCGGCCAGACCGGCCGAAAAGGTCACCGCATGCTGTTCGGCAATGCCAACGTCAAAACAGCGGCGCGGAAAGCGCTGCGCGAACTGCTTCAGCCCCGTGCCGTCCGGCATGGCGGCGGTCACGCCCAGGATCTTGTCGTCCCGCGCCGCCTCGTCGATCAGCGCCTTGGCAAAGACGGCCGTATAGCTGGGCGCGTTCGACTTGGCCTTGGCCTGCACGCCGGTGATCACGTCGAACTTGCCGGTGGCGTGGCCACGGTCGGCCGCGGTCTCGGCGGGCGCATAGCCCTTGCCCTTCTTGGTCACCACATGGATCAGCACCGGCCCATCCGCACGCGCCTTGACCGTGCGGAACAGCGGCAGCAGCAATTCCATGTCATGGCCATCGACGGGGCCGACATAGGAAAAGCCCAACTCCTCGAACAGGGTGCCGCCGATGGTCATGCCCTTCAGCATTTCCTTGGCCCGGCGCGCGCCCTCCTGCAGGCTGCTCGGCAGCATGCCGACCGCGCCCTTGGCCACGGCCTTTAGTTCCTGGAACGGCCCGCCCGCATAAAGCCGCGTCAGGTAGGAGGACATCGCCCCCACCGGCGGGGCGATCGACATCTCGTTGTCGTTCAGGATCACGAAGAGGCGCTTGCCCTCGTGCCCGGCATTGTTCAGCGCCTCGTAGGCCATGCCCGCGCTCATCGCGCCGTCGCCGATCACCGCGATCGCGTCCCCCGGATCGCCGCCTAATTCACGCGCCATGGCAAAGCCCAGGGCCGCACTGATGGATGTGGACGAATGCCCGGCTCCAAACGGGTCATAAGGACTTTCGGCGCGCTTGGTAAAGCCGGCCAGCCCGCCGCCGGTGCGCAGCGTGCGGATGCGGTCGCGGCGCCCGGTCAGGATCTTGTGCGGATAGCACTGGTGGCCCACATCCCAGATGATCTTGTCGCGCGGCGTGTCAAAGACGGCGTGCAGCGCCACGGTCAACTCGACCACGCCAAGGCCCGCGCCCAAATGCCCCCCGGTGACGCTGACGGCGCTGATCGTCTCGGCCCGCAGCTCGTCAGCCAGCTGCGACAGGTCGTGATCGCTCAGCGATTTCAGGTCGGACGGCAGCGAGATGCGGTCCAGCAACGGCGTCTTGGATTGATCGGTCATGGCTGGCCCTCCTCGGGGCGGGCGTTCAGGTGTCGCGCTCGATAACGAAACGCGCAAGCTCGTGCAAGTTTCCGGCGTCTTGACCATAATCGGACAGGGCCGCATCGCTGACGGCGACAAGACGCCGCGCCTCGGCCCGCGCACCGGCCAGCCCCAGCAACGAGACAAAGGTCGCCTTGCCGGCCCCCGCATCCTTGCCCACGCGCTTGCCGGTCACGGCTTCGTCGCCGGTGACGTCCAAGATGTCGTCGGTGATCTGGAAGGCCAGCCCGATCGCGTCGGCGTAACGGTCCAGCCGCGCCGGATCCTGTCCCGCGATCAGCGGGCCCGCGGTTGCGGCAAAGCGGATCAACGCGCCGGTCTTGCCGCCCTGCAGCCGGGTGATCGCGGCCAGGTCCAGGGGCACGCCGGCACTTTCGGCGGCGATGTCCAGCGCCTGACCCCAGACCATCCCTTCGGCCCCGGCCGCACGGGCCAGCGCCGCGACCAGCCGCAGGCGCGCCTCGGCACCGCCGATGCGGGGGTCGGCCAGCAACTGGAAGGCCAGCGTCTGCAGCGCATCGCCCGCCAGGATGCCGGTCGCCTCGCTCCACCTGACATGGACGGTGGGCTGGCCGCGCCGCAGGTCGTCGTCATCCATGGCCGGCAGATCGTCATGGACCAGACTATAGGCATGCAGCGCCTCGATCGCCGCCGCGGCGGGCAGCGCCGCCTGGTCCGCAACCCCGTGCAGGCGGGCCGACTCCATGACCAGGAAGGCGCGCAGCCGCTTGCCGCCGGTGACGGCATAGCGCATCGCATCGGCCAGTTCACCGGCGGGCAGGGCGTCGATGGCGCGGTCCAGCTCGGCCTGAACCAGGGCCGCGACCTCGGCCAGGCGATCGCGCATCAAAGACCCTCGGCCGGCTCGGTCCCGGTGGGCTGGCCGTTGGCGGCCAGCGTGATCTTCTCGACCCGCTCCTCGGCCTCGCGCAGGCGGGCCTCGCAATGCGCGCGCAGGGCCGCGCCCCGTTCATAAAGCGCGATGGATTCCTCCAGCGTGGCTTCGCCGGTCTCCAGCTTGCCGACGGTCGCCTCCAGCTCGCGCATGGCCTCCTCGAAGGAGAGGGTCTTGATATCGCTCATTCTGCGGCCTCCATCAGCGTCTTCACATGGGCACGCACCGAGCGTCCCAGAGCCGGCAGATCATAGCCACCTTCCAGACAGGATACCACCGGTGCCCCGCAGGCCGCCGCCATGTCGCAGATGGCGCGGGTGATGGCGGCAAAGTCATCCTCGTCCCAGTCCAGCTGCGCCAGCGGATCGGCCGCATGGGCATCGAATCCGGCCGAGACGATCACCAGCTGCGGACGATGCGCCCGCGCCTGCGCCAGGATGTCCTCCCAGGCCGCCCGCGCCAGCGATCCGTCCGATCCCGGCGGCAGCGGCGCGTTCAGGATCTGCCCATGCGCGCCGGTTTCCGAGGCCGCGCCCGTGCCGGGATAAAGCGGCATCTGGTGGCTGGAGGCGAAAAAGGCGCGCGGCTCGTTCCACAGCAGGTCCTGCGTGCCATTGCCGTGATGAACGTCGAAATCCAGCACCGCCACCTGGTCCAGCCCATGATGATCCAGCGCCCGCTTGGCGGCGATGGCGACGGTGCCCAGCAGGCAAAAGCCCATCGGCGTCTCGCGCTCGGCATGATGTCCGGGCGGGCGCATGGCGACGAAGGCGGTGGTCGCCGCGCCCGCCAGCACGGCATCGACCGCCGCGCAGGCCCCGCCCGCCGCCCGCAGCGCAGCCTCCAGGCTGCCCGGCGACTGGTAGGTATCGGGATCGAGCATGCGCATCCCCTGCTCCGGCGTCCCGGCGCGCAGGTCCGCCAGATAGGATGCCGGGTGGCAGCGCAGCACATCGGCGTCGTCGGCCAATGGCGCCTCGCGCCGATCCAGGTCCAGCCCGTCCAGCGCCGCCAGCACGGCAGCGTGGCGGGCGACCTGTTCGGCATGGCCGGGCGGCGTCTGGTGGGCCGCTGCGCTGTCATGGGTATAGAGGATCGTCGTCATCTGGCCCCTCCTGCCGGAATTCGGCCAAGGCTAGGCCGCCGCCACCGGGGGCCGCAACCCCCGGATTGCCTCGGTTCAGGCCGTCAGCCGCGCCCCGTCCTGGCCCATGATGCGCAGGTCCATCAGCGCCCCCTCGGGCTGGTCGGCGGCAAAGGAGACTTCGGTGAACTGCTCGGTCCGGCCCATGCGCGGCCCCTCGGTCAGCACGCGATGCGTCCGGCCCACCTGCGCCTGCAGGTGACGCTGTAGCGCCGCGTCGCCGGCCGCCCGCAGCCGCGTTGCACGGTCGCGGATCGCAGGTCCCTTGACCGCCGGCATCCGGGCCGCCGGCGTCCCCTTGCGGGCCGAATAGGGAAACACGTGCAGGAAGGTCAGGCCGCAGTCGTCAACCAGCTTCAGGCTGTTGTCGAACATCGCCTCGGTCTCGGTCGGAAATCCCGCGATGATGTCGGCGCCAAAGACCATGTCCGGGCGCAGCCGCCGCGCCTCTTCGCAAAAGGCGATGGCGTCGTCGCGCAGATGCCGGCGCTTCATCCGCTTCAGGATCATGTCGTCGCCCGCCTGCAGGGACAGGTGCAGATGCGGCATCAGGCGCGGCTCCGTCGCGATGGCCAGCATCAGGTTCTCGTCCGCCTCGATCGAATCGATCGAACTGATCCGCAGGCGCGGCAGGTCCGGCACCAGCCGCAGGATGCGCATGACCAGATCGCCAAGCCGCGGCGTGCCCGGCAGGTCGGCGCCCCAGCTGGTCAGGTCCACCCCGGTCAGCACGACCTCGTTGAAGCCGCGACCGACCAGGCGCTTGATCTGCTCGATCACCACGCCCGCAGGCACGCTGCGCGAATTGCCGCGCCCGAAGGGGATGATGCAGAAGGTGCAGCGGTGATCGCAGCCGTTCTGGACCTGCACATAGGCACGGTGGCGGCCAAAGCCGTCGATCAGGTGGCCTGCGGTTTCCTTGACCGACATGATGTCGTCCACGACGACCTTTTCCGTCTCGCCGATCAGGTCGGGGGCGCGCAAGGACGCCCAGGTGTCGGGCTGCATCTTCTCGTGGTTGCCGATGACCTTGGTCACCTCGGGCATGGCGGCAAAGGTCTCGGGCTCGGTCTGGGCGGCACAGCCGGTGACGATGACGGGGACGCCCGGATTCTCGCGCGACAGGCGGCGGATTTCCTGCCGGGCCTTGCGCACGGCCTCGGCGGTGACGGCGCAGGTGTTCACGACCACGGCGCCCGACAGGCCCGCAGCCTCGGCCATCTCGCGCATGGCCTCGGTCTCATAGGCGTTCAGGCGGCAACCGAGGGTGGAAAAGACGGGCGCGCTCATGTCGTCGCACCGGCGGCCAGCCAGGCCGGATCCAGCGTGCCGCGGAACACCAGGGCGGTCGGCCCCTCCATCCAGACGCCGTCGTCGCGCCAGTCGATCAGCAGCTGCCCGCCCGGCACGTTCACCCGCACGCGCCGGTCCGTCAGGCCCCGCCGCGCCGCCGCCACCACCGCCGCACAGGAGCAGGAGCCCGAGGCCAGCGTGATGCCGGTGCCGCGTTCCCAGATTCGCAGGACGATCTCCTCCCGCGACAGGACCTGCACGACCTCGACATTGGTGCGCTGCGGATAAAGGGGGTGATGTTCGTGCGCGGGACCAAAGACCGCCAGATCGACGGCCTCGGCATCCGGCACGAAGAAGGTCAGGTGCGGATTGCCCATCCCCGTAGCCACCGGATCGCCTTTGATCGGCAGATGGTCCAGATCCACGTCGCGGGCCAGCGGAACGCCCTGCCAGTCCAGCACCGGCGGGCCCATGTTCACGCGCGTCAGGCCGCTCCCCGCATCCTCGGCCAGCAGCAGCCCGTGACCGGTGCGCAGCCGCAGCCTGCGGGCGCCGGTTTCGTCCATCAGCAGGCGGGCGATGCAGCGCGTGGCATTGCCGCAGGCCGCGCTGAAGGACCCGTCCGCGTTCCAGAAGACCAGCCGCGCATCGGCATCGGGCGCATCCTCGATCCCGGCCAGCTGGTCGAACCCTACCCCTTGATGGCGGTCAGCGATGCGCGCAACCAGATCCGCGTCAGGACGTGCAAGTCCCCCGCGCAGATCGAGAACAACGAAATCATTGCCCAGCCCGTGCATTTTCAGGAAGGGCAGGCCAGTGGAGAAAGCGTGCGTCATGGCCGCGATATAGGCCCGGGGAAATGATTCCGCCAGAGAGTTCGTTTTTTGGGTTGACGCCACCCGGCACCCCCCCTAGGTAACGCCTCGTGTTGGGCCCATAGCTCAGTTGGTAGAGCAACTGACTTTTAATCAGTGGGTCACAGGTTCGAATCCTGTTGGGCTCACCACTGTATCCTCTTTGGCTGCGTTGGCAGATAATTTGCCGGGATATCCGGAAGTTGATTGGCGTTGCCTGGTCAGACCTTCCGACCAGCCTGCATGAAAAAACCGGGCGCGAGGCCCGGTTCTTCATGTCATGCATCAACGCATATCAGCCGTCTTTGCCGCCCGTTTCTGCGCCGCCATCGGCCTCGGTTCCGCTGCCGCTCGGGACCGGCAGGGCAGCGTCGGCGGGGATGGTCTGCTCGACCGGGTCGGTGTCCACGCCATCGGTCGAAGCGGTGGGTGCCGTGATGGGCACATCCTCCTGCCCGCCGAAGTCGGACGAGGCAGGCGTCTCGGTGGCGGGTTCGTCACCGTCCGTCGCGGCCCCGGGCTGTGCATCCAGGTTCGGAGCGGCCCCCTCGGTCATGCCGGCCGGCGCTGCCGTTTCGGCAGGCTCTGCACTTGGCTCGACCCCGTCCACCATCATCAGCCGGGCATCCGCGCTGTTGAACACCATTTCGGTCGGCAGACCCGCGCGCTCCGCCGTGACGCGCACGGCCTTGCCTTCACGGGTGACGACGACATTTTCATAGCCCTGCTCGGACAGCCCGTCGATCACCTGCTGGTCCGTCTCGACGCTGGCCAGTTCGGGGAATTGGACCCCTTCCATCGTCGTGATGGACGGGTCAGCGGCGACGTCGGACGCATTGTCAGTGATGGCGGTCTGGGCGATCGACGCGGTTGCCATCAGCGTGGCCAGAGCAGCGGCCTTGCCGCCAAGCTTCAGGGTCTGGATCGGATTGATCATTCTGTCTCTCCTCAACTGGGTGCGGCAGCCGTGCCGCGATTCGGAAACCAACCATCAAGGAACCGCCCGGTTCGATCACATCTCCGTCACGTCGGCGGAACGAAAAAGAGGCCGGGCTGATGCCGCGGCCTCTTTCCCCGGGGTGCAGGATCAGCCGTTGGTGCCGCTGTCGGCATCAGCACCGTCAGCGCCGCTGCTGTCGCTGTCGCTGTCCGAACCATCCGTGTCCGCGCCATCCGTGCCGGCGCCATCCGTGTCTGCGCCACTCGTGTCGGCGCCATCAGGACCCTCATCCGCAGCGGTATCTGCATCGGCACCGACATCGCTGCCGCCGGTCCCTGCCTCGGTGCCGGTGCCGTCGGTGGCGGCATCCGTTTCGCTGTCATCGGTGATGCCGTCGGTCGCGGCATCCTCCGGAGCGGCCGCGGGCGCTGCGGTATCGGCCGTGGTTCCGGTCGCCGTGTCACCGGCCGAGGTGCCGCCGGCAGCCGGGCGCGTCTCGACACCGTCAACCGAGATCAGGCGGCCGTTGGCGGTGCTGTAAACCAGCTCGATCGGAACGGCCGCACGCTGCGCGGTCACGGTCAGGATCGGCCCCTCGCGGCTGATGACCACGTCCGAATAGCCCTGCGCGATCAGGGTTTCGGCGATCATCTCATTGTTTTCCATGCTGTCGAGGCGGGGATAGTCGCTCTCCAGCACGAAGCCGCCCGAGGGCTGCGCCTCCAGCGCCTGATCGGGCACCACGACGGTGTTCCCCTGCGGCGTGTCGATGGCAGTGGTCTGGGCCATGGCGGTGGTCGCCAGCAGCGCGGCGGTGGCGGCGACCTTGCCGCCGATCAGAAGGGTCTTGAACGAGGACGTGAGCATGTCAGTTCTCCATGATTCGATTGATGCTTCAACGCTTGGACAAGCTGCCCGGGTTCCAAGGCGACGCGCGCTGCCACGCGGACGTGAAGCATCCCTTCACCGCATCGTGTGCCCGGACGGCCTTCCGGTGGGTCACCGGGCCGGAACCTGCCGACAGGGTCGCCCCGGAACGGCGCATCTGGGCAAGGACCTGCCATCTCCTTGAACCGCGTTCATCTGCGCGGGCCATTCCCGGCGGTTCCGCCTAGCTGTGCCGGACGCGCCACCCGGCGCAGCCATGACGGAAAAGGAGAAATCGCATGATCCGGCATATCGCAGTCGTTCTGGGCCTTGGCCTGGCCGCACCCGCAGCAGCCCAGGTTGCCGAAGCCCCCACCGACGGCGCGGCGAATTACGAAGCCGCCCGCAATCAGCTGGGCATCTTGAAATACTGCAACCAGGAAGGGTTCACCGGACCGGAGGCCGTGGCCACGCAGACCCAGCTGATCGGGATGATCGAGCCGGGCGATGAGCAGGCCGGCGCCACCGCCGAAGAAAAGGGCACCCAAGGCACCGTCGCCGTGGGCGAGGCCGAAGTCTCTCTGGCGCAGGCCGCCGAGAATCAGGGCAGCAGCGTCGAGGCCACCTGCAAGCAGATCGAGGCCGCCGTGAACGAGGTGGCGCCCGGACTGCCCGCCGGCTGAGGCCAAAGGCGACTATGACATCCGTGCGGGCCGGAGAACCGGCCCGCGCCTTGCGGCAAGGGCCCGTCAGGCCCGATCCGACTGAGACGGCCCGTCTTCCATCAGTTCTGCCGTGGCCACGCGGGCCGAAGCGCCATCCTCGGCCTCGGAGCCCGCCTCGACCAGTTCGCGCGCATCCTCTTGGTCCTCGTCCTCCAGCGCAGGAGGTGCATCACCGGCTAGGAAGTTGCCGAACTTCTCCCATCCCGGCACATGTTCCGCCAGCACGCGCATGACGACCAGCACCGGCACCGCGATCACCATGCCCAGCACCGACCAGAGCCAGGCCCAGAGCGCGACTGCCAGAAAGACGACGACGGTGTTCATCTGTAGCCGGCGGGACACGAAATAGGGGGTGATGATCTGCCCCTCCAGCGAGGTGAGGGTCAGATAGGTCAGCGCCACCATCGCCGGCCAGAAGACCCCCGGCATCACGATCAGCGCCACCAGCCCCGAAATCGCCACGCCCAGGATCGCACCCAGGTAAGGGATGAAGTTCAAAACAAAGGCACCGATCCCGAAAAGCAGCGCCCCCGGCAGGCCCCAAGCCCACATCGCCAGGCCCACGCACAGGCCCAGACCCGCGTTGATGATGGTGATGGCGCCCAGGTAGTTGCCAAGCGAGTCCTCGATCCCCCGCAAGGCCAGGTAGGCGCCGCGCTTGTCGCGCATTCGGTCAAAGCTCTGCACGATCTTGAGGTAGAGGAGGTCACCCGAGGCGATCATGAAGAACAGCAGGATCAGCGTGAACAGCACCTGCCCCAGCAGCAGCGGCGTCATCTTCACCACGGTTCCCAGGGTCGTCTCGCTCTGCTGCTCGACCTTGATGGTGGGCTGGTCGCCCTCCTCCGCCGCGGCCTCCTGCGCCTCCTCGATGCGGCGGGCGGCATCGCGCAGACCGGTCAGGCTGTCGCGCACGCTGTCGAACTTCTGTTCCAGCTGCTGGCTGATGACGGGCATGTTGTTCATCGCCCGGCTGAGCGGCCCGCTGGCGGCGTAGGCGATCACGCCCACGGTCAGCAGGATGGACAGGGTGATCCCCAGGGCCGTCAACGCATCCGGTACGCCGCGACGTTCTGCAAAACGGCGCAGCGGGGTGAAGACGAAGAACAGCAGCACCGCCATCGTCACCGGCATCAGGAAATCCCGCCCGGCGGCGATGGCGGAAAAGACAAGGATCATGAAGATGCCGATGATCGCCCAATTGGCAAGACGCGGCACGGTGCTTTCACCGTCATTGGCAAAACGCGGAAAACGATGTCCCTCGGGACTAGGCATGGTTAACTCCCTGATACACGCCACGCACCCACGGCATCAGGGGCGATTGGTGCCGCCAAACGCCGCCGGCGAGCCGGTTGTTCCGGCCCGCTGCGTCAGGGGTTCAAGATCGGGGCAGTGCCCTCAGATCGGATGGTCGCCCGTGGCGTCGATGACCCGCGTGGGCAGACCCATCTCGCCCAGCAGCTCCAGGAAGGGCCGGGCAGGAAGATCCTCCACATTGGCCATCTTCTTGGCGTCCCAGGGCCCGCGGGCGATCAGGATCGCGGCCGCGACCGGCGGCACGCCGGCGGTATAGCTGATGCCCTGGCTGCCGACCTCCTGGAAGGCCTCCTTGTGGTCCGCGACGTTGTAGATGAAGACCTCGCCCGGCTTGCCGTCGCGCGTGCCCTTCACCAGGTCGCCAATGCAGGTCTTGCCCTCGTAATCGGGCGCCAGGCTGGCCGGGTCGGGCAGCACGGCCTTGACCACCTTCAGCGGCACGACCTCCGACCCGTCGGCCAGCGTGACGGGCTGTTCCGACAGCAGGCCCAGCTTTTGCAGGACGGTGAAGACGTTGATGTAATGCTCGCCAAAGCCCATCCAGAACCGCACATCCGCCTGCGGATAGCGGGCCGAGAGGCTGTGCACCTCGTCATGGCCCGACAGATAGGCGGTCCGCTTGCCGACCACCGGCAGGTCCCATTCGCGGCCCACCTCGAACATGCGGTTTTCCTGCCAGACGCCCTGCTGCCAAGAATAGACCGTGCCGGTGAATTCGCGAAAGTTGATCTCGGGGTCGAAGTTCGTGGCGAACCAGCGGCCGTGGCTGCCGGCGTTGATGTCCACGATGTCGATGCTGTCGACCTTGTCGAAATACTCGTCCTCGGCCAGCCGCGCATAGGCGTTGACGACGCCCGGATCGAAGCCCGCGCCTAAGACGGCGGTGATGCCGGCCTTTGCGACATCCGCGCGGCGCTTCCATTCATAATTGCCGTACCAGGGCGGCGTCTCGCAGACCTTGGACGGATCCTCGTGGATGGCGGTGTCGATATAGGCGGCGCCCCCGCGGATGCAGCCCTCCAGCACGGTCATGTTGACGAAGGCGGTGCCCACGTTGATGACGATCTTGGCGTCGACCTTGCGGATCAGCGCCTCGACCGCACCCGCGTCCATCGCGTCCAGCGCATGGCTGGTGAAGGGCATCTGGTGGCCCTTGTCGCGCAGGCCCTCGATGATCGCATCCGCCCTGGACTGCGTCCGGTTCGCGATGTGCAGGTCGCCGAACTCGGCCGACCATTGCGCGA
This sequence comes from Paracoccus sp. KKT209, assembly GCF_055635455.1. The sequence goes on from NZ_CM145758.1 coordinate 2,936,840, forward strand.
CCTTGTGGGCCACAACCTGCGCCACGCCACCGGCACCAATGATGAGCACGTTCTTCTTCGCCAATTCTGTCTCCTTGTCGCAGGGTGGCAGAGGATGGGTGGCCTTTACGACAGGCTGCCTTTGAAATCGTCATAGGTAAAGCTGCGCGCGGTCCGGATCGTCCCGTCCTCGTCGCGGATGGCAATGGCGGGCATGGCCACGCCATTGAACCAGTTCTTCTTCACCATCGTATAGCCGGCCGCGTCCTGGATGCTGACCCGGTCGCCGATCTTCAGGGGCTGGGGAAAGCGTGCCTCGCCGAAGATGTCGCCCGCCAGGCAGGTCTTGCCGGCGATCTGATAGGCGTGGTCCCCGTCCTGCGGCAGCTTGGCGGTCTCGCGATAGATCAGCAGGTCCAGCATATGCGCCTCCGTGCTGCTGTCGACGATGGCCACGTCCTTGCCGTTGTTGATGATGTCGAGGACCGACACCTCCAGCGTGGTGGTCCGGGTGATGCTGGCCTCGCCCGGCTCCAGGAAGGCCTGGACGCCGAAACGGTCCTGGAAGGCCTTCAGCCGGTCGGCCAGGCGCTCCAGCGGATAGCCCTCGCCGGTGAAATGGATGCCGCCGCCCAGGGACACCCAGTCCAGACGCTTCAGGATGCTGCCGAATTCATCCTCGATCCGCGTCAGCTGGCGGTCGAACAGGTCGAAGTCGTCGTTTTCGCAGTTGTAATGGATCATCACGCCGCTGATGCGGTCGAGCGCGCTTTCCAGCCGCTCCGGATCGGCCTCGCCAAGCCGCGAAAAGGGCCGCGCCGGGTCGGCCAGGTCAAAGCCGCTGGTCGAAAAGCGCGGGTTCAGGCGCAGGCCGGTCGCGATCCCCGTGGCCCGCTCGGCATAGCGGTCCAGCTGCGACAGGCTGTTGAAGATGATCTTGTCGGCATAGGTGACGGCCTCGTCGATCTCGTGATCGGCCCAGGCCACGGAATAGGCGTGGGTCTCCTTGCCGAACTCCTCGCGTCCCAGGCGCAGCTCGAACAGCGAAGACGAGGTCGTGCCGTCCATGTAGTCGCGCATCAGGTCAAAGACCGACCAGGTGGCAAAGCATTTCAGCGCCAGCAGCGCCTTGGCGCCCGAGGCCTCGCGCAGCCAGGCCACCTTTTCCATGTTGGCGCGCAGGCGGGCCATGTCGATCAGGTAATGGGGCGTCTGCAGCGGGGTCATGGCAAGCCTTCGGTCTGGGTCGCGTAACAGGGCACGGTCACGGAGCCGCCGATATAGCCATGCCCCCCGCTTTTCGCAAGGAAACATGACGTTGCAGTGACGCGGCATCCGGTCCGCCCGGCGGGCAGGTCAGCCGGGGCGCGACCCGCCTGCGGTGGCAAGGCGGCGCAGCTCGCGCTTGACCAGTTCCAACTCGGCGCGCAGGGCGGCGATCTCGGCGGCCAGATCATCCTCCAGGGGTTCTCCGGCCATCAGCGGCAGCCGCGCCAGCACCTCGCCGCCGGGCTGCAGTTCCTCGCCCGAGGCACCCCCATCGCTCCGCAGCAGCAGTGTCTGGAGCCCGTCCGACAGCACGTCGCCCGGCAGGTCGACCTGAACCAGCCAGGCCCCCTCGCCGTCGCCCTCCAGCTGGGCCTCGGCCACGACCGCGCCGTGATGGCTCAGCACCACGCGCGCCGGCCGCACGGGCAGCCCCTGGATGCGGCCCCGCCACAGCCCCCCCTTCAGCCCGTGGTTCTCGAATTGCATGGCTCCTCCTCAGATCTGGGCGCGGCTGTGGCGCGACAGGATCACGTCCCGCAGCGAGACATCGTTCATGAAGGGCGCCTCGAAGATCAGGTCCAGCCAGGCCTTGTCCACCGAACGGTTCGACAGCTGGGCATAGCCCAGGTCGAATTCCACGGTGCGGTGGTTGTGCCGCCCGGCAATGGGATCGCCCATCTGGCGCAGGATCTTTTCCGTGTTCGGCCCCTGCTGGATGTTCAGCCGCGCATAGACCGCGATCGGCCGCTCGGCCTGGAGGGTCGATTCCAGGCGCAGGATATGGTGGCCGCCCAGGTCCTGCAGCGCCTCCGGGGGAAGCGTCAGGGAATAGGACAGGAAGTCGCCGGTAAAGCCCATGACCTCCAGCCGCAGGCCGTATTCGGCCAGATCGGCCCTTTGGCGGTTGCGCACCTGGCGCAGGATCACCGCCCGTTCGGCGCAGTCGTGGAACAGCGCCACCTCGTCGGACAGCCACTGACCGCTGGCCGGGGCGACCAGCGCCGGGGCGCCGCTGCGCGCGCGCAGCACCTGGGGGCGCCAGCGCCAGTCGGTGCCGACGGGCAGGTCCATGCGCGACAGCGAATTGCGCCCCTGGCCGTCGCGCAACTCGGCCGCCTGCAGAAGCCGCGTCAGCACCCGCTGCAATGCACGGGCCTCCTGCCGCAGGGCGGCCGGAACGGGGTTCTGTCCGGCACCGTCCAGTATCCGTTGCCATTGCCGGGCCGCGCGGGCGCGGATCCGTCGGGCCAGCCAGCCGGTTCCCTGCCCCACCGCCTTCACCCGGCGCATCGCAGGCCCGGCCGCAAAGGGCGGGGCAGCGCGGGCAGGCGGCGGGTCAGGCCGCCCGGCCAAGCTTCTGAAACCCCTGCATTCACCATGCTGCCCAGCCCGCTACTCTACCCTGACGGGATAAACCGGGATCGGGCCGGGAACAAGGCTTGTGAACTGGGCGCGGCCCCCGGGGTCCGGTCAGGCCACCAGCGCGTCCAGGCGGGCGGCGCAGATGAAGTCGTTCTGCGTCAGGCCGTCCGCCTCGTGGGTGGTGAAGGTCACGCTGCAATAGCCCCAGCCAAAGGCGATGTCGGGATGGTGCCCCTGCTTGTTGCCCAGCCAGGCGGCCAGGTTGGCCATCTCGACCGCCTTGGCAAAGCCCTTGAACTCGAACCGCCGGGTGATCTCCTTGCCCGAGGTGGACAGGGTCCAGCCGGTCAGCCGGTCCATCATCTTGCGCGCCTCGTCCAGCGGCAGGGGCGGGATGCCGCCCTGGCAGGGGGCGCAGCTTTGGGCGGCCAGATCGCAGGTGGTCATGGGGGTCATCTCCTCAGGCGGCATCTTTGGGCGGATATTTCGGCGCATGCAGGCCCAGGCCCTGCGCGGTGGCGATATCCGCCAGCAGGTCGCGGTGCGCGGCGGCGAACAGGTCGTCCAGATCGTCTATCACGAAATAGACCGGCTGGTGAATGTCGATGCGATAGGGCGTGCGCAGGATGTCGATCACGTCGAAGGGCCGCTGCTCGGGCTGGCCGGAGATCGCCCAGGGCAGTTCGGTGACCGAACTGGCCAGCCCCGAGCCGAGCGCCTTCAGTTGCCCCTCCTCACGCATCAAGCCGAATTCGATCGAGAACCAGTAGAGCCGGATCAGCCAGCTGTAATCGGCCTTGTCGCAGCGCGTCCCCGCCTCTCCGATCGCCTGGCTGAAGGCGGCGAAGGCCGGGTCCGTCAGCAGCGGCGTATGGCCGAAGATCTCATGAAAGATGTCGGGCTCCTCGATGTAATCGAAGTGCTTGCGCTTGCGGATGAAGCTGGCGGCCGGAAAGGTGCGGTCGGCCAGCATCCCAAAGAACTTGCCAAAGCCGATCAGCGCGGGCACCGGCTCCACCCGCCAGCCGGTCAGCCGGCCCAGGACGGTTGAGACGTCGGGACATTGCGGCACGCGGTCCTGCGGCAGGTCCAGCAGGTCCAGCCCGTGCAGATAGGGCGCGGCCATGTTCCGGCGCACCGCCGGCAGCTGCTGGGCCACCAGGTCGCGCCAGACGGCGTTCTCCTCGGGGTCATAGGCGATGAAGCCGTCGGCATCGGGATGCTTGGCCTGATACTCGGTCGATTTCGGCATGGCGGGTCCTCCTCTTCCTCGGGTCCAGATTACCGTGCCCCAGGGAAAAACCTTGCCTTGTTCAGCCTTTCTGACAGGTTTGGGGGCAGATCCTTCCTCATTTCCGCCAAATCAGGAAACCTCATGCCTCCCTTGGACGACACCGACCGCCGCATCCTTCGCCTGCTGCAGCGCGACGCGACCCTGTCCACCCAGGCCTTGGCCGAGGCGGCGGGCCTGTCCAGCTCTCCGGCCTGGCGGCGGCTCAAGCGGCTGATCGATGAGGGCGTGATCGAGCGTCAGGTGGCGCTGGTCCCGCCGGCACGGGCCGGACTGCACGCGATGGCCCATGTCCAGGTGTCGCTGCTGGACCATACCGAACAGGCCCTGGCCCGGTTCGACCGCTTCGTCCAGACCGAGGAACAGATCATGGAATGCGCCACGATCACCGGCACCTATGATTATCAGCTGAAGATCGTCGCGGCCGACGCCGAGGGGCTGGAGCATTTCCTGATGCGCCGCATGCTGCCCCTGGGCATCATCCGCAGCACGGTGACGCATTTCGTGCTGCGCCAGACCAAGTACACGACCGCCCTGCCCCTGTGATCACAAGAGCGGCGAGGCCAGCGCCAGCAGGTTGTTGCGCAGCCGCCGCCACGCCGTCCAGCGCCGCACCTCGTCCAGCGTGATCGCCCCGGACCGTGCCACATAGCTGGCCTGCCGCTCGTCCAGCTGCGCCACCAGCTCGGGGTCGAAGATGCCCATGCTGACCTCGTAGTTCAGCTCGAAGCTGCGGCGGTCCAGGTTGGCGCTGCCGATCATCGCCATGCGGCCGTCGACGGTCATGATCTTGGAATGCAGCAGGCCGCCCTCGAACAGCATCAGCCGCACGCCGGCGGCCAGAAGCCCGTAATAGAACCCCTGGCTGGTCGCGCCGACGATCAGGCTGTCGTTGCGGGCGGGCAGGATCAGCGTGACGCGGACGCCCCGGCGCGCGGCCGCCCGGATCGCCGCGTCCAGCGCCGCGTCGGGGACGTAATAGGGCGTGGTGATGACCACCGATTCCCGCGCCGCATGCAGCATCCCCGCCAGGCAGTCCGAGACGCTGCCGGCGCGCAGGTCCGGGCCCGTCGCCACCACCTGCGCCACCGTTCCCGGCGCCTCGACCGGCTCGATCGGTTGCAGCATGTAGCCCAGGTCGCGGCCCGTATAGCTCATCCAGTCGCCCAGAAAGACCGATTGCAGCTGCCGCACCGCCGGCCCCTCGACCGAGACCAGGATGTCGATCCAGGGCGCGAACCGCGCCTTTATCGCAAAGGCCATGTCGGCGCAGTTGCGGCTGCCGGTAAAGGCGATGCGGTTGTCGACCACCAGGATCTTGCGGTGGTTGCGCAGGTCCAGGCGCTGGAACAGCAGGCTGATGAAGGGCAGACCCCAGGGAAAGGCCGTCACGCATTCCGCCCCCGACTGCTGCATCCGCTCCCACAGTTCAGACCGGACCAGGGCGCGCGAGCCGAGCGCATCGACGATCACCCGGCATTCGACGCCGCGTGCCTCGGCCCGGCAGATGGCCTCGGCGATCTTGGTGCCGCTGACGTCGGGCAGCCAGATGTAGAAGAGCACATGGACATGGTTCCGCGCGCGGTCGATCGCATCGACCAGCCGGTCCATGGCCGCGTCCGTCTCCTCCAGCAGGCGCAGGCGGTTGCCCGACAGCGCCGCCATCCCGCCCACGGCGGCATTGGCGGCGGCCACCGGCCGCGCCTCGTCCGGCACATCGGCCACCCAGGCCGCGTTGGCCAGCCGCAGCCCGGTCAGGCGGTCGCGCACGTCGGCCATGCGCTGCACCTCGGCCTGCTTCATGCGCACCTCGCCGAACAGCAGATAGGCCGCGATGCCGACCAGGGGCACGGCCTCGACCACCATGATCCAGGCCAGCCGGACCGAAGGTTCGACCCGCGGACGCAGCAGCACGCGGGCGATGATCACCAGCGACAATGTCGTGTGGAAAAAAAAGAACAGGGTCGCCCACATGGCCGGCATCATCCGCGCCCGCCCCGGCAATTGCAATTCCCCCCGTCGCGGCCTATCTGGGGCGGGAAACAGCCAAGGTCGCCCGCGATGAACTGGATCACGAATTACGTCCGCCCGCGCATCAATTCGCTGTTCTCGCGCCGCGAGGTGCCCGAGAACCTGTGGACCAAATGCCCTGAATGCGGAACCATGCTGTTCCATCGCGAACTGTCGGACAACCTGAACGTCTGCACGAACTGCGACCATCACATGGCGATCACGCCGCGCGACCGCTTTGGCGCGCTGTTCGACGGCGGCGCCTTTGTCGAGGTGAAGGTGCCCGAGCCGGTCGCCGACCCGCTGCATTTCCGCGACCAGAAGAAATATCCCGACCGCATGAAGGCCGCGCAGAAGTCCACGGGCGAAAAGGAGGCCATGCTGGTCGCCGAGGGCGAGATCGGCCGCACCCCCATCGTCGCCGCCGCGCAGGATTTCGGCTTCATGGGCGGATCGATGGGCATGTATGTCGGCAATGCAATCGTCGCCGCAGCCGAACGCGCGGTGAAGGTGAAAAAGCCCTTGGTCCTCTTTTCCGCGGCCGGTGGCGCGCGGATGCAGGAAGGCATCCTGTCGCTGATGCAGATGCCGCGCACGACCGTCGCGGTCGAGATGCTGAAGGAAGCCGGCCTCCCCTATATCGTGGTCCTGACCCATCCCACCACCGGCGGCGTCACGGCCAGCTATGCCATGCTGGGCGACATCCAGATTGCCGAGCCCAATGCGCTGATCTGCTTTGCCGGCCCCCGCGTGATCGAGCAGACGATCCGTGAAAAGCTGCCCGAAGGCTTTCAGCGGGCCGAATACCTGCTGGAACACGGCATGCTGGACCGGGTGACGCACCGCAAGCACCTGCGCGACGAGCTGATCTCGATCCTGCGGCTGCTGGGCGGGCTGTCCGCCCCGACCCGCGCCGACCTGCCCGCCCCGGTCCCCGAGGCGATGCCCCAGCCCGCGCCCGAGCCCGCCAAGGCCGACTAGACGTCCATTCCAATCCAACATCCCGGGGGTCCGGGGGCTGGCCCCCGGCGTTATCGACATGAGCCAATCCGACCAGATCCTCGGGCGCCTGATGGCGCTGCATCCCAAGATCATCGACCTGTCGCTGGACCGGATGCACCGCATCCTGGCCGCCCTGGGAAACCCCGAGCGGTCCATTCCGCCGGTGATCCACATCGCCGGCACGAACGGCAAGGGCAGCACCCAGGCCATGATCCGCGCCGGGCTGGAGGCGGGCGGCGCGCGCGTCCATGCCTATACCTCGCCGCATCTGGCGCATTTCCACGAGCGTATCCGGCTGGCCGGCAACCTGATCCCGGAGCCGGACCTGGCCGCGGTGCTGGAGGAATGCGAGGCGGCCAATGACGGCCAGCCGATCACCTTCTTCGAGATCACGACCGCGGCCGCCTTCCTGGCCTTCTCGCGCAGCGCGGCCGATTATACCCTGCTGGAGGTTGGCTTGGGCGGTCGCCTGGATGCCACGAACGTCGTCGACCAGCCGCATCTGACGGTCATCACGCCCGTTTCGATCGACCATACGCAATATCTGGGCGACACCCTGCCCCTGATCGCCGGCGAAAAGGCCGGGATCATCAAGCCGCGCATCCCCGTTGTCGTCGCCCCCCAGCAGGACGAGGCGCTGCGGGTGATCGAGGCGCGGGCCCAAGGCCTGACCGCCCCCATCTTTGCCCATGGCCAGCACTGGATGATCCAGCGCGACCGCGACGGCATGGTCTATCAGGACGATCACGGGCTGTGGGATCTGCCGCTGCCGAACCTGATCGGTCCCCACCAGGTCGAGAACGCGGGAACCGCGCTTGCGGCGCTGCGCCAGCTGGGCGCGACCGAGGCCCAGGCCCGCGCCGCCGTCACCCAGGCCGAATGGCCCGCCCGGATGCAGCGCCTGCGCCACGGCCCCCTGGTCGACCTGGCCGGCAGCGCCGAACTATGGCTGGACGGGGGCCACAATCCGGCCGGCGGCGAGGCGCTGGCGGCGACCCTGTCCGCCCTGCCCCCGCGCCCGACCCACCTGGTCTGCGGGATGCTGAACACCAAGGACATCGCCGGCTATCTGCGCCCGCTGGCCGCCCATGCCGCCAGCCTGACCGCCATCGACATCCCCGGAGAGCCGAACACCCTGCCCGCCTCGACAACGGCAGACGAAGCGCGCGGCGTCGGTATCGACAGCAGCACCGCCGATGACGCGGCCCAGGCCATCCGGGCGATCATCGCGCGGGATCCCGGGGCGCGCATCCTGATCTGCGGGTCGCTCTATCTGGCCGGCCGGGTCCTGCGCGAGAACGGCTGAAGCGGCCGGCCCGCTCAGGCCACGTCGGTCGCCCAGTCCCAGGGGCAGGTGAACTGGCCAAGGCGCTTTGTCACCTCGGCCTCGTCGACCGATCCCTCTCGGGCCAGATAGGCCACCAGACCCCGCTTCTTGTCCTCGCGCACGGCAGCCACGCGGGCACCGGTGCCCGCCAGAACCTCGTCATAGACCCGGGTGATCGCCAAACGGCGCAGGTCGGGCTTGAAGATCTTGCCCACGGCGGTCTTGGGCAGCTCGGGCAAGATCTCGATATGCTTGGGGATCGCGGCGCGTTCGTGGATATGGGTCTTGGCATGTTCGGCCAGTTCGCGCACCGAAACCTCGGCGCCGGCGACCAGTTCGACATAGGCGCAGGGCAGTTCTCCGGCAAAGCTGTCGGGCTGGCCGATGGCGCCGACAAAGGCGACGGCGGGATGGGACAGCAGTCCCTCCTCGATCTCAGCCGGGTCGATATTGTGGCCCCCGCGGATGATCAGGTCCTTGGCCCGCCCGGTGATCCACAGGTAGCCGTCCGCATCGATCCGGCCCAGGTCGCCCGTGCGCAGATAGCGCTCCTCGGCGAACAGTTTGTGGTTCTTGTCGGCCTCGGTATAGGTCGAACCGGGGAAGACGCCCGGGTTGCCCACGCAGATCTCTCCCACCTCGTCGACGCCGCATTCGTGGACGGCGCCGCTGTCGGAGTGCTTGAGGATCCGGACATGGGTATAGGGCAGCGGGACGCCGACGGAGCCGACCTTCTTGACGCCGTCCACCGGATTGCAGCTGACCAGGCAGGTGGCCTCGGTCAGGCCATAGCCCTCGGCGATCTCGACCCCGGTCGCGGCCTTGAAGCGGTTGTAGAGCTCGATCGGCAGCGGCGCAGATCCTGAAATGGCGGTCTTGAGGCTGCTGACATCGGCATTCACGGGACGCTGCATCAGCGCCGCGATGGCCGTCGGTACGGTGATCAGGAAGGTCGCCTGCCAGCGCTCGATCAGCTTCCAGAAATTCTCGAAGACGCCCTCGCCGCGATACCCGGCGGGCGTGGGCATCACCACATGCGCGCCGGACGCGATGCAGGACATCAGCACCGGATAGGCCGCGAAGACGTGGAACATCGGCAGCGGGCACATCAGCACGTCGGTCTCGTCGAAGAGCAGCGTCCCCCCAAGCCAGCCGTTGTAGATCATGCCCGAATACTTGTGCTGCGCGACCTTGGGCGTGCCGGTGGTGCCGCCGGTGTGGAAATAGGCGGCGACCCGGTCCTGCCGGGGATCGTCGAAATCCAGCCGCGTGTGGTTGCAGCCGCTGGCGGAGGCCTCGAAGTTCAGGACCTTGGCCTTGTGGCGGACCTTCACGCGCGGACGGATCAGCGGCACGAGAAAACGTTTGAACCCACGCAGATGGCGGTTCAGGTCGATCTCGATGACATGGGTCACGTTGGGGGCCAGGGCCACGGCCTCGGCCGCCTTCTGCGCAACGTCGGTCTTGGGGAAGGCCCGCAGCGTCACCAGCACCTTGGCCCGCGTCTCGCGCAGGATGCCACCGATCTGCTGGGCGTCCAGCAGCGGGTTGATGGGATTGACGATGCCGGCGGTCGCGCCGGCCAGCAGGACGACAGGGGTCTCGATCGTGTTGGGCAGAAGATAGGCGACGGTGTCGGTCGGCCCCACGCCCAGGCTGCGGAACAGGTTCGCGGTCTCGGTCACGCGCTCCAGCAGCTCGCGCCAGGTCAGGGTGGTGGCCGGCGTGCGCGGCCCCGACAGCAGCTGGAACGAGATGGCGGGACGTTGGGGAAAACGTTCGGCCGTGCGCGACAGAAAGTCATAGATCGTCACCGGCAGGTCGCGCGCCTCATAGGCGCATTCGCGCTCGATCCGGTTGCGATCGTCATAGGTGCTGAACTTGCCCATCATGTCCCTCCGTCCCGGGCCGGCACGTCCGACCCCTCCCGCCAGCAGGATGATCCAAAGAGGCATGACGGGGCAAGGCGTTAGCCCCGCCCCCTGCGTAAAAACGCCGCGTCATCCAGCAGGGACGCCACGTCGGTCGGGCCGGTTCCTGTCAGTCACCGGCGGGGATGCGCAGCACCTGGCCGGGATAGATGTTGTCGGGGTCGTTCAGCATCGGGCGATTGGCCTCGAAGATCTCGTGATAGCGGTTGGGATCGCCCAGATGCTCTTTTGCGATGGCCGACAGCGTCTCACCCTTGCGGACGGTATGAAAGACGGGCTGCGGGGCTTCGGGCGGCAGATCGGCCTCGACCTTGGCGATGCCTTCGACATTGCCAAGCGCCAGGATCAGCTTTTCCAGCGCCTCGCGGTCAGCACCCTTGGCCTCGACGACGACCGTATCGCCGCGCAGGCGCAGATGCACGTCGTCCGCGTCCAGGTTCAGCGCGCGCAGCTCGGCCCGAAGTGCCGCCACCTTGCGCTGAGTTTCCGCGTCCTGGCCCGCGGCGGCCGCGCCGGATGCGGGTGCCGCGGGGGCGGCGGCAGCTTGGGCCGAACCTTCGGCCGGCGCCTTGTCGAACAGCGACTTGCCCGCGTCCTTGACGAAATCCCAGATGGCCATTGCCTGTCTTCCTCTACATGATCCGCAGGAACGGCGGGCGCCGGACCAAGGTTCCACCCTAGGGGTCGGGCCGGATCAACATGGATCAATGCAACCAATAGTTGTAGTCGTTGTTTAGTAGCGGCCTTGTGGAGGATCAAAGATGACCCTGACCCTGTCCCCGGCGGGCCTTGCCTGCCGCACCGCCGCCCTTCTGGCGCTGGCAGCCTGCGCGCCCGTCAGCGGCACCGGAACGACCGGCGCCACCGACCCCTATGCCGTCCAGGTCGGAAGCCCCGGAGAGGCGACCTGCCTTGCCACCACGCCCGGCCAGAACGCCGCCGGCGCCGCCGCCACCAACCGGCCGCGCAGCAGCGCGGGCCTGCCGCAGGTCAGTCCCAACCCGCAGCTGGCCCGGGCCGCCGCGGCACATGCCTGCGACATGGCCAAGCGCGGGCGCATGACCCATATCGGCTCCACGACATCCGGGCCGGCCGCCCGTCTGCGCCTGCTGGGCTACACCCCGCGGATCACCGCCGAGAATATCGCGGCGGGTCCCTATCCGCTGCAGCGTGTCCTGGGCGAATGGAACGCGTCGCAGGGGCATCTGGACAATATCCTGCTGCCGCAGGTGCGCGATTACGGGATCGGTCAGGCCCTCGCCGCGGATGGACGCACGGTCTATTGGTCGGCCATCTATGCCGCGCCGCGCTGAGGCGGCTTATTCGGCGACCAGAGCCTCGTCCAGCACCTGCGGTTCCTCCCGCGGCCCGTCGGTGAACTGCATCCGCGCCAGACGGGCATAAAGCCCGCCCTCGGCCACCAGCGCGTCATGGCTGCCCTCGGCCACGATGCGGCCCTGGTCCAGCACGACGATGCGGTCGGCTTTCTTCACCGTCGCCAGTCGGTGGGCGACGACGATGGTCGTGCGCCCCTCGGCCAGCCGGCTGACCGCGGCCTGCACCAGCGCCTCGGATTCGGCGTCCAGCGCGCTGGTGGCCTCGTCCAGCAGCAGGATCGGCGCATCCCGCAGGATCGCGCGGGCGATGGCCACGCGCTGGCGCTGCCCGCCCGACAGCATCACCCCGCGTTCGCCCAGGACTGTCCTGTATCCCTGCGGCAGGGCGGCGATGAAGTCATGGGCATGCGCCGCCCGTGCCGCGGCCTCGACCTCGGCATCGCTGGCCTCGGGGCGGCCGAGGCGGATGTTGTCGGCGGCCGAGGCGGCAAAGATCACCGGATCCTGCGGCACCAGCGCGATATGGCTGCGCAGATCCACCCGCGCCAGGTCGCGCAGGTCGATCCCGTCCAGCGTCACGCGGCCCGACTGCGGGTCCCAGAAACGCTGGATCAGCTGGATCACCGTCGTCTTGCCCGCGCCCGAGGGCCCGACCAGCGCCACCGTCTCGCCCGGCCGGATGGTCAGGCTGATGCCGTCCAGCGCGGGCGCGTTCGGGCGCGACGGAAAGCGAAAGCCCACCCCCTCCAGCGCGATGCGGCCCTGCACGGGCTGCGGCAGCGCGCGGGGATGGGCGGGATCGGTCAGGGCATCCTCGGCCGACAGCAGTTCGGCCAGGCGTTCGGTGGCGCCGGCGGCGCGCTGCAGCTCGCCCCAGATTTCCGACAGGGCGCCGGTCGATCCTGCCACCAGGATCGCATAGATCACGAACTGGACCAGCTGGCCGGCGGTCATCGCGCCTGCGCTGACGTCGCGGGCGCCGATCCACAGCACCCCGATCACGCCCGCGAAGATCAGAAAGATCACGATCGCGGTCATGACAGCGCGGGTCGTGATCCGGGTCAGCGCGACGTCATAGGATTGCTCGGTGACGCCGTCAAACCGCGCGATGCTGCGCGCCTCGGCGGTATAGGCCTGCACGGTCTGGGCGGCCAGCAGCGTCTCGGAGGCGGTGCCGGACGAGGCGGCGATCCAGTCCTGGTTCTGGCGCGACAGGCTGCGCAGGCGGCGGCCCAGCACGATGATCGGGATCAGGATCGCGGGCACGATCAGCAGCACCAGCCCCATCAGCTTGATCGAGGTCCAGGCCAGCATCGCCATTCCGCCCGCCAGGATCAGGATGTTGCGCAGCGCGATCGACAGCGACGATCCGACGACCGACTGGATCAGCGTCGTGTCGGTAGTGATGCGCGACAGGATTTCCCCGGTCATCACGCGTTCGAAGAAGGCCGGCGACAGGGTGATGACGCGGGCATAGACGGCCTTGCGGATATCGGCCACCACGCGTTCGCCCAAACGGGTGACGAAGAAATAGCGCGCCGCGGTGCCCAAGGCCAAGGCCGCCACGATGAACAGGGCCGCGCCGAAATATTCGTCCAGCAGCCCGGCCCCGTCGTCGAAATTGTCCACCACGCGGCGCACCGCCAGGGGCAGGATCAGGCTGATGCCCGATGTCACGACCAGCGCCAGCAGCGCCAGCACCACCTGCCCGCGATAGGGCCGCACAAAGGGCCACAGCGCGCCAAGCGCCCCCACCCGCCGGCTGCCGGGCCGGTCTTCCAGATTGCTTGCGCCGCGTCTCATGCCTGCTGTTCCCGGTCTTCCTGCCCCGGCCCCGGTTTAGGCCGCGCCGGCCCCAAGGACAAGCGCACGAGGTGTCACGGGCGGATCGCGCCGTCGCGGATCGCGGCCTCCAGCAGGTCGACGGCGCCGGCCAGCCTGGCGTCGATCACGTCCAGGTAGCGCGTCCAGTCGGTCAGTTCGCGCAGCTCCTCGGCTCCGTCGGAAATGCCGCGCAGCCCGATCAGCGGCAGGCCGAAATGCTGGGCGGTGCGCAGATGGGCAAATGTCTCCATGTCGACCATCTCCTCCTCGACCGCGCCATAGGCCGGGCCGCTGATGATGGACGCGCCCGTGGACAGGCTGGCCACCGGCAGGCCGGGGATGCGGTGCGGCAGGTCGATCACCCGCGGCAGGTCCAGCAGCGGCGTGCAGCCGCGCGGAAACCCCAGGGCCGAGGCATCCATGTCACGATAGGCGACCGCGCCCACCTGATAGACCTCGGTCTGGGCCAGCCGCGCCGATCCGGCCGAACCGAGCGAAACGATCAGCCGCGGCCGTTCCGCCATGCCCGACAGGGCCGCCGTCAGCTGGACCGCGGCCTCGACCGGGCCGATGCCGGTCATCAGCGGGCGGATGCGGGCGCGCAGGGCGGGGCCGTATTCGGGCTGGGCCGCCATCACGAACAGGACGGGCAATCCGGCGATGCGGTCAGGGCTGTGGGACATCGGAACCTCGGGCGGGGGGCACGGCCAGGGCGTGGCACGCCCCGTGCATGCGGGTCAAGGCCGATGGGGCCTTGCGGCGGGTCGCGGGGCTGTGGCAGGGGTTTCGCCGTCAAGGAAAGGCCAAGGCATGGGCAGGGTCAGCGATCTTTACCGGCAGCGCGTGGCAGAGGGCGCCCTGCGCCCCGATCCCGCGCAGGAAGCCGTGCTGCCGCATATGGACCGGGTGCTGGCCGACATGCAGGCCGCCCCCGCGCCCAAGCGGTCGGCATGGCGGGCCTTCCTGGGCGTGGGCAATCCCGATCCCGCACCGGGCGCGCGCGGGCTGTACCTGTGGGGCGGCGTCGGGCGCGGCAAGTCGATGCTGATGGACCTGATGGCGGAAGCTGCCGGCGAGATCCCCTGCCGCCGGGTGCATTTCCACGAGTTCATGCAGGAGATCCAGGCCGGGTTGAACGAGGCGCGCAAGCGCGGCGAACAGGACACCGTCCGCCCCGTCGCCGAGGGCGTGGCGCGCCAGGTGCGCCTGCTGTGCTTTGACGAGATGCAGATCACCGACATCGCCGATGCGATGATCGTGGGCCGCCTGTTCCAGGTGCTGTTCGACCAGGGCGTCGTCGTGGTCACCACCTCGAACCGCGAGCCCGAGGATCTCTACAAGCACGGGCTGAACCGGCAGCTGTTCCTGCCCTTCATCGCGCTGATCCGCCAGCGGATGGAGGTCGTCTGCCTGGACAGCACCACCGACTATCGCCAGAACCGCACCAGCGGCGGCCAGGTCTGGCACGTGCCCGCCAATGCCGAGGCCAAGTCCGCGCTGGATGCCACCTGGGACGAGCTGACGGACGGTGCGGAACCCGTGCCCTGCCAGGTCGAGGTCCAGGGCCGCCGGGTCGAGCTGCCGGCCTGTGCCGGCCGTGTCGCGCGATCGGGCTTCTGGGACCTGTGCAGCCGGGCGCTTGGGCCGGCGGATTACCTGGCGGTGGCGCGGGCGGTCGACGTGCTGCTGATCGACGGGGTGCCACGGCTGTCGGCCTCGAACTACAACGAGGCCAAGCGTTTCGTGACGCTGATCGATGCGCTTTACGAGGCGCGGGTGCGGTTGATCGCCAGCGCCGCCGACCAGCCCGAACAGCTCTACAACGAAGGCGAGGGCAGCTTTGAATTCGAACGCACGGCCTCGCGCCTGCGCGAGATGCAGGACGCGGCCTGGGGACGGCGCAGCTAGGTGCCCATCGTCCGGCGCCCGCGTTCGATCAGCGCCCGCATCTCCTCCAGCGTCCGCCCGCCAAAGACCGCCTCGTCGCCGCAGATGAAGGTCGGGGTGCCGACCAGGCCCATATGCTCGGCCATCAGGTGGCTCATCGAGATGTGGCGCTCGACCGGCTCGCTGTCCATGTCGCGGCGCAGGCGGGCCTCGTCCAGCCCCACCTTCCGGGCGACGCGCATCACCGAGGCCTCCTCGGCCCGGCCCCTCATCGTCAGCAGCCCGGCGTGAAACTGCCAATACTTTCCCGTCGGCAGCGCGGCCAGCGAGGCGCGCGCCGCGAAATCCGACCCCGGCCCGAAGACCGGCCATTCGCGATAGACGACGCGCAGTTGCGGATCGCCGCTGACCAGCTGCTGGATCACCGGCAGCATCGATCGGCAATAGTCGCAGTTGTAGTCGAAGAACTCGGTCAGGGTGATGTCGCCCTGCGGGTTGCCCAGCACCGGGGCGGTCGGGTCACGCTCCAGCGCGCGGCGCAGATCCGCGGGCATGGGGTTCGGGCGATCCTGGGCCAGGGCGGGAAGGGCGGCAAAGGCGCCTGCAGAGGCCAGAAGAAGGCGGCGGGTCGGCATGGCTTGTCCTTTCGCGATGGCTGGGGTCAGATCGTGGCCCCGAGGTAACGCGAGGCCGTCTCATGCGTAAACCGAAGTATATCCCCGAGCCGGTCACGATGGCGTCAGACCCGGTCTGCCCGCTGTGCCTGCGGCCGATCCCGCCCGACGTGCCGCAAAGCCGCCATCACCTGATCCCCAAGCTGAAGGGCGGCAAGGGGGGCGAGACGGTCCTGCTGCACCACATCTGTCACAAGACCATCCACAAGACCCTGCGCGAAGGCGAACTGGCCCGCAACGTCCACACGGTCGAGGCGCTGCGCGCGCATCCCGACTTGGAACGATTCTGGGCATGGGTGGCCCGCCGCCCGCCCGGGTTCACCGGCAAGGTGCGCTGACACAGCCGAGGCCTGTCAAAAGTTTTTCACTTTGCTCCGCGGTCGCTGCGCCCCTGCGTCCCGGGCGTGAGGAAGATTGCAGACTCTGCACCAGGCTTTGCTGTGCGGGCGAAGGGGGCCTAAGCGGGTTCCTCACGGCCCCTCACAGGGGCGTGGTTGCCTGCCTGCCACGCGGCGGCAGGGGCGATGCGCAGGCTTGCTTCAATCCCGGCCGATCCCCACCTAGATCGAAGTCACCAATTCAAGATGGGAGACCGCAGATGAAAATCGCTTTCGCAGCCACCGCCGCTTTCCTGGCCGCCGGCACCGCCCATGCGGGCGGTTATGTCGCCCCGGTCGTCGAGCCTGTCCCGGCGCCCGTCGTGGCTCCGGTCGTCGCCGCCGGATCGGACTGGTCGGGCTTCTATGCCGGTCTGCAATACGGCCAAGGGGACGGAGAGCTGTCCTCGGTCGACGACTCGACGGATTTCGACGCCTATGGCGTGCATGCCGGCTACAACCGCGACTTCGGCCGCTTCGTGCTGGGCGGCGAACTGGACTACAACCGCCTGGACATCGACACCGTCGACGACAAGGGTGACCTGGCCCGCCTGCGCGCCCGCGCCGGATACGACATGGGCCGCTTCATGCCCTATGTCACCCTGGGCGCCGCCCGCGTGTCGGCCGACCTGGGTGCGGTCGACCTGAAGGAAACCGCCTTCACCTATGGCATCGGCGGCGAGTTCAAGGTGACCGAGCGTGTTTCGGTCGGTGCCGAATATACCCGTCAGGATTTTGACGACGTGGCCGACATCGACGGCCTGGACCTGGACACCGACATGGTTCAGCTGCGCGCCTCGTTCCGCTTCTGATCCTGTCCAACCGCGCATGAGAAAGGCGGCCCCTGCGGGCCGCCTTTTTTCGTTCGGGGAGCGCTTGGGGGCGGGCGCTGCTGATCGCCCGCAGCGCGGCCCGATCAGCGCGTGAACTTCTTGTACTTCACGCGCTTGGGGTTGACCGAGTCGGGCCCAAGGCGGCGGATCTTGTCCTGCTCATAGGCCTCGAAGTTGCCCTCGAACCATTCGACATGCGCGTCGCCCTCGAAGGCCAGGATATGCGTGCAGAGCCGGTCCAGGAAGAAGCGGTCGTGGCTGATGATGACCGCGCAGCCGGCGAAATCGTCCAGCGCCGCCTCCAGCGCCTGCAGGGTCTCGACGTCCAGGTCGTTGGTCGGTTCATCCAGCAGCAGGACGTTGCCGCCCGATTTCAGCAGCTTGGCCATGTGCACGCGGTTGCGTTCGCCGCCCGACAGGGTACCGACCTTCTTCTGTTGGTCGCTGCCCTTGAAGTTGAAGGCGCTGCAATAGGCGCGGCTGTTCATCGTCGCGTCGCCCAGCGCAATCAGCTCGGCACCGCCGCTGATCTCTTCCCAGACATTGTTGTCGCCGCCCAGGGCATCGCGCGACTGGTCGACATAGGACAGCTGCACAGTGTCGCCTAGGGTGATCGTGCCCTCGTCGGGCTGCTCCTGGCCGGTCAGCATGCGGAACAGGGTCGATTTGCCCGCGCCGTTCGGACCGATCACGCCGACGATGCCGCCGGGCGGGATGGTGAAATCCAGGTTCTCGATCAGCAGCTTGTCGCCCATCGCCTTCTTCAGGCCGGTGACCTCGATCACCTTGCCGCCCAGACGCTCGCCGTTGGGGATGATGATCTGGGCGCTGGTGATGCGCTCCTTCTCGGTCCTGTTGGCCATCTCGTTATAGGCGTTGACGCGGGCCTTCTGCTTGGCCTGACGGGCCTTGGCACCGGCACGGATCCACTCCAGTTCCTTTTCCAGGACCTTCTGCTTGGACTTGTCCTCGCGGGCCTCCTGGGCGACGCGCTTGGCCTTGGCCTCCAGCCAGGACGAATAGTTGCCCTCGTGCGGGATGCCGCGGCCGCGCTCCAGCTCCAGGATCCAGGTCGTGATGTCGTCCAGGAAATAGCGGTCGTGGGTCACGGTCAGGATCGTGCCCTTGTATTCGATCAGGTGCTTTTGCAGCCAGGCGATGGTTTCCGCGTCCAGGTGGTTGGTCGGTTCGTCCAACAGCAGCATGTCCGGCGCCTCAAGCAGCAGCTTGCACAGCGCGACCCGGCGACGCTCGCCGCCCGACAGGGTGCTGACATCCGCGTCGTCGGGCGGGCAGCGCAGGGCCTCCATCGCGACATCGACCTGGCTGTCCAGATCCCACAGGTTCTCGGCGTCGATCTGGTCCTGCAGGGCCGACATCTCCTCGGCGGTCTCGTCCGAGTAGTTCATCGCCAGCTCGTTGTAGCGGTCCAGCTTGGCTTGCTTGGCCGCGACCCCCAGCATCACGTTGCCGCGCACGTCCAGGCTCTCGTCCAGCTGCGGTTCCTGGGGCAGATAGCCGACGGTCGCGCCCTTGGCGGCCCATGCCTCGCCGGTGAAGTCCTTGTCGATGCCGGCCATGACGCGCATCAGGCTGGACTTGCCCGATCCGTTGACGCCGACGACGCCGATCTTGACGCCCGGCAGGAAGTTCAGCTTGATGTTTTCGAAGACCTTCTTGCCGCCGGGATAGGTCTTGGACACGCCGTCCATGTGGTAGACGAACTGATAGGACGCCATCGGAATCTCCTGTAATTTGCTGCCTTGTAGGGCATCGGGCGGCCCTAGGGAAGGTCAGCGGATCGCGGCGACGAAATCCCCGCCCATGATCCGGCGCAGCGCCTCGACCTGGGGGGCCATGCGCTCCTCCAGCGCGGCCACCGCCTCGGGCGGCGGCATCAGCCCGTCGGGATTGGCAAAGACTTTTTGCGTCAGGTTGGAATAGAAGCAGGGGCCGATGCCCAGATGCGCCTCGACCGCATCCATCACCAGGTGCGGATGGCTGGAGATGCGCCCGAAGGGGATCACCAGCATGTCGGGATAGCGCGCCAGCCAGCGCGGCAGATAGGTGGCATAGTCGCCGCGTTCGTCCAGCACCGGATTGGCGACCTCGGCCAGCCAGTCCGCGGTGCCGGCGGGGATGCGCTTTTCGCGGCGCAGGTTCATGCGCAGCTGAGAGATCGCCCGATCGACCGGGTGACGGATCAGGTAGATGACCCGCGCCTTGGGCAGGAAGCGCGCGACCGCCTCGACCCCCTCCTCCGGCAGCGCCGAATATTCCGGCGTCAGGTCCAGTGGGATGGCATGGGCGGGGGCGGGCGCAAAGACGCGCTTGTACCACTGGTTGTGGAACATCTTGCCGCTGGTGATGCCGTCCAGATAAGCGTCCAGTTCGGGCGGCATCGGCACCTTGCGCGCCTTGTGGCGGTCGCGGATCTCCTGCGGCTTGTTGCGGTAATGCCAAGCGATCCAGCGGCGGTGTTCGGGGATGTGCTGGTGGTTGAAGTACTGGACCTCCTTGAAGGGCGGGATCCAGACCTGCGGATGCTGGCCCAGCATCTGCGCCAGCCACGACGTCCCGGCCTTTTGCGCGCCGATGCACAGCGCGCCGGGCTTGCGCGGCTGGCCGTGCGGATCAAAGGCGGGGCTGATGGTGATCATCGTCTGCGTCATGCCGAACCTCGTGCGCGGCAGGGAACGGGCCCACGCCGGTTGTCCGCACAGGCGGGCGCTCGCTTTGCCTGCGGTCAGGTGCAAGGGCTAGTGCAAAAGATCGGATCGTGGAAGGGTCAAGCATCCAGGCGGCAGGGTTTTTGCCGTGCGGCGCCTAGAGATGGCCCCAGAGGTCGTATTCGCCGGCCTCGTCCACGGTCACCTCCACGATGTCGCCCGGGCTCAGCGCCTCGAAGCCCTGGTCGATGAACAGGTTGCCGTCGATCTCGGGGGCGTCGGCCTTGGTGCGGCAGGTGGCGCCGCCTTCGTCGACCTCGTCCACGATCACCTCGATCCGGGAGCCGACCTTGGCCTCCAGCTTGGCGGCGCTGATCGCCTGCGCCTTTTCCATGAAGCGTTCGAACCGCTCCTGCTTGACCTCGGCGGGCACATGGTCGGGCAGGTCATTGGCGCGGGCGCCCTTGACGTTCTCGTACTGAAAGGCGCCGACGCGATCCAGCTGCGCCTCGTCCAGCCAATCCAGCAGGGTCTGGAACTCGGCCTCGGTCTCACCGGGATAACCCACGATGAAGGTCGAGCGCAGGGTGATCTCGGGGCAGATCGCGCGCCAGGCGGCGATCTCGTCCAGGGTGCGGGCGGCGGCGGCAGGGCGGGCCATGCGCTTCAGCACGTCCGGGTGGGCGTGCTGGAAGGGGATGTCCAGATAGGGCAGCACAAGACCGTCCGCCATCAGCGGGATCAGGTCGCGCACATGCGGATAGGGATAGACATAGTGCAGCCGCACCCAGGCCCCAAGCGAGCCCAGGTCGCGCGCCAGATCGGTGATGTGGGCGCGGTGGCCGCGGTCGGTCTCGTGCCGGCGGTCGAGACCATAGGCCGAGGTGTCCTGGCTGATGACCAGCAGTTCGCGCACGCCGGCCTCGACCAGCTTCTCGGCCTCGCGCACCACGGCATGGGCCGGGCGGCTGACCAGGCGGCCGCGCATGTCGGGGATGATGCAGAACTTGCACTTGTGATTGCAGCCTTCCGAGATCTTCAGATAGCTGTAATGGCGCGGCGTCAGGCTGACGCCCGAGGCTGGCAGCAGGTCGATGAAGGGATCGGGCTGCGGCGGCACCGCCCTGTGGACCGCGTCCAGGACCTGCTCGTACTGATGCGGTCCCGTCACAGCCAGAACCTTGGGATGCGCGCCGGTGATATAGTCGGGCTCAGCCCCCAGGCAGCCGGTGACGATCACCCGGCCGTTCTCGCGCAGCGCCTCGCCGATGGCGTCCAGGCTTTCTGCCTTGGCGCTGTCCAGGAACCCGCAGGTGTTGACCACCACCGCATCGGCGCCGTGATAATCCGCGCTGATCGCGTAACCCTCGGCCCGCAGGCGGGTCAGGATGCGTTCGCTGTCGACCAGCGCCTTGGGACAGC
Organism: Paracoccus sp. KKT209; assembly: GCF_055635455.1. Next base: position 2,958,034 of record NZ_CM145758.1, read on the forward strand.
CAAGGCTGACCATGCCGATGGTCGGCTGCCCGTCGCGGCGGTCGCCGTCGGGAATGCGGGCGCGGGCAAGGTCGGGGCGCAGGTCGGGCGGGTTCTGTTGCATCCGCCGCACATAAGCGATTCGGGCGCGCGGGAAAAGACGCTGCCTGCAGGGCGGGACCGGAAACCCTGGGCCCTGCCCGTGCGTCTTCGAAGAGCCTCGCCTCCTTCGCCTGAACGTGATTTTACCCCGCCCCGAAACCCGGAGATGATCCCCGCATGACACTCAAGCGCCGCCTGACCCTCTGCCTTGTGGCAGCCCTTACCGCAGCCTCTCCTGCCCTTTCGGCGGAACCGCAGGGCATCCAGACCAACGGGCCGTTCATCGATGTGTGGAACAACCGGGGCGGCAATGTGCTGCAGATGGTGCAGACGCGCCAGCAGCTGGCCAGTTCGGGCAAGCAGGTGCGCATCCGCGGCTATTGCCGGTCGGCCTGCACGATCCTGACGACGCTGCCCAATGCCTGCCTGGGGCCCAAGGCGCGCATCGGCTTTCACGCGCCCCGCATCCCGAACACGCAGATCATCCCGCCCTATGTCGACCAGATCATGGGCAACTATTACCGGGGCGGCGTCCGCGACCGCTGGTTCGGCGGCTGGAACCGGTCGATGGAGATGCAGGTGATCAGCGCCCGCGAATATGTGCAGCTGGACCCGCAGACCCGCATCTGCGGCAGCCTGCAGGGCGGGGGGACGCAGGCGCGCCGCTGAGGCGCGCCGACCCGGTCATTCGCGCAGGCGCCAGCCGGTGGCAAAGATCCAGCGGATGATCGCCATGCACAGGATGACCATCACCGCCACCGCGACCAGCGACACCCCCACCGGCACGTCCGCCAGCCCGAAGAACGACCAGCGGAACCCCGAGATCAGGTACAGGACCGGGTTCAGCTTGGCCACGCCCTCCCAGAAGGGCGGCAGCATGCTGGCCGAGTAGAAGGCCCCGCCCAGAAAGACCAGCGGCGTGATGACCATCATCGGAACGATCTGAAGCTGCTCGAAGGATTTCGCCCAGAGGCCGATGATGAAGCCCAGCAGGCTGAACCCCAGGGCCGACAGCACCAGGAAGGCCAGCATCCAGAACGGGTGCAGGATGTGGACGCCGACAAAGACGAAACTGGTCAGCAGGATCACCAGCGCGATCATCACCGCCTTGGCCGCCGCCGCCCCGACAAAGCCAAGCGTCACCTCGATCCAGCCCACGGGCGAGACGAGGTATTCATAGATCGTGCCGCTGAATTTCGGAAAGTAGATGCCAAAGCTGGCATTGCTGACGGATTGCTGCAGCACGGTCAGCATCATCAGGCCCGGCACGATGAAGGCGCCGTATTCCACGCCCTCGACCGACTGGATGCGCCCGCCGATGGCAGCGCCGAAGACCACGAAATACAGCACCGTCGACAGGACGGGCGAGGCCAGCGACTGCCAGATCGTGCGGAAAAAGCGCATCATCTCGTGGTGAAAGATCGCGCCCACGCCGCGCCAGTTGATGCCGCTCATGCCGCGTTCTCCGAAACCAGGGACAGGAAGACCTCCTCAAGGGAGGATTGCCGGGTGGACACGTCGCGCACGGTGATCCCCTGCGCCGCCAGGTCCCCCAGCAGCCGCGCGATGCCGGTGCGTTCGGCGCGGGTATCGTAATCAAAGGCAAGCTGCCGGCCGTCCGGCGACAGGCTGAGATCGCGCCCGGCCAGTTCGGGGGGGATCGCCGCCAGGGGCGCGTCCAGGTCGATGGTCAGGGTCTTCTTGCCGAAATCCCCCATCAGCTCGGCCGTGGGGCGGACCAGCAGCAGCTGGCCCTTGGCGATGACGCCGACGCGGTCGGCCATCTCCTCGGCCTCCTCCAGGTAATGCGTGGTCAGGATGATGGTCACCCCTTCGCGGCGCAGATCGGCCACCACCTCCCACATCTCGCGGCGCAGGGCCACGTCGACGCCGGCGGTCGGTTCGTCCAGGAACAGCACCTTGGGCTGGTGCGACAGCGCCTTGGCGATCAGCACGCGGCGCTTCATGCCGCCCGACAGCTCGCGCGTGGCGGCATCGCGCTTGTCCCACAGCGACAGCGCCCGCAGGATGCGTTCGATATGGGCATCGTCGGGCGGCATCCCGAAGAGGCCGCGGGTAAAGCGGACGCAGTTGATGACCTTCTCGAACGGTTCCAGCGCGATTTCCTGCGGGACGAGGCCGATCAGGCGGCGCGCCGAGCGCCAGTCGCTGCGGATATCGTGGCCGCCCACGCGGACCGTACCGCCGGTCGGCACGACCAAGCCGCAGATGATCGAGATCAGCGTCGTCTTGCCCGCCCCGTTCGGCCCCAGAAGGGCGATGATCTCGCCCTCGTCAATGGTCAGGCTGACATCGTCCAGCGCCCGGGTGCCGCTGCCGTACTGCTTCGAAAGATGGTCGATTTCGATGATCGCGCCCATGCGCCTCTCCCGTGTGAATGGATGCCCGCGGGCCGCATGCGCCCGGTCCGCAGATAGGCATGCCCGCTGGCCTTTGCCAGCCGGACGCCTTATGCCTCCGCCTTTGCGGCCTCGGGCGAAGGCTTGCACCCTCGGCGCCTCCGACGCAAGCTGCCCCCGCACCCCCCTCCGGAGACGCCCGATGGCCCCACCTGCCCCGCCCTGCGCCGCGCCACGCCCCCGTGTTGCACCCTGCGACCGCGCCCGGACGGGCTGACACCGATGTTCCCGATCCGCGACCATAATCCCTCCACCCGCAGGCCGCTGGTCACCTGGGCACTGATCACGGCCAATATCGCGATGTATCTGGTCACCCTTCCGGGACAGGAGGCAGGCGAGATGCTCTGGGCGCAGCTGGCGCTCTATCCGCTGGCCATCGTCAACGGAGAGCTGATGGGCGGGCTGCTGACCCACATGTTCCTGCATGCGGGCCTGCTGCATCTGGGTGGCAACATGCTGTTCCTGTGGATCTTCGGCGACAACCTGGAGGACCAGATGGGCCGCGCGGGCTTTTTGGCCTTCTACCTGGGCGCGGGGCTTGCGGCGGCGGCGGCGCAGATCTGGGCCGATCCGCTGTCGCCGGTGCCGATGGTCGGCGCCTCGGGGGCGATCGCGGGGGTGATGGGGGGCTATCTGCTGATGTTCCCGCGCGCCCGGGTCGATGTGGTGGCGATCTTCATCATTTTCTTCAAGGTCTTCACCCTGCCCGCCTGGCTGATGCTGGGCCTCTGGTTCGGCCTGCAGCTGCTGGGCGGCTTCACCAATGTCGGCGCGCAGGGCGGCGTGGCCTACTGGGCCCATGCGGGCGGATTTGCCGCGGGCCTGCTGCTGGCGCTGCCGCTGTTCCTGCGCCGTGGCGGCCCGGACTTCTGGAGCCGCACCCATGGCCATCCCCCGCATCCGGACGCGGCCTATGCCGGCAGCCGCATCCCGCGGGTCACGCGTCGATGACCGGCGCGGCGGCCAGCCGCCCGACGCTCATGTGCCGCTTGCGCCCGAAACCCGGGCTGCGGGTCACCGCGAACCCCGCTTCGGCCAGGGCCCGGCGCACATGGCCCGCCGCCGTATAGGTTGCAAAGCTGCCGCCGGGCCCGGTGTGTCGCGCCACCTGGGCCATCACCGCAGGCTCCCACATCTGCGGGTTCTTGGCGGGCGAGAACCCGTCCAGGAACCAGGCATCAGCCCGCCCCTGCCATGGGGGCAAGGTTTGCGCCACGTCGCCCAGCACCAGCGTCAGCTCGACCTGGCCCAGGTTGATCCGCGCGCCGCCCCAGCCCGCCCGCAACTGCGCCGCCAGGTCCGCCAGTTCGGGAAAGGCCGCATGGGCCTGGGCCAGCTGCGGCAGGCTCATCGGGAAGGCCTCGAAGCTGGTCATCCGCACCGGCACCTGCGCGACCTGCGCCAGCGCCAGCGCGTTCAGCCCGGTGCCAAAGCCCAGTTCCGCCACGTGAAAGCCTGCCACCAGCCGCGCGGGCAGGTCGTTGCCCTGCAAGAACACGTGCCGGGTTTCCGCCAGTCCGCCCGAAAGGCTGAAATACGGGTCGTCGAACCGGGTCGACACCGGCACGCCCCCCTCGCGCCAGTCCAGCGCAGGCTCGTCTTCGGGGCGGGGTTGGTCTAGATCGCTCATGACCGGCAGCTTTCGGGAAAGGACGCGGCTTTGGCAAGGGACGGGATGATCCATGTGGCAGGGGCCGGCATCTTCGGGCTGGCCTCGGCCTGGGCGCTGGCCCGCTGGGGCGCGCGGGTGCGGGTCTTCGAGGCCCACCACATCGGCGCCGGCGCCTCGGGCGGGCATGTGGGCGCCCTGGCCCCCCATGCGCCCGAAAACTGGAACCCCAAGAAGGCGCTGCAGCTGCAAAGCCTTTTGGCCGCCCCGGACTTCTGGGCCGAGGTCGAGGATGTCTCGGGCCTGCCTACAGGCTATGGCCGCACGGGCCGCCTGCAGCCTGTCGCGGACCCGGCCATGGCCGAACGCCTGACCGACCGCATCGCGGCCGCCGCCCGGAACTGGCCGCAGGACCTGGGGATGTGGCTGACCGACCGCCCGGAGGCACCCCTGGTGCCCGACAGCCCCACCGGGCTGTGGCTGCAGGACCGGATGACCGCACGGCTGAACCCGCGTGCCGCGCTGGCCGCCCTGGCCGCCGCCATTCGCGCGCGGGGCGGCGAGATCATCGAGGGTTGCCCGGCGCCGGATGCGGCCCCCACCCTCTGGGCCACGGGAACGCCGGGGCTTTTCGACCTGAACCTGGCGCTGGAGCGCAGGATCGGCCAGGGCGTCAAGGGCCAGTCGCTGCTGCTGGCCCATGCCGCACCGGACGCGCCGCAGGTCTTTGCGGACGGGCTGCATGTGGTCTCGCATGCCGACGGCACCACCGCGATCGGCTCGACCTCGGAAAACAGCTACGACCATGACCGCCCCGATCATCAGGCCGACGCATTGCTGGCCCGCGCCCGCGCCCTGTGCCCCGCGCTGCGGGAGGCGCCGGTCCTGGAGGTCTGGGCCGGCCTTCGCCCGCGCGCACGTTCCCGCGCGCCCGTGCTGGCCCCCTGGCCGGGACGGCCGGGCCACCTGATCGCCAATGGCGGCTTCAAGATCGGCTTTGGCATGGCGCCCCTGATCGCGGATCTGGCGGCCCAGGTCCTGCTGGACGACCGCCAGGACCTTCCCGACCTTTTCGCCCTGCCCTGATCCTTCTCCCTTGCCGAGATGCCTCCGGGGGAGTCCGCAGAACGGGGGCCGCGCCGCCCATCTTTGCTTGCCTCCGGCACCCCCCTTGCGCACAGTCGCCAAAAGAACCCGGAGACCGCGATGACCCGCCTCGACCACGCCTTTGCCGCCATCGACGCCGCCAATGCGCAGGACCCGAACCTTGATGAGGGCAAACCGGCCAACCTGCTTTATGGCCAGCGGATGACGGCGGAACAGCAGCGCCTGTTTCCCCAGGCGGATGACGTGCTGCGCATCGCCTGCCGGGGCCAGCACATCGAACGCTGGACCCTGCCCCGCAGCGCCTTTCCGATGAACCGCCCCGGCTATCTGCAATGGCGCCAGGAGCAGGGCCGCCGCCATGCCGAGCGCATCGCGGGCATCATGACGGATGCGGGCTATGACGCGGACGACATCGACCGCGCCCGCAGGATGCTGACGAAGCAGGGGCTCAAGCGCGATCCCCAGGTCCAGGCGCTGGAGGATGTGATCTGCTTCACCTTCATCCGCTGGTATCTGGGCGATTTCATGGCCGCCCTGCCCGACGACAAGATGCCCCGCATCATCGAAAAGACCGCCCGCAAGATGTCGGACGAGGCCCGGGCCCGCGCATTGGCCGAATTCCCCATGCCTGAAAACTTTGCCCGCTTTTTCCGCGAAGGCGACCGGCCGCAGATCGTGACGCGGGCCGTCATCATCTCGCATGGCCAGCCCGGCGACCCCGCGCCCCAGCAGGCGGCGATCGAGGCCCTGGCGGCCGAGGTGGCGCGCCACGCGCCCGGCGTCGAGGTCCTGGGGGCGACCCTGGCCGACCCCGAGGCGCTGCCCCGCACCTGCCGCAGCGACTGCATCATCTATCCGATGTTCATGGCCGAGGGCTGGTTCACCGGCACCGAACTGCCCCGTCGCCTGACCGGGGCGGGTGCGCCGGGCGCCCATATCATGCGCCCCTTCGGCACCGATCCGGGCCTGCCGGACCTCATCGTTGAAAAGGCCCGGCAGGCGGCCGAGGCGCAGGGCTGGGCGCTGCCCGACACGACGCTGCTGCTGTCGGCGCATGGCTCTCAGCGCAGCCAGGCCAGCTTTGACATCACCACCGCGCTGGCCGAACGCCTGTCGCCGCATTTCGCGCGGGTCGTTACGGGATTCGTCGAACAGGAGCCCTTCATCGCCGATGCCGCGAAGGGGCTGGAGCGCGCGATCAGCCTGCCGCTGTTCGCGCTGAAAGCCGAACATGTGCTGGACGACCTGCCCGAGGCGCTGGACCAGGCGGGCTTCACCGGCCCGCGCCTTGACCCCCTGGGCCTGGCCCCCGAGGTCCCGGCGATGATCGCCCGGTCCATCGCCCAGGAAGTTTCAAGCTTGAAATGATCTTGGTGCCGTGCCAGCCTCCGGTGCAGGAGGTGGCACGTCATGAAGATTCTCTGTCTGGGCGGCGGTCCGGCGGGCCTTTATTTCGCGATCTCCATGAAGCTGCGCGATCCGTCGCATGAGGTGACCGTGCTGGAACGCAACGGCGCGGGCGACACCTTTGGCTGGGGCGTGGTGCTGTCCGACGACGCCCTGTCGCGGCTGGAACGCAACGACCCGCCCTCGGCGCAGGCGATCCGCGACCACTTCATCTATTGGGACGACATCGCGGTGGTCCGCGACGGCCACCGGCAGGTCTCGGGCGGGCACGGCTTCGCCGGCATCGGGCGGCGGCAACTCCTGATCCTGCTGCAGGACCGCGCGCGCGACCTGGGCGTGGACCTGCAGTTCCGCACCGAGTTCGACACCGCCGAGAGCTATCGCCGCGACTATGACCTGGTGGTCGCCTGCGACGGGCTGAACAGCAAGGTCCGCGCCGAATACGCCGGCGTCTTCCGCCCCGACATCGACATGCGCCGCTGCAAGTTCGTGTGGCTGGGCACGAAACAGAAATTCGACGACGCCTTCACCTTCATCTTCGAAAAGACGCCGCAGGGCTGGCTCTGGGCGCATGTCTATTCCTTCGATGCCGACACCGCGACCTTCATCGTGGAATGCGCACAGGAGACCTGGGACGCGATGGGCTTCGAAGCCATGACCAAGGAGCAGATCGTCGAGACCTGCCGCGACGTCTTCAAGGACCATCTGGGCGGGCACGATCTGATGTCGAACGCGGCGCATCTGCGCGGCTCTGCCGTCTGGATGAACTTTCCGCGCGTGATCTGCGAGCGTTGGTATCATGAGAACGTGGTGCTGATGGGCGATGCGGCGGCGACGGGACATTTCTCGATCGGGTCTGGCACGCGGCTGGCCCTAGACAGCGCCATCGCGCTGGCGGACTATCTGCACAGCGAACCCGACCTGCCCCGCGCCTTTGCCCGCTATCAGGACGAGCGGCGGGTCGAGGTGCTGCGCCTGCAATCGGCGGCCCGCAACAGCCTCGAATGGTTCGAGGAGGTCGAACGCTATCTGGACCTAGACCCGATCCAGTTCACCTATTCCCTGCTGACCCGCAGCCAGCGCATCGGGCACGAGAACCTGCGCCTGCGCGACCCAGATTGGGTGCGCAAGGCCGAGGACTGGTTTCAGGCCCAGGCCGGCGGCCAGCCGGGCCGCGCGCCGATCTTTGCGCCCTTCCGCCTGCGCGACTTGGCGCTGAAGAACCGCATCGTCGTCTCGCCCATGGCGCAGTACAAGGCGCGGGAGGGCTGTCCGACCGACTGGCATCTGGTCCATTATGGCGAACGCGCCAAGGGCGGGGCGGGGCTGGTCTTTACCGAAATGACCTGCGTCAGCGCGCAAGGCCGCATCACGCCCGGCTGTCCGGGCCTTTACGCGCCCGAACATCAGGCGGCCTGGCGGAGGATCACCGATTTCGTCCATGCCGAGACGGACGCCAGGATCTGCTGCCAGATCGGCCATTCGGGCCGCAAGGGCTCCACCCGCATCGGGTGGGAGGGGATGGACCAGCCCTTGGAGAACGACAACTGGCCGATCATGGCCGCCTCGGCCCTCCCCTGGTCTGACGGCAATGCCGTGCCGCGCGAGATGACCCGCGCGGACATGGAGACGGTGACCCAGCAGTTCGTCGCCGCCACCCGCATGGCCGATGCGGCGGGCTTTGACATGATCGAGCTGCACGCGGCGCATGGCTATCTGCTGTCGGGGTTCCTGTCGCCGGTGTCGAACGGGCGCACGGATGCCTATGGCGGCAGCCTCGGGAACCGACTGCGCTGGCCGCTGGAGGTGTTCACCGCCATGCGCGCCGTCTGGCCGGAGGATAAGCCGATGTCGGTGCGCATCTCGGCCACGGACTGGACCGAGGATGGCGTGACGCCTGACGAATCGGTCGCCATCGCGCGGGCCTTTCACGCGGCGGGGGCGGATATCATCGACGTGTCCGCGGGCCAGACGACGCCCGAGGCGCGGCCCGTCTATGGGCGGATGTTCCAGACGCCGTTCTCGGACCGCATCCGCAACCAGGCGGGGCTGGCCACGATGGCGGTGGGCAACATCACCGATGCGGATCAGGCCAACGGCATCCTGATGGCCGGGCGCGCCGATCTGGTGGCCATCGGGCGGCCGCATCTGGCCGACCCCTATTGGACGCTGCATGCGGCGACGGCCCTTGGCGATGGGGCGGACTGGCCCCTGCCCTATCACGCGGGCCGCGATCAGGCGCGCCGCCTGGCCGCCAAGCAGGCCGAGGAGATCCGCGCATGACCCGCGTCCTGATCACCGGCGGCGGCAGCGGCACCGGCGCCGACATGGCCCGCGCCTTTGTCGCCCAAGGTCATGAGGTCGTCATCACCGGCCGTGATGCCGCGCGGCTGGAGGCGGTGGCGGGCGGCCTGATCCGCGCCGTGCCGGGCGATGTCAGCGACGAGGATCAGGTGCGCCGCATCTTCGACGACGCCGGCCCCTGCCAGATGGTCATCGCCAATGCCGGCATCGCCGAGGCCGCGCCCTTTGGCAAGGTCACGATGGATCACTGGAACCGCATCATCGCGGTCAACCTGACCGGCGTGTTCCTGACATTCCGGCAGGCGCTTTCGCAGATGGGACCGGGGGGGCGGATGATCGCCATCTGTTCGATCACCGGCGTGCGCGGCGCGGCCTATGCGGCGCCCTATGCGGCCAGCAAGCACGGCGTGATGGGCCTGGTGCGGTCGCTGGCGCTGGAGGTGGCCAGGAAGGACATCACCGTCAACGCGATCTGTCCCGGCTATCTGGACACCGAGATGACCGGCCGCAGCATAGCCAACATCATGGACAAGACCGGCCGCGACCGGGATGCGGCAGTGGCGGCGCTGGCGGGCAAGAACCCGCAGGGGCGGCTGATCGCGCCTGCGGAGGTGACGGCCACGGCCCTGTGGCTGGCATCCCCCGCGGCGGCCAGCCTGAACGGCCAGGCCATCGTCCTGGACGGGGGCGAGAGCGCATGAGCGACCTGTCAAAGCGGCGGCTGAAGACCTGGATCCGCCTTCTGGGCGTGACGCGGGGGGCCGAGAACCAGTTGCGCGACTATCTGCGCCGCGCGCATGGCACGACCCTGCCGCGGTTCGACGTGATGGCGGCGCTGTGGCGCAGGCGGGACGGTGTGACGATGTCGGAACTGTCGCGCCTGCTTTTGGTGTCGAACGGCAACGCCACCGCGGTCGTCGACCGGCTGGAGGCCGACGGCATGGTCCGCCGCGAGGCCGAGGATGGCGACCGCCGCCGCATCCGTGTGCGCCTGACGCCCGGGGGCCTGGAGGCCTTCGAGATCATGGCCCTGGGCCACGAGGCCGAGGTCGACGCGATCCTGGGCCGATTGTCCGAAACCGATCTGGAGGCGCTGCGCGACATCCTGTCCCGCGCCGGGAGGACCGAATGAACCCCGTCACCATGGCAGGCCTCGCGCCCGAGCATTTCCTGTGGGAGGTCACGGACCGCATCGCGGTGATCCGCCTGAACCGCCCCGAGCGCAAGAACCCCCTGACCTTCGACAGCTATGCCGAACTGGGCGCGTGCTTTCGCATGCTGGCCCATGCGTCCGACGTGGACGTGGTGGTGCTGGCCAGCAATGGCGGAAATTTCTGTTCGGGCGGCGACGTCCACGAGATCATCGGCCCGCTGGTCGGCATGGAGATGCCGCAATTGCTGGCCTTTACCCGCATGACCGGGGAGCTGGTCCGCGCCATGATCCATTGCGGCAAGCCCGTGATCGCCGCAGTCGAGGGGGTCTGCGTGGGCGCGGGCGCGATCATGGCGATGGCCAGCGACCTGCGGCTGGCGGCGCCATCGGCCAAGGCCGCGTTTCTGTTCACCAAGGTGGGCCTGGCGGGCTGCGACATGGGCGCCTGCGCGATGCTGCCGCGCATCGTAGGCCAGGGGCGGGCGGCGGAACTGCTGTACACGGGCCGCGTGCTGCGCGCCGCGGAGGGCGAGCGGTGGGGCTTCTGGAACAGCCTGCATGACGACGTCTTCGCGGCCGCGATGGATCTGGCGCGGGCCATCGCGGCGGGGCCCACCTGGGCGCATGGCATCACCAAGACGCAGCTGTTGCAGGAATGGACCATGGGGCTGGACCAGGCGATCGAGGCCGAGGCGCAGGCCCAGGCCATCTGCATGAGCACGCGCGATTTCGGACGCGCCTATCGGGCCTTTGTCGCCAAAGAGGTGCCGGTCTTCGAGGGCGACTGATTTTCGGGTATTTGGACAACAGAGAAGATGGATCGCAGCTTTCTGGACTGGCCGTTCTTCGAGGATCGGCATCGGGTGCTGGCCCAAGGGCTGGAGGACTGGGCAGCAGACGCGCTGCCCGTCGATCACGGCGATGTCGATGGGGCCTGTCGCGGGCTGGTGCGGGCCCTAGGGGACGGCGGCTGGTTGCGCCATTCGGGGGGCGAGGCGCTGGACGTGCGGACGCTGTGCCTGATCCGCGAGACGCTGGCACGCCATGACGGGCTGGCGGATTTCGCCTTTGCCATGCAGGGGCTGGGCATGGGGGCCGTGACGCTGTTCGGCAATGCGGCGCAGCGGGCATGGCTGGAGCGGACGCGTTCGGGGCGGGCGATTTCGGGGTTTGCGCTGACCGAGCCTGCGTCCGGATCGGATGTCGCGCGGCTGGCGACCACGGCGCGGCGCGACGGCGACGGGTGGGCGCTGGACGGGGAAAAGACCTATATCTCGAACGGCGGTATCGCCGATGTTTATGTGATCGTCGCGCGGACCGGAGAGGGTGCGGGCGCGCGCGGGCTGTCGGCCTTTCTGCTGCCTGCGAAGACGCCGGGGCTGGAGGTCGTCAGCCGGATCGAGGTGATGGCGCCGCATCCGCTGGCGCATCTGCGCCTGACGGGGGTGCGGCTGCCCGGTGACGCGATGATCGGCCAGCCGGGACAGGGGTTCCGCATCGCCATGACGGTGCTGGATCATTTCCGGCCCACGGTGGGGGCCGCGGCCCTTGGGTTTGCGCGCCGGGCGTTGGATGAGGCGCTGGCGCGTGTGCGTTCGCGCCAGATCCAGGGTGCGCCGATGGCCGAGTTGCAGATGGTCCAGGGGCATCTGGCCGACATGGCGCTGAAGATCGACGCCGCCGCCCTGCTGATCTATCGCGCCGCCTGGGCCAAGGACCGGGGCGCGCCCCGCATCACCCGCGAGGCGGCGATGGCCAAACTCTATGCCACCGAGGTCGCGCAGGAGGTCATCGACCAGGCCGTGCAGCTGCATGGCGGCGACGGCGTGCGCGTGGGCAGCCCGGTCGAGAGCCTGTACCGCGAGATCCGCGCGTTGCGCATCTATGAGGGGGCCAGCGACGTGCAGCGCGTCGTCATCGCCCGCAGCATCCTGGAGGGCGCATGAGCTATACCCGCACCATTCCCATTGAGTTCTGCCACTGCGACCCGGCGGGGATCGTCTTTTACCCCCGCTATGCGGAGATGGTGAACCACATGGTGGAGAACTTCTTCCTGGAGGTCGTGGGCCACGGGTTCGGCCCGATGATGGCGGCGGGTCAGGGCATGCCCACCGTCGCGCTGGAGATGGCGTTCCGCAAGCCGTCGCGGCTTGGCGACCGGCTGGACTGGACGCTGGTGGTCGAGCATCTGGGGCGGTCCAGTGCCCGGTTCCTGGTCCGCGCCGAGGACCGGGTGGAGGCACGGACAACCGTGGTCTGGATGGACCGCGACTTCACCCCCTCGCCCTGGCCCGACGACATGCGACAGACCCTGGAGGCGCATCATGCATGAACCCCTGCATCCGGCGACGTGGAAGCGCGCCTCGGGCTATTCCAACGGGATCATGGCGCGGGGGCGGATGATCTTTACCGGCGGGCTGGTGGGCTGGGACGCGGATCAGGTCTTTCAGACCGACGATTTCGCGGGCCAGGTCCGGCAGGTGCTGGAGAACATCGTGGCGGTCCTAGCGGAGGGCGGCGCAGGCCCCGAGCATCTGGTGCGGCTGACCTGGTACGTCACTGACAAGCACGAATACCTGGGCGCGCTGCGCAACGTGGGGGCGGCCTATCGCGCGGTGATCGGCCGGCATTACCCGGCCATGGCGCTGGTGCAGGTCGTGGCCTTGGTCGAGGACCGCGCCAAGGTCGAGATCGAGGCCACGGCCGTGGTGCCGGAATAGGGGGACGGTGATGCTGGGACCAAGCGGCCACGAAGATACCTTCACGCGCGACAACCTGCCCCCGCCGGAGGCCTGGCCGCGGATCGACCTGTCGGGTTACGACTATCCCGACTGGCTGAACGCGGGGGCGGAGTTGACGGATCGGATGGTCGATCGCGGCTTTGGCGACCGCGTCGCGCTGGTCGGCAACGGGCGGGCGCGGACCTACAAGGAGCTGTCGGACTGGACCAACCGGCTGGCCCATGCGCTGGTCGCGGATTACGGCCTGCGGCCCGGCAACCGGGTGCTGATCCGCTCGGCCAACAACCCCGCGATGGTCGCCTGCTGGCTGGCCGCGACCAAGGCCGGGGCGGTGGTCGTGAACACCATGCCCATGCTGCGCGCCAAGGAGCTGTCCCAGATCATCGACAAGGCGCAGGTGACGCATGCGCTGTGCGACACGCGGCTGATGGATGAGCTGGTGGCGGCGGCCAAGGGCTCGGCCACGCTGACCACGGTGGTTGGGTTCGACGGCACCGCGAACCACGATGCGGAACTGGACCGGGCGGCGTTGACCAAGCCGGTGCGGTTCGACCCGGTGCGGACCGGACGGGACGACGTGGCGCTGTTGGGCATGACCTCGGGATCGACCGGAGAGCCCAAGGCCACGATGCATTTTCACCGCGACCTGCTGATCATCGCCGACGGCTATGCGCGCGAGGTGCTGGGGGTCAGGCCGGAAGACGTCTTCGTAGGATCGCCGCCCTTGGCCTTCACCTTCGGCCTGGGCGGGCTGGCGGTGTTCCCGCTGCGCTTTGGGGCCAGCGCGGTGCTGCTGGAGAATGCCTCTCCGCCGAACATGATCGAGATCATCGAACGCCACCGCGCCACGATCTGCGTAACGGCGCCCACCGCCTATCGGGTGATGCTGCGCGCGATGGACCAGGGGGCGGACCTGTCCAGCCTGCGCGCGGCGATCAGCGCGGGGGAAACCCTGCCCGCGCCGATCTGGCAGGACTGGCACGACCGCACGGGCAAGCCGCTGCTGGACGGGATCGGCGCGACCGAGATGCTGCACATCTTCCTGACGAACCGGCTGGAGGACAGCCATCCGGGCTGCACCGGGCGTCCGGTTCAAGGGTATCGGGCGCGGATCGTGGACGATGCGGGCCAGGAGGTGCCGCGCGGAGAGATGGGGCGGCTGGCGGTCATCGGGCCGACCGGCTGCCGCTATCTGAACGACGCGCGGCAGGCGGATTACGTGCAGGACGGCTGGAACCTGACCGGCGACACCTTCTGGCAGGATGAGGACGGGCGGTTCCATTTCGCGGCGCGCTGCGACGACATCATCGTGTCGTCGGGCTACAACATCGCCGGGCCGGACGTGGAGGCCGCCCTGCTGGCGCATCCCGACGTTCTGGAATGCGCGGTGATCGGCGCGCCCGACGCGGAACGCGGCCAGATCGTCGAGGCGCATGTGGTCCTCGCCCCCGACGTCGCGCCGGATGCGGCGACCGCCGAGCGGTTGCAACGGCATGTGAAGGATGCGATCGCGCCCTTCAAATATCCCCGCCGGGTGGTCTTTTGCGACGCCCTGCCCAAGACCCAGACCGGCAAGATCCAGAGGTTCAGGCTGAAGCAATGACCATCGACCCTGCAGAAGAAGGCGCCCGCATGTCGTTCGACGGGCGCATGTCCTATGGCGACTATCTGGGGCTGGACCGCCTGCTGACGGCCCAAGCCCCCCTGTCGGACGCGCATGACGAGATGCTGTTCATCATCCAGCACCAGACATCCGAATTGTGGATGAAGCTGGCCCTGCTGGAGATGGGGGCCGCCCGCGCGCGGATCGCGGCGGCCGACCTGCGCCCGGCCTTCAAGATGCTGACCCGCGTGGCCCGCATCATGGAGCAGCTGAATTCCGCCTGGGACGTGCTGCGCACGATGACGCCGTCGGAATATTCGACCTTTCGCCCGGCGCTGGCCGAAAGCAGCGGGTTCCAGTCGCATCAGTACCGGATGATCGAATTCGTCGCGGGCAACCGCAACATGGCGATGATCGCGCCCCATGCCCATCGACCCGACCTGGCCGATGCCCTACGGGCCGAGGCCGCGCGGCCGTCGCTCTATGACGAGGTTCTGGGGCGGCTGCGGGCGGCGGGCTTCGACGTGGCCCCGCGCACAGCGCTGGACGCCCCCCACGCGCCGGACGCGGCGGCGCGGGCAGCCTGGCTGGCCGTCTATCGCGATCCGGCACGGTCCTGGGAACTGTACGAGCTGGCCGAGAAGCTGGTCGATTTCGAGGATTACTTTCGCCGCTGGCGGTTCAATCATGTGACCACCGTGGAACGGATCATCGGGTTCAAGCGCGGATCGGGGGGCACCTCCGGCGTGAACTATCTGCGGCGGATGCTGGACGTGGTGCTGTTCCCGGATCTGTGGGAGCTGCGGACCGAACTGTAGTTGGCAGGCAGGCAGCCGCGCCTGACCGGCCCTGGCGGGCCAAGGTCGCGGCTGTCAGTGGCGCCCGGACCTGCGGTCACGGTCGGTGCGACGGGTCAGGCGGGGCCGTAATAGGCGTAGCTGCCCACGACCGTAAAGCCGAGGCTGGCATAGGCGGCCTGCGCCGTGCTGTTCGCGCGGCTGACGGCCAGGCCGATGCGGGTCGCGCCCAGATCCTGCGCCCAGAAACCCGCCTGCCGCATCATCCATCCGGCAAGGCCCTGGCGTCGGAAGGCGGGCAGGACCTCGACCGCGTGGATCATGGCGACCGGCCCGTGCACGGCGACAAAGCCGGCACCCGCCGCGCGGTCGCGGATGCGGCCCAGCAGGGCGGCCTTGGGCTGGGGCACCCGCTCCATGACCGCCTGCCGCGCCGGGTTGATGGTCCCGGCCGCCCAGATCTGCCGCTGGATCGCCAAGGGCGGCCAGACGGCAAAGGCGGTGACCGGGGGCAGCGGCCGGTCCGTCAGCGCGGCGACGGGTGCCGCCATGACCAGCGTCGGGATGTGCGACCGGTAGCCGCGGTCCGTCAGCGCCGCGATCAGGCGGTCATCATCGTCCCAAGCCCGGAATAGCGGCGGCTGGTCCCACAGCGCGTGCTGTGCCTGGGCAGCGTCCAGGTCACCCGGTGCCCAGGGGCCGCAGACATGGGCGGAACTGACCCGCCCTCCTGCCCCGAGGCCGCGGCCGACCAGGAACCCACCGCAGCGGACGGTTTCCGCGGCGGGCCAGGTCGCCTCGAAGGCGTCCTCCAGCGCGGCGTCGGGCCGGCCGGTCACAGGCCGATCCGCGCCCGCAGTTCCGCCATGGCCTGATCCACCCGCCGGGCATCCAGACCGCGCACGACAAGGTTCGTGCCCCAGCCCGTCTCGTCCCGGAAGGGATAGGAGCCAAGCGACAGGTCGGCATATTCGGCGGCCAGGGCCTTCAGATCCTCGGCCACCTCGCTCTCGCCGCGCCGCACCTCGACCGACAGGGACTGGACCGGGCGCCCGCCGGGCAGGCGCGGGACCAGCCAGGCCACCATGGCACGGAACACCTCGGGCACGCCGGCCATCACATGGGTCGCGCCGATGGAAAAGCCCGGCGCCGCCGAAACGCCATTGTCGATCAGGGTGGCGCCGACCGGGATGCGGGCCATGCGCAACCGGTTCTCGTTCAGCTCGATCCCCATGCGGTCGCAGCGATCGGCCAGAAGGGCGCGGGCCTCCGGGTTCACCTCGACCGTGGTGCCATGCGCGGCGGCGACGGCATCGGCGGTGATGTCGTCATGCGTCGGCCCGATCCCGCCAGAGGTGAACAGCAGGTCGTAGTCGCCCCCCAGGGTGCCATCCAGCGCGCGGATCGCCGCCACGATCCGGTCGTGGTCGTCGGCCACGACGCGGATCTCGCGCAGGTCGAAGCCGGTAGCGGTCAGCACCTGGGCCAGGTGATGGGCGTTCCCCTCGCGGGTGCGGCCCGACAGGATCTCGTCCCCGATGACCAGGATCGCTGCGGTGGGATTGTCGGACTGCATGGGCACTGTCCCTTGGGCTGGATGCGGTTCCATCCTTCTATGCCCGCGCGAAGGGCTGGAACAAGTGGGCCTGCGCATCTATCTAGGGCCCATGAAGAAAGGATCAGCGATGGACGAGAGCCGTATCACCAAGGAAGGCATCCGCATCCACATGCCCGAGGATTTCGCGGGGATGCGGAAAGCCGGTGCGATGGCCGCGCAGATCCTGGACGAGGTCGGCCCCCTGGTCGAGCCGGGCGTGACCACCGGCGCCCTGGACGACTTCATCCGCAACCGGGTCGAGGAGCTGGGCGCGACCTCGGCCACGATCGGCTATCGCGGCTATCAGCATGCCAGCTGCATCAGCGTGAACCACGTAGTATGCCACGGCATCCCGGGCGACAAGCTGCTGAAGGATGGCGACATCCTGAACATCGACGTGACGGTGATCCTGGACGGCTGGTTCGGGGACACCAGCCGGATGTATGTCGCGGGCCGCGCGCCCCTGAAGGCGCAGCGCCTGCTGCAGGTGACCCATGACGCGCTGATGAAGGGAATCGAGGCGGTGCGCCCCGGCGCGACCTTCGGCGACATCGGGGCGGCGATCCAGACCTATGCCGAGGAGCGGCGGATGTCGGTGGTGCGCGACTTCTGCGGCCACGGGATCGGTCGGGTGTTCCATTCACCGCCGAACGTGCTGCATTTCGGCCGGTCCGGCAAAGGCCCGGTTCTGGAGGAGGGCATGTTCTTCACCATCGAGCCGATGATCAACCTGGGCCGCCCCGAGACCAAGGTCCTGGCCGACGACTGGACCGCCGTCACCCGGGACAAGTCGCTGTCGGCGCAGTTCGAACATTCGATCGGCGTGACCCCCGACGGCTGCGAGATCTTCACCCCGTCCGACAGGTTCTTTCCGACGCCGCGCTGATCAGGCGCGGCCGGCGGCCGCCGACAGCAGCGACGGGTCGATTCCCTGGGCGCGCAGCGCGCGGCTCCATTTGTCGTTATGCGAATGGTCGAAGATCAGGTCCTCGGCGCTGTCCCCGGTCAGCCAGCCATTGGCCAGCATCTCGGTTTCCAGCTGGCCGGGACCCCATCCCGCATAGCCCAGGGCCAGGATCGCCGGTTCGGGGCCGTTCCCCTGGGCCAGATCCTCCAGGATGTCGCGCGTGGTGGTCATCGCCAGCGCTTGGCCGATGCGCATCCGCCCCTCGGGGTCCTGGCCATGTTCGGCCACCTTGTGCAGCACGAAGCCGCGCCCGGGCTCGACCGGGCCGCCAAAGCGCACCTCGATTGGGCGGGCGCCGTCATGGGCCTCGATCCCCAGCTGCTCCAGCAGGTCGCCAAAGTCGATCTCGGGCAGCGGGCGGTTCAGCAGCAGCCCCATCGCGCCCTCGTCCGAATGCGCGCAGACCAGCACGACCGAACGTTCAAAGCGCGGATCGCTCATCCCCGGCATGGCGATCAGGATCTTGCCGGTCAGGTTCTGGGGGGCCGGGTCGCGCGGGCCCGGATGCGTGTCGAGAGGTGTGCTCATCGGGTCTCCTTTCCTGAATAGATGGGGATATCGGAGGCTGTTGCAAGGTTTGCGCGCAGTTGTGATTTCGCAGTCGGGGCACGCGGAGGCTATGGCTGGTCCCATGGTATCACATCCTCTGCCCGTCCTGGCCCTGTCACTTTGCCTGTCCGCCCTTGCCGCCGCGGCGCAGGACATTCTCGCCATGCCCGATGCCGCGGTCTCGGATGACATGCCGCCCGGTCTGGTGTCCGCGCGACTGCGTCCCGGCTGGACCGACGCGGCGGGAAACCGGGTTCTGGCACTGGAACTGCAGCTGGAGCCGGGCTGGAAGACCTATTGGCGCAGCCCCGGCGACACTGGCCTGCCCCCGCAGTTCGAATGGGAGGGGTCGCGGAACCTGGCCGAGGTGACCTTCCACTGGCCGGCGCCGCAGGCGATCCGGTCGGGCGAGCGGCTGGAGATGGGTTATCACGACCGTCTGCTGCTGCCCTTCACCGCGCGTCCCGCCGATCCCGGCCAGCCGCTGCAGGTGGCGGCGCAGGTGGAACTGGGCCTTTGCGAGAACATCTGCGTGCCGGTCCGGCTGGACCTCTCCGCCCCCGAAGCCGGCACCGCGCAGGATCCGCAGATCCTGGCCGCGCGTCAGGCCGAACCCAGGCGCCTGGACATGCAGCCGCCCTGCCGGGTGCTGCAGATCGACGACGGGCTGCGGGTCGAGGTGGGGCTGACGGGCGATGATGTCACGCTGGCGGCGGTCGAACTGCCCGGCCGGCCCGATGTCTGGATCTCGGGTGCCGATCTGGTGCAGGGGCAGTCGGGCCCGCAGGCGGTGGTCGAGATGGTGGCGCCGTCGGGCAAGCCCTTCGAGATGGACCCCGAGGGGCTGCGCCTGACGGTGGTGTCGAGGCAAGGGCCGGCGACGCAGGCGGTCGAGATGCTGGGCTGCACCCCTATCGGCTAGGGCGCTGGCGGGCCAGGGCCAGCCCCGTCCCCAGCATGATCGCCACCAGCAGCAGCGCATAGGCGCCCAGGCCCGCGGCGACCGAGGGTGCGACCGGCCACCAGCCGGGCAGTCCCAGATCCAGCGCGGGGACCAGCGTCACCGGCGCCAGCGTCGCGGCCAGCGCCACCAATGCCAACCCGCTGGCCCACCACATGCCGGCGCGCAGCGGCCTCGCGCGCAGGCTGCGCCGAAACCCCTGCCGCGCCCGCGCGACATCCGCGCCCACCGCCAGAACCGCCGGCACGACCAGCAGCACCAGCACCATCCCGAAGGCCAGGCCATAGGCCAGCGTCACCACCGTGGGCTTGAGGAACAGCGCCTGCGACGAGCGTTCATAGAGCAGCGGCGCCAGGCCCAGCACCGTCGTGGCCGTCGTCAGCAGCACGGGCCGGAAGCGGTCGGCCACGGCATCCATGATCGCCGGGCGCAGGCCCCGCGTCCGGCCATAGTCGTCCACGGTCGAGATCAGGACGATGGAATCGTTGATGATGATCCCGGCCATGCCGATCAGCCCCACGATCGAGAACATGCTCATCGGCAGCTGCCAGCTGGCATGGCCCCAGACCGCGCCGATCAGGCCGAAGGGGATCACCGACATCACCACGACGGGCCGCGTCCAGCTGGCAAAGATCCAGGCCAGCACCATGTAGATGCCCAAGAGTGCCAGGCCAAAGCCGGTCAGCGCGTCGCCCAGGAACTCTCGCTCCTGCTCGGCCAGGCCGGTGACGTCATAGGTGATGCCGAACCGGGCCGCGATGTCGGGCATCAGCCGGTCCTGCAGGTTCTGCGTGATCTCGGCCGCGCGGGCGGGATCGTCGCCCGAGATGTCGCCGGTGACCAGGATCATCCGCTCGCCATTCTCGCGCCGCACGACCGAAAAGCCGGCCTCGGTGGTGACGGTGACGATGTCCGCCAGCGGCACCCAGGCCCCCGATCCGGTGCGCATCATCATGCGGTCCAGAAAGTCGCCGCGGCGCTCCTCCTCGGGCAGCTCGACGGTGATGGCGCCGGTGCGGGTGCCGACAGGAAAGGTCGCGGCCTCGATCCCGCCCAGGCGCTGGCGCAATTCGCGGGCCAGCGCCTGAGTGGTGAAGCCAAGCGCCTCGCCTCGCGGCGTCAGCTGCAGGGCCAGCTCCTCCTTGTCGTAATCCATGCTGTCTTCCAGCGCAGACACCTCAGGGAACTGCGCCAGGCGCTGCTTCAGCGCCTCGGCCGCCGCCTTCAGCCGCGCCGCATCCGCCCCCGTCATCCGGACCGAGATCGCGTCGCCCCCCGGCCCCGACCGGAAGCCGCGAAAGCTGATGGTTTCCAGCCGCGGGTCCGAGGGCATGGCCTCCTGCAGGGCAGAGACGAATTCAAAGCTGGAATAGGGGCGGAAATCCGGATCGATCAGCTCGATCTGGACCGCGCCCAGCAGGTCGGCATCCTTGGTGTCGGCACCGGGCAGCGGGCGCCCGGAATTGCCGCCCACCTGGGTCATCACATGGGTGATGGGATTGATGCCAAATTCCGCCGCATATTCCGCCGCGACGCCTTCGACCGCCTGCTGGACCAGGCCCATCACGCGCAGCGTATCCTCGCGCGTGGCGCCCGGCAGCATCATGAAATTGCCCGAGACGCTGCCCTGTTCGGGCGAATCGAAGAAACGCCAGGGCACCTTGCCGGTCATCAGCGTCGCCGCCGACCAGGACAGGCCCACCAGAACCAGCGCCAGCACCGCATAGCGCGCCACCAGCACCAGCCGCGTCAGCGGGCGTATGATGCGCCCCACGAACCGGTCCAGCACCCGGTTCACCAGGATCGAGGGGCGGTCGTACCAGCGTTCCTTCGCGCTGTGGGCCAGGGCATGGGCCATGTGGTTCGGCAGGATCAGGAAACATTCCACCAAGGAGGCGACCAGAACCAAGATCACCGTCAGCGGAATGTCGGCCACCATGCTGCCAAAACGGCCGCCGATCAGCATCAGGCCCGCAAAGGCGATGATCGTGGTCAGCGTGGAGGAGATCACCGGCGCCGACATCCGCATGGCGGCCCGTTCCGCCGCCACCACGGGGGCCTCGCCCAGCTTGCGGGCGCGATAGTCGGCATGTTCGCCCACCACAATCGCGTCGTCGACGATGATCCCCAGCGTCAGGATCAACGCAAAAAGCGAGATCATGTTGATCGTCATGCCGGTCGCGTACATCAGCGCGACCGCCGCCAGCAGAGCGGCCGGAATGCCCGCCGCCACCCAGATCGCGGTGCGGGCGTTCAGGAACAGGAACAGCAGCCCCAGCACCAGCCCCAGTCCCAAAAGCGCGTTGTCCAGCAGCAGCGACAGTCGGGCCGAGATCAGCTCGGCCCGCGCCCGGATCAGCTCCATCGTCACGCCCTGGGGCAAGGTCGGCGCCATCTGCGCCACGGCGGCCTCGACCTCCTGCTGCATCCCGATCGCGTCGCCCGAGGCGTTGCGCTGGACCGCCACCGTCACCGCCGGGTTGCCGCGCACGAAATAGGCAATGTCGCGGCCGATGCCGCTGTCGGTCACCCGCGCCACCTGGCCCACGGTCAGCTGGCTGCCGTCGGGCAGGGCCTTGAGGACCAGCGCCGCCACGGCGGCCGGGTCGCGGGTTTCGGCCCCGGTGCGCACCCGCGCCGTCCCTGAGGCGACATCCCCCGCGGGCGTCGGCGCGGCCGCGGCCCCGATGACGGCCGCCACCTGCTCCATCGTCAGGTCGTGGCGCACCAGCTCGGCCATGCGCAATTCGACCTGCGTTTCGGGGGCCGAGAGGCCGGTGACGGTCAGCCGCGTGACACCGCGCGCATAAAGCCGGTTGGTCAGGTCGTCCGCGATCCGGCCCAGCTGATCCAGCCCGAGAGGGCCGGTGATGACCACATCGGCCACGGAATCGCGCCAGGCGCGGCGGGTGACCTGCGGGTCCTCGGTTCCCTCGGGCAGGTCGCCGGCGGCCGCGACGGCGCTTTCAACCTCGGCCGTGGCGCGGGCCATGTCCCAGCCCGGCTCGAATTCCAGCCGCACCCGGGCGCTGCCCTGGCTGGCCTGGCTGGAGGTCAGCGCCACGCCCTCGACCGCCATCAGGGCCGGTTCCAGGACGCCCACGACGGACCGGTCCACGTCATCGGCCCCAGCCCCGTCCCACCGCACGGTCACGTCGATCTGCTGCACGACCGTGTCGGGAAAGAACTGCGCGCGCAGGCGCGGCGCCGAATAAAGCCCCGCCACCACCATCACCGCCAGCACCAGGTTGGCCAGCGTCGCATGGCGGACGAACAGCGACAGCAGGCCCCGGCCCTCAGCCACGGCTTTCACCGCTCTCGCGGCGCACCTGCTGTTCCGGCCGGGCCTCCGAACGGTCGGCCTCGTCCTCGGCCGCATCCCGGACCTGGATGCCGATCCCCAGCTGGGGCGCCCGTTCCGCCACGATCCGCGCCCCCTCCAGTGCGGCGGGCACCGACACGATCACGTCGTCGCCCTGGCGCCGCAGGACGGTCACCGGGACCGAGGTCAGCCGGTCATCCTCGGCCAGGACCAGCAGGGCGCTGTCGGCCCCCACGGCCGCGGCGGGGATCCGCGCGGCATCGGGGATGACGGGTTCCGCAATGGTCACGGTCACGAAATCGCCCGGTCGCAGCGCGTCTCCGCCTTGGGTCAGGCGCGCATAGACGACGCGCCCGGCGCCCCCCTCGGCCACGGATGCGGCTGAACGCTCCAGCCGGCCTTCGGCGGTCAATCGCCCCCCACCGCTGTCCAGCGCCACCGTCACCGCATGATCCTGCAGGCTGCCGCCATCGCCCACCAGCCGCGAGAACTGGTCCAGCGACAGCGGAATCTGCACCTCCAGCGCATTGGGGTCGATGATCAGCGCCAGCTGTTCGTTCATGCCGACAAGCCCGCCTTCGACCGCCGTCACGGCGGTCACCCGCCCGTCGAAACCGGCCCGCAATTCGGTATCGGCCAGGGCTCGGCGCGCCTCAGACAGGGTGATTTCGGCCCGGCGCAGGGCATTGCGGGCGGCGGTCACGGCGCTTTCGGCATTGGCCAGGGCGGCCCGACGGCTGATCACCGCCTGTTCGGCCGTCGAGGCGGCCAGTTCGGCCGTCTCGCGGTCGGCGCTGGTGCCCAAGCCGCGGCCGGACAGTTCCACCTGGCGGGTGACGGCGCCCTCGCGCAGGGTGGCCTGACGCTCGGCCGCGGCCAGATCCTCGGCGGCGATGGTGACGGTCCGGCGCGCATCCTCCAGCGTGGCCTGCGCGTCGTCACGCTCGGCCTGGCGGCTTTCCAGTGCAGCCTGGGCCGCCGAGGGGTCGATCCGCACCAGCAGCTGCCCTGCCCGGACCGTGCCGCCTTCCTGCAGCGCCGGGTCCAGCATCACGATCCGGCCCGCCGACCCGGCCCGCAGCTGCAGCTGCCGCCGCGACTGGACCTGGCCAAAGACCTGCATCTGCGGCTGGATCGGCTGCGGCGTCAGGGTGATGATGCGGGCGGCATAGACCTGTTCGGACGGGCCCCGCGACGGCGCTTCGCCGCCGCGGCGGGCATCGACCGCCTGCCACAGCTGGAAAACCGCCAGAAACAGCAGCGCGATCGTCAGGAAGGTCAGGAACAGCCCCATCAGGCTGCGGGTCAGAAAGCGCATGCGGTCATGTCCATGTGGCGGACGTTACCGCATGATGCGGAAACGGAACCTAAACGGAAAGCGATTCCAGCCGCGCCGCAAGGGACAGAAGGTCGCCCCAGGCCTCGCGCTTGGCGGCCGGGTTTCGCAGCAGGTAGGCGGGATGGGCCATGGGCAGGGCCGGCCGCCCGAAGGCCTCGACCCAGTGGCCCCGCAGGCGCAGGATGCCGCGTTTCTCCAGCGCCGCCTGGCAGGGAATGTTGCCCATCAGCACGATCACCTCGGGTGCGGCCAGTTCGATGTGGCGCCGCAGGAAGGGCAGGCTGACGGCGATTTCATCGGGGCTGGGGTCGCGGTTGCCGGGCGGGCGCCAGGTCAGCACGTTCACGATATAGAGCGCGCGTTCGGCATCGACCGCATCGCGGGCCAGGCCGATGGCCGCGAACATGCGGTCCAGCAGCTGCCCGGCGCGGCCCACGAAGGGGCGGCCCTGCCGGTCCTCCTCGTCGCCCGGAGCCTCGCCCAGGACCAGGACGCGGGCCTTGGGATTGCCGTCGGCGAAGCAGAAGTTGCGCGCGCCCTTCTTCAGCTCGATCCCGTCAAAGGATTCCTGCGCGGCGGCCAGCGCCTCCAGGCTTGCGGCGCCCGCCGCCAGGGCCTCGGCCTGGGCCAGCCGCGCGGACAGGTCGTCGTCCAGACCGGGCAGAGCCGGTGCCGCGGCCCGGACCTGGGCGGGCGGCAGGTCGGGCGCGACCCGGGCCGGCAGGTCGAAGCGGTCCACGGGCGCGTCCAGCATCGGGACATCGACGCCCATCTCCAGCTGCCAGTCCAGCAGCGCCAGCGCCGTCTCGGCGTCCAGCTCGAATCCCTGATATGTCATGTGGTCCATCACCGGCGCAGGCTAGGCCCTGCCGGGGCCCTAGTCCACCACCAGCATGTAGCCGGTGCCGCGGACCGTCTGCAGAAAGCGCGGCTCGCGCGGGTCGGGCTCGATCTTGCGGCGCAGGCGGGTGATCTGCACGTCGATGGCGCGTTCGCTGTTCTCGCCCTCGTCACCGGTGCCGCCGCGACCCAGGTCGTCGATCAGGTCGGCGCGGCTGACGGGCTGGCCCCGGCTTGCGGCCAGACGCCGCAGCAGCGCCGCCTCGGTGCCGGTCAGGCGCAGGGGGGTATCACCGCTCCACAATTCGCCCTTGTCCGTGTCATAGCGCAGCGCGCCCAGTGTCAGGTATTTCGGCTGCGCGACCTCGACCACCGGCACGCGGCGCAGGATCGCCCCGATCCGCAGCAGCAGCTCGCGCGGCTCGAAGGGCTTGGCCAGGTAATCATCCGCGCCGCTTTCCAGCCCCATGATGCGGTCCTCGGTCTCGCCCTTGGCGGTCAGCAGCAGGATCGGCGTGTCGATGCGGCGCCGCAGGTCGCGGGTCAGCGCCATCCCATCCTCGCCCGGCATCATCACGTCCAGAACGATCAGGTCGAATTCCAGCCCCGCTAGCAGCCGCCGCGCCTGCGCGGCATCGCGCGCCATGCTGACCATGTAGCCGTTCTTGCGCAGGAATTTCCCCAGCAGCGCGCGGATGCGTTCGTCATCGTCGACGATCAGCAGATGGGCATCGGGTTGGGTCATGTCGGGCGCCTCAGCGGTCGTCGGGAAGATCCTTCAGCGCCTGATACTGCGCCCGCGTCTCGGGGTCCATCATCGCTTCCAGCACCTGCCGAAACCCCGACACCGCCTGCGGCCCCACGCTGCGATAGGCCGCGCGCATCCGCGCCCGCTGCGCCTCGGACAGGCGGCGCTCCAGCTGGGTGCCGCTCTGCGTCAGGTACAGCTGCCGTTCGCGCCGGTCGCGCCGGCCGATGCGGCTGTCCACCAACCCATCGTCGATCAAGGTGCGCAGGACGCGGTTCAGGGACTGCTTGGTGACGCCCAGGACGGCCAGCAGCGAGGTCACCGTCAGCCCCGGGTCGCGGTTGATGAAATGCAGCGCGCGATGATGGGCGCGGCCATAATCCATGTCCCCCAGGATCATGTCGGGATCGGCGGTGAAGGCGCGATAGGCAAAGAACATCGCCTCGATCCCCCGGCGCAGCTGGTCATCGGTCAGGAACAGCAGATCCTCGCCCACCATCGCCTGAATCCGCGCCTTGTCCTGCATCCCGGTCCTCGACTTTCCCTGCCGCCGGATATGGCAGCGATGTTGACTTTCTAACCCTCGATTGCTAGCCGTCAAGCATCTTGCGTAACAAATGTGCCAAATCTGCCCTGACAGACGCAAGAATCGCAAAAACGGGCGGCGGATGGAGAAAGACATGACGGCGGCTTACGACGATCGCGACGGCAAGATCTGGATGGACGGGGAGCTTGTGGACTGGCGCGACGCCAAGGTGCACATCCTGACGCATGCGCTGCACTATGCCAGCTCGGTGTTCGAGGGCGAGCGCTGCTACAACGGCAAGATCTTCAAGAGCCACGAGCATTCGCTGCGCCTGATCGAATCGGGCCGCCTGCTGGACATGCCGATCCCCTATTCCGCCGAGGAGATCGACGCCGCCAAGGAGGCCACGCTGAAGGCCAACGGCTTCGAGAATGCCTATGTGCGCGTCGTGGCATGGCGGGGGTCGGGCCCGGACATGGGCGTTTCGGCCGCGCGCAACCCGGTCCGCATGGCGGTCTGCGCCTGGGAATGGGGCAGCTATTACGGCGATGCGAAATGGCAGGGCGCCAAGCTGGACGTCGCCAAGTGGAAGCGTCCCAGCCCGGAAACCATCCCGACCGCCGCGAAGGCCGCCGGCCTCTACATGATCTGCACCATGTCCAAGCACGCCGCCGAGGCCAAGGGATGCTCGGACGCGCTGTTCATGGACTGGGAGGGCTACGTGGCCGAGGCGACCGGCGCCAACATCTTCTTCGTCAAGGACGGAGAGATCCACACGCCCCTGGCCGACCGCTTTCTGAACGGCATCACGCGCCAGACCATCATCCAGATGCTGAAGGACAAGGGGCTGACCGTCCATGAACGCCGCATCCGCCCCGAGGAGCTGGAGGGCTTTCAGGAATGCTGGCTGACCGGCACCGCGGCCGAGGTGACCCCAGTGGGCCAGATCGGCGACTGGCATTTCCAGGTGGGCCAGATCACCCGCGACGTGGCCGAAAGCTACGAGGCACTGGTCCGCGCCTGAGCGTCCTTTCCGGACATGCGAAGGGCCGCCCCGCCGGGCGGCCCTTTTTCATGCCTCAGGCCAGCTTGCCGCGCGCGATGCGGGCATATTCGGCGGCCTTGCGGCTGTCCTCGGAGCGGGTCTGGGGCCGGGAATGCAGGCTGCGGATGGCCTCGTGCAGCCCCTCGGCCCGCTCCTGCCGCAGAAAGGCGCGCAGGCGGGCGGCGCCACGGGTCCGGGGTTGGTCGGCGAGATGTCTGCTCATAATGGCCCTCCTCTGGTTCAGAACGCAGAGTATAGGCCCGATTCGGTCTTTTTCAAAACCTTTGGGGGATCAGGCCGCCTTGATCCCCTGCGCGGCCGACAGGACCGCATGCAGCGCCACCGGATCGTCATTGGCCCGCAGCTTGGCCCGCAGGTCCTGGTCGCGCAGCGTGCGCGACACGAGCGCCAGGGCCTTGAGGTGGTCGACCCCGCTGGTTTCGGGCGCCAGCAGCGCGAAGACCAGGTCCACCGGCTGGCGGTCGACCGCGTCGAAGTCCAGGGGCTTGTCCAGGCGCAGGAACAGGCCCGCGACCTGGTCCAGCCCATGCAGCCGCGCATGCGGCAGCGCCACGCCCTGCCCCACACCCGTCGGGCCCAGGCTTTCGCGTTCCTGCAGCGCGTCCAGCACCTCGGAGGCGTTCAGCCCGTATTCCGCATGTGCCAGTTCGGCCAGTTCCTGAAACAGCCGTTTTTTCGAAGTGACCTGCCCCAGGGAACGCACGGCCCCGGGCTTGAGGATTTCACTCAGTTGCATTTCCGTCGAGTCTTTCCCAAGCTGTCCGCCCCCGGACAGGATCGTCGGGGGCGGCACCGAAAGCCAGGCGTCATGCGCGAAGGGCGTCAGCCGTTTCCGCGCGGATCGATCCAGCCCACATTGCCGTCATCACGGCGATGGACGACGTTGACGCCGCCATGTTTCTCGTTGCGGAACACCAGCAGCGGCGTTCCCGACAGTTCCATCTGCATCACCGCATCGCCGACCGACAGGGTGGG
Source organism: Paracoccus sp. KKT209 (assembly GCF_055635455.1). The sequence goes on from NZ_CM145758.1 coordinate 2,986,146, forward strand.
CACACGGCTTTCCATTTCGGCGATGATGATGGGCTGGAGGCCACTGCCGTCCGATTCCCATTCATCCTCATCGGCGGCCAGCACATAGCTGCCGGCCTCGCCAAAGACAACGGGCTGCGGGTTGCCGCTGTGGTGATCCTTCAGGCGGCGCTTGTAGCGGCGCAGCTGCTTGTCCATCTTTTCGCGGCAGGCCTCGAAGGCGGCATAGACCTCGGTCGCGGCGCCGCGGGCCTGCACGGTCAGGCCCGTCGACAGATGCACCACCGCATCGCATGTGAACTGGTGGGCGTCCTTCGAAAAGGTGACCGTCGCGTCGGTCGGGCGCTGCGAATACTTTTCGATCGTCTCTCCCAGTTCGGACTGGACATGCGTGCTGAGCGCATCCCCGACATCGATGTGTTTTCCGCTGATGGTGTAGCGCATCGTCTTTCCTCTTCGGTTGCCCGTTTCAGCTGCGCCGGCCCGTTCAGGCGCCGGCGAAGGCGGAAACGGGGGTGGCGGGGCACGGAAGTGCCGCACCCGCGTCTTTCAATTTGGTGACAGCCGGGCGGATCTGTCAACGGGGGCGCGGCCGGTTTGTCGGGAATTCGCCGGGACGATCGGCCGCGGCCCTCAGGCCATCCGAAAGCTGTCGCCCAGGTAAACCTCGCGCACCTTGGGGTCGGCGACGATCTGCTCGGTCGTGCCCGACATCAGCACATGCCCGTCATGCAGGATATAGGCGCGGTCGACGATTCCCAGGGTCTCGCGCACGTTGTGGTCGGTGATCAGCACGCCGATGCCGCGCGACTTCAGCGCATGGACCAGGGTGCGGATCTCTCCGACTGCGATGGGATCGACGCCCGCGAAGGGCTCGTCCAGCAGCAGGAAGCTGGGGTCCGAGGCCAGGCAGCGCGCGATCTCGGCCCGCCGGCGTTCGCCCCCCGACAGGGCCAGGGCGGGCGCGCCGCGCAGATGGGTGATCGAGAAATCCCCCAGCAGCTCCTCCAGCCGGTCGCGCCTGTGGCGGGGATCGTCCAGCGTCACCTCCAGCACGGCCATGATGTTCTGTTCCACCGTCAGGCCGCGAAAGATCGACATCTCCTGCGGCAGATAGCCGATGCCCATGCGCGCGCGGCGGAACATCGGCAGGCGGGTGGCATCTTGGCCGTCGATCAGCACCTGTCCCGCATCGGGCGTCACCAGCCCCGCGATGCAGTAGAAGCAGGTCGTCTTGCCCGAGCCGTTCGGCCCCAGCAGCGCCACGACCTCGCCGCGCCGCAGATCGACCGAGACGTCGCGGATCACGGGGCGGTTGCGATAGGACTTGCGCAGGCCGCGCACGTCCAGCCCGTCACCTTGGGTTGCCCGGCTGCGGCGCATCAGTTGCCGCCGGGCTGCAGGACCGACCGCACGCGCCCCTGCACCTGGGCCGCGCCGGTTGCCAGGTCCACCGTCATCCGGTCGCCAGACAGGACGTTCTGGCCCTGGCTCAGCAGCACGTCGCCGGTCAGCAGCACCGTCCCCGCCTCGACGTCATAGACCGCCTGCTGCGCCTCGGCCGCGTCCGGGCCAGACACCAGCGTCACGTTGCCGGTGGCGGTCAGCGAGCTGATCCGCTGCTGGTCGCCCGTCGCATACTGGACCGAAACCTCGTCCGCGGACAGGCGCATCTCGCCCTGACCGATGACCACGTTGCCTGCAAAGAGCGCGCTGCCGTCGGACTGGTTCACCGTCAGGTTGTCGGCCGCCACCTCGACCGGGGCCGAGACATCCGCCCGCATGCCCCCAAAGGTCGTCTGCGCCATCGCGGGAAGGGTGGCGGGCGCCGCAAGGGCAAGGGCGATCAGCAGGGGGCGAAGCATCTTGGGGTCCTTTGATCGGGGCTCAGGGCCGGTATATCAGACGCACGCCGTCCGAGAAATTCAAGATCGCGGGGGAATCGTCGCCCGGAACGTCGGGGTCCGGCGCCAGGCGCATGCGCCCGGCCTCGATCTGCCCGAAGGGAGCCTCGGCCCGGACGCCGCGATCCGCCGTGATGACGGCGGCGGCGGTTTCGGCCTCGATCCGCTCGGCCTCGACCTCCCAGCCCGAGGAGGTGGTCATCACAACCCCGCCCTCCAGCCTGATGCGGCCATCGGCCAGCCCGCCCGCCGGCGCGGTCAGGCCCGCCGTCAGCCCGTCGGGCCGCCGCCAGTCCAGCTGCAGGTCCCGCGCCGCGCCGCCCGCCCCGTCCGGCGATGCCTGTGCGGCCCGCAGCGCCAGCTGCGCGCCATCGCGGGTGACGGCGGAATATTCCGGCGCCACGATCCGACCCTCGCGCGCGGCTGCCTCGGCATCGACCTCGGCGTAGGGAATGCGCGATTCGGTGTCGGACTGGCGCGAGAACAGGAACATCGTCGACAGCATCGCCAACGCCGCCAGCGGCATCAGCACCCGAAGCCAGCGGACGACGCGCGTGCGGTTCATGGCCTCAGACCAGCCCCGCGCGCAGGCAGTCGTGGATGTGCAGGATGCCGCAGGGGCGCCCCTCGTCGACTGCGAACAGGCAGGTGATCTTGCTGTCCTGCATCTGCGCCAGCGCCGCCTCGGCTAGCGCGCCCGGCGCGATGGTGCGCGGCGCGGGCGTCATGACGGCGGCCGCATCCAGATCCAGCAGCCCCTGCATATGCCGTCGGAGGTCGCCGTCGGTGATGATCCCCACCAGCGCACCGTTGCCGTCGGTGACGCCCGTGACGCCATAGCCCTTGCGGCTGATCACCAGCAATGCCTCGGTCATGGGCGCATCAAGGGCCACCAGCGGCATGTCCTTGTGCATCAGGTCGCCGACCTTGGCCAGCAGCGCCCCCAGCTTGCCGCCCGGATGAAACGTGCGGAAATGTTCGGGCGTGAACTGGCGATGCTCCATCAGCGCGATGGCCAGCGCGTCGCCCAGGGCCAGCGTCATCGTGGTCGAGGTCGTAGGCACGATGCCGTTGCCGCAGGCCTCCTGCGCGGCGGGCAGGATCAGGCCCAGGTCCGCCTGACGGATCAGGGTCGAGCCGGGCCGCGCCGCGACCCCGATCAGCGGGATGGAGAACCGCCGGGTGTGGGCGATCAGATCGGCCAGCTCGGGCGTCTCGCCGCTGTTGGACAGGACCAGCGCCAGGTCGGATTCGGTCACCATGCCCAGGTCGCCATGGCTGGCCTCGGCGGGGTGGACGAATTGCGCCGGCGTGCCGGTGGATGCCAGCGTGGCCGCAATCTTGCGCCCGACATGGCCCGACTTGCCCATGCCCGACACGATCACCCGCCCCCGGACCGCCAGGATCATTTCGACCGCGCGGGAAAATTCATCGCCCAAGCCCGCGGACAGGGCTTCCAAGCCTGCGATCTCGACCCCGATGACCCGTTGCGCCGTCTCGATGTAGTCCGCCACGCCCATCCCCTCTCCTTTGCCAAATATCCTCCAGACTAAACGACGTCAGTGCCGGAAGATGTCGTTCTCGTCGCCCCAGCCCAGCAGGTCCAGATGGGCGCGGGCGGGCAGGAAATCAAAACAGGCCTGCGCCAGCCCAAGGCGGTTTTCACGCTTGAGCCGCGCCTCCAGCGCCTCCTTCAGCTTGTGCAGGTGCAGCACGTCGGATGCGGCATATTCCAGCTGGGCATCCGTCAGGTCGGCCGCGCCCCAGTCGCTGGTCTGCTGCTGCTTGCTGACATCGACGCCGACCAGTTCGTTCAGCAGGTATTTCAGGCCATGCCGGTCGGTGAAGGTGCGCACCAGCTTGGAGGCGATCTTGGTGCACCAGACCGGCGCCGTGACAACGCCAAAGGCGTTTTCCAGCGCGGCCACGTCAAAGCGGGCGAAGTGGAACAGCTTCAGCACCTTGGGATCGGTCAGCAGCCGTGTCAGGTTCGGGGCCTCGGTCTGGCCGCGGTCGATCTGGACCAGATGCGCCTCTCCGTCGCCCGACGACAGTTGCACCAGGCACAGCCGGTCGCGGCGCGGATCAAGGCCCATCGTCTCGGTGTCGATGGCGACGACCGGGCCAAGCACCAGGTCATCGGGAAGGTCGTTGGGGTACAAATGGATGCTCATCGCCTGTCCTGCTCTGGAACGCTGCGCGCGCAGCGGGGTCAGCCTCTCTGGCGCCTCTCTGACCAGAAACCGGGCCGCCGATCCAGCGAAAATCGCAGGCCGCGTCCCGCTGGCGGAGGGGCGCCTGCGGGACGGGTTTCGGAAACGCCGCGCGTCAGTCGCGCCGGTTGCGTCCGCTGCCGGCCGCCAGCAGGGCCAGCGCCCCGCCTGCCACAAGCGCGCCCGCCACAAGGGCCGTCGCCCGCTGCGGCCCGGACCGCAGGCCGCCGTCCACACCACCGGGATTGGGAGGCGGCGCGAACAGGTTGCCGCGGGTCCGGGTCACACGTTCGGCGCGACGGAAGTAGCCGCGCAGGAAGGCGCCCATCGCGTGGCTGGTCATCTGGGGCGAGACGGCATGCGCCAGCCGCACCAGGGCGGTCGGAACGCCGACCATCGTCGTCGGGCGGGGGCGCCGCGACAGGCGCACGATGCGCGCGGCGACATGGCGAGGGTCCAGCAAGGGCGGCGGCGCGCTGAGGCGGCGCCCGACATAGTTCGCCCCGTGGGAGATGCCGGGCGTGTCCACAAAGCTGGGATAGATGTCGCAAATGTGGATGCCGGTATGGGGCGTCAGCTCGCCCCGCAGCGCCTCGGCAAAGCCGCGCAGGCCGAACTTGCTGGCGCTGTAGGCGGCTGCATAGGGCGCCGCCGCAAAGCCGCCGAGCGAGATCACGTTGACGAAGACGCCCCGCTCCTGCTGCAGGAAGACCGGCAGCACCGCCAGCGCATCATTCATGTGGCCGACCAGGTTGGTCCTGATGATGCGCTCGTGCACTTCGGGCGGGACCTCATGAAAGGCCCCCACCGCGCCGACGCCGGCATTGCTGACTCAGGTGTCGATGCGCCCGCCAAAGGCCAGCGCGCTGACCGCCAGGTCGCGCAGCTGCGCGAATTCCGTAACATCGGCGCGCTGCGTCATCACCTCCGCCCCGTAGCCTCGGCAGACCTCCGCCACCTCTTCCAATGTCTCGGCATCGCGCGACGCCAGCACCAGCTTGGCGCCGGTCTTGGCAAAGGCCTCGGCCGTGGCACGGCCGATCCCGCTGGAGGCGCCCGAGACAACCACGACTTGCGACGATGGGCGGTTTGGGGACTGTCCCGTGTTCATCTGTCGGTCCTTTCACAGCTTGTTCGCGAACTGAACCGGCCGGGCATTCGATTGTTCCCGCCCCTCCCCCTGCGGCAAGGTGCCGCCGACCTAGCCCATCAGCGACTTGGCGATGACCTTTTCGCGCAGCTTCTCGGCCAGGGGCGAGGCCGGGCGGCGGCGCAGGCTGAGCAGGTAATAGGGCGGCACGCAGATCTGGCGGGCGATATCCAGGCAGGTGAAGTTCGCGCTGACGGGCGGCCGCGTCAGCAGTTGCGCCACCTCGGCCGAGAGGGGGGCCACCGCATCGCTCTGCGACAGGTACGAGATGGTGAACAGCAGCGACGGGCTGTTGACCACGTTGCGCGGCTCGGACAGGCCCTGGGCGGCAAAGGCGTCCAGCGTCGCCTCGCGGATGGGCGCGCCCCTTTGCTGCATCACCCATTCCTGCTCCAGAAGCTCGGTCAGCTCGACCCTGCGGTCGCGGTCCAGCGGATGGCCGGCCCTGACGCAGAAGGTCACCTTCTCGTCCCGCATCGGCTGGATCAGGAACTCGCGCGCGTCGAATTCCGGCAGGATGCGGGCCAGGACAAAGTCCATGTCCCCCGCGACCAGGTGGCTCAGCAGCTCGCGCGAGGGCATCACGTCGACCGTCACATCGGCGTCCGGGGCCTGCTCCTTGACCTCGCGGATGGCGGCGACCAGGTAATCGACCGCAGGCCCCGTCACCGCCCCCACATGCACCGATCCCGCGTATCCGGTGCTCAGCGCGCGGACATCGGTCGCCATGCCCTGCATCTCGCGCAGGATGACGGCCGCGCGGCGCAGGACGTTCTGCCCGATCTCGGTCGGGGCCATCCCCTTGGGCTGGCGAAGGAACAGCGGCACGCCCAGCTGCCGCTCGGTCTCGGCCAGCATGCGCGATGCGGCAGGCTGGGTCATCCCGCAGGCCTGCGCCGCCTGCTGCAACTGGCCGCTTTCGGCGATCTCGAAGATCAGCCGCAGCTGGGCGGGCTTCAGCATCAGTCGTGAAGGAGGTGGCGTCATATAGCATCCGGTATGCAGCTGAAAGATTATGTCATTTTACCATCATGTCGCGACATTGCTATGGTCATGCCGTGCCCCGAGGAGAGGGCATGGGAAAAAATGTGGCGGCCGGATCCGCCACGGGGGAGGATGCATGAAGATCAGAACCGCCGCGGTCGCGCTGGCGATCGGAGTGTCGTGGCTGGCCACCGGCGCCATGGCCGAAACCGTGGGCATCTCGATGCCCACGAAGTCGTCGGCCCGCTGGATCGATGACGGCAACAACATGGTCAAGCAGTTCCAGGACGCGGGCTACGAGACCGACCTGCAATATGCCGAGGACGACATCCCCAACCAGCTTGCCCAGGTCGAGAACATGATCACCAAGGGCGTCGACGTCCTGGTGATCGCGGCCATCGACGGCACCACGCTGTCGAACGCCCTGGCCAATGCCAAGGCCGCCGACATCAAGGTGATCGCCTATGACCGCCTGATCCGCGATACGCCCGATGTCGATTATTATGCCACCTTCGACAACTTCAAGGTGGGCGTCGAGCAGGCCAATTCGCTGGTCGCCGGCCTCAAGGAGCGTTTCCCGGACCAGAAGCCGTGGAATGTCGAGCTGTTCGGCGGCAGCCCCGACGACAACAACGCCTATTTCTTCTACGACGGCGCCATGTCGGTGCTGCAGCCGATGATCGATGCGGGCGAGATCGCCGTCATGTCCGGCCAGACCGGCATGGACAAGGTCGGCACGCTGCGGTGGGACGGCGCGGTGGCGCAGTCGCGGATGGATAACCTGCTGTCGGCCAACTACACCGACGCGCAGGTGCATGGCGTTCTGTCGCCCTATGACGGGCTGTCGATCGGCATCCTGTCCTCGCTCAAGGGCGTCGGCTATGGCTCGGGCGACATGGCGATGCCCATCGTCACCGGCCAGGACGCCGAGGTGCAGTCGGTCAAGTCGATCCTGAACGACGAACAGTATTCGACGGTCTTCAAGGACACGCGCGAACTGGCCCGCGTCACCGTCGGCATGGTCGAGGCGATGCTGGAGGGCAACGAGCCCGAGGTCAACGACACCGAGACCTATGACAACGGCGTCAAGGTCGTGCCCTCCTATCTGCTGGAGCCGGTGCCGGTCGACAAGTCGAACTGGGAAAAGGTGCTGGTCGAGTCGGGCTATTACAGCGCCGACCAGATCCAGTGACGCAGCGGGCCGCCCCCGTCGCGGGGGCGGCCCCAGCAAGGAACAGCACATGACCGCGCTTCTTGAAATGCGCCGCATCAGCAAACGCTTTCCGGGCGTCAAGGCGCTGGACGATGTCAGCCTGTCGGTCCGCGAGGGCGAGATCCACGCCATCTGCGGCGAGAACGGCGCCGGCAAATCGACCCTGATGAAGGTGCTGTCCGGCGTCTATCCGACCGGCAGCTATGACGGCCAGATCGTCTTTGACGGCGAGGTCGCCGATTTCCGCACCATCCGCGACAGCGAGGCGCAGGGCATCATCATCATCCACCAGGAGCTGGCCCTGGTGCCGCTGCTGACCGTGGCCGAGAACATCTTCCTGGGCAACGAACGTGCCACCCGCGGCGTGATCGACTGGCCCGAGACCTTTCGCCAGACCGAGGCGCTGCTGGCCAAGGTCGGCCTGCGCGAACCGCCGGGCACCCGCGTCGAAAGCCTGGGCGTCGGCCAGCAGCAGCTGGTCGAGATCGCCAAGGCGCTGTCCAAGAACGTGCGCCTGCTGATCCTGGACGAACCCACCGCCGCACTTTCGGAACGCGACAGCCAGGCACTGCTGGACCTGCTGCTGGAGCTGAAGACGCAGGGCGTCACCTCGATCATCATCAGCCACAAGCTGAACGAGGTGCGCCGCATCGCCGACAGCGTCACGGTCATCCGCGACGGGGCGACGATCTCGACCATCGATGCGCGCGGGGGCGAGCTGACCGAGGACCGCATCGTGCGCGACATGGTCGGCCGCGACATGGCCCACCGCTATCCCGAACGCGACCGTCAGGCCGGCGACACCGTCTTCGAGTTGCGCGACTGGAACGTCTGGCATCCCGAACAGCGTGACCGCCAGATGATCCGCAACCTGTCGATGACGGCCCGCGCCGGAGAGGTCGTGGGCATCGCGGGCCTGATGGGCGCCGGCCGGACCGAGCTGGCGATGAGCATCTTCGGCCGCAGCTACGGGCGCGACATTTCAGGGCAGGTGCTGATGCACGGGCGGCCGGTCGATGTCTCGACCGTGGACCGGGCCATCAAGGCCGGGCTGGCCTATGTGACCGAGGACCGCAAGTCCCTGGGCCTGATCCTGGACGAGACGATCCGCCGCAACACGGTGCTGGCCAACCTGGACGCCGTGGCCACCCGCGGCGTCGTCGACGACAACCGCGAGACCGAGGTGGCCGAGACCTATCGCCGCGCGATGCGCATCCGCACGCCCTCGGTCTTTCAGAAGGTGGTGAACCTGTCGGGCGGGAACCAGCAGAAGGTGGTCCTGTCGAAATGGCTGTTCACCGAACCCGAGCTGCTGATCCTGGACGAGCCGACGCGCGGCATCGATGTCGGCGCGAAATATGAAATCTACAACATCATCAACGACCTCAGCGCCGCCGGCAAGGCGGTCATCATGATCTCGTCCGAGATGCCCGAGCTGCTGGGCATGTGCGACCGGATCTATGTGATGAACGAAGGCCGCTTCGTGGGCGAACTGGCCGGTGACGCCGCCAGCCAGCAAGCGATCATGTCGCTGATCGTCAGGGAATAGGGAAAGACGCGGATGGAACATACCGACCACGCGCCGGCCACCGGCATCGGCGCCTATTTTGCCAAGCACATCCGCGAATACGGGCTGCTGTTCGCGCTGATCGCCATCATGGCGTTCTTCCAGATCGTGACCGGCGGCGTGCTGCTGAAGCCGGTGAACATCACCAACCTGTTCCTGCAGAACAGCTATATCATCATCATGGCCCTGGGGATGCTGCTGGTCATCGTCAGCGGCCATATCGACCTGTCGGTGGGGTCGGTCATGGGCTTCATCGGCGCGCTGGCGGCGGTGATGATCGTCAGCTGGGGAATGCCCGTTTGGTTGGCGGGCGCCGCCTGCCTGGTGGCGGGCATCGCCATCGGCGCGGTGCAGGGATATTTCGTCGCCTACTGGAAGATCCCCTCGTTCATCGTGACGCTGGCGGGGATGCTGGTCTTTCGCGGGCTGTCGCTGTGGCTGCTGGCCGGCCAGTCGATCGGGCCCTTTCCGAACAGCTTTCAGCTGCTGTCCACCGGCTTCATTCCCGATCTGTTCGGCATCGGCCGCCCGAACGGCGTGGCACTGGCGGTGGGGGTGGTCGCCGCCCTGCTGATCGTCTGGCAGGGCATGCGCACCCGCGCCCGCAACGCCCGCTACGGGATCGAGGACGAGCCCTTCGGCCTCTTTGTCCTGCGCAACGCCATCGTCGCCGCGGCGCTGCTGTTCGTGACCTGGAAGCTGGCCTGGTTCCGCGGCCTGCCGAACGTGCTGCTGTCGATGGTGATCCTGACCGTCGTCTATGTCTTCCTGACCGAGCGCACGACCATCGGCCGCCGCGTCTATGCGGTCGGCGGCAACGCCAAGGCCGCCAAGCTGTCGGGCATCCGGACCGAACGCCTGACCTTCCTTGTCTTCGTCAACATGGGCCTGCTGGCGGCCCTGGCGGGCCTGATCTTCGCGGCCCGCCTGAACACCGCCACCCCCAAGGCCGGATTCGCGGTCGAATTGGACGTGATCGCCGCGGTCTTCATCGGCGGGGCGTCGATGTCGGGGGGCGTGGGCCGGATCGTGGGCGCCGTCGTCGGGGCCTTCATCATGGGGGTGATGAACAACGGCATGTCGATCATGGGCATCGGCATCGATTACCAGCAGGTCATCAAGGGCCTGGTGCTGTTGGCCGCCGTCGTCTTCGACGTCTACAACAAGAACCGGGAGGCCTGAGATGTGGCTTTCGCAGCTGACGCTTGAGGACGGGACGCGTGGCGTTGCGGTGCGGGGCGATGATGGGGCGCATCTGGTGCGGGGGGTGTCCTCGACGCGGGATCTGGCGCTGGCGGCGCATGCGGCGGGGCGCGGGCTGGGGGCCGAGATCGAGGCGCGGGGCCGGGGCGCGGCGGTCGACCTGGTCGCGGCGCTGGAGGCGGGTCGGCTGCTTGTGCCGCTGGATCATCCCGACCCGGCGCATCTGCACCTGACGGGCACCGGGCTGACGCATCTGGGTTCGGCCGCGACGCGCGACGCGATGCACCAGGGCGCGGCCGAGAGCCTGGCCGAGAACGTGACCGACAGCATGAGGATGTTCCGCATGGGGCTGGAGGGCGGCAAGCCCGCGGCCGGCATCGGCGCGCAGCCGGAATGGTTCTACAAGGGCAACGGTCATGCCGCGGTCGCGCCGGGGGGGCCGCTGGTCTCGCCCGGCTTTGCCGAGGATGCGGGCGAGGAGCCCGAGATCGCGGGCCTTTACGTGATCGCCCCGGACGGGCGGCCGCTGCGGGTGGGCTTTGCCCTGGCCAACGAGTTCTCGGACCACGTGACCGAGCGCGGCAACTATCTGTGGCTGGCGCATTCCAAGCTGCGCCCGGCCAGCTTCGGCCCCGAACTGCGGGTGGGCGAACTGCCCGCGCATCTTGAGGGCACCAGCAGCCTGGTCCGCGACGGCGCCACGGTCTGGCAAAAGCCCTTCCTGTCGGGAGAGGCGAACATGTCCCACAGCCTGGCGAACCTGGAGCACCACCACTTCAAGTACGACCTGTTCCGCCAGCCGGGCGACGTGCATGTGCATTTCTTCGGCACCGCCACGCTGTCATTCGCCGACGGGATCACCGCGCGGGCGGGCGACATCTTCCGGATCGAATGCCCCGATTTCGGCCTGCCGCTGCAGAACCCGCTTTTGCAACATGATGCCGACCCGACCCCGGTCGCGGTCGCCGCCCTCTGAGGTCCGACGATGAGCTTTACCCCCGCCCCCTGGCCCCGCCGACTGCGCTCGCAGGAATGGTATGGCGGCAATTCGCGCGACACGATCTATCACCGCGGCTGGCTGAAGAACCAGGGCTATCCCCATGACCTGTTCGACGGGCGCCCGATTATCGGCATCCTGAACACCTGGTCCGAGCTGACCCCCTGCAACGGCCACCTGCGCGAACTGGCCGAGAAGGTGAAGGCGGGCGTGTGGGAGGCGGGCGGATTTCCGGTCGAGGTGCCGGTCTTTTCCGCCTCCGAGAACACCTTCCGCCCTTCCGCGATGATGTTTCGCAACCTGGCGGCGCTGGCCATCGAGGAGACGATCCGCGGCCAGCCGATGGACGGGGCGGTGCTGCTGGTCGGCTGCGACAAGACCACGCCCAGCCTGATGATGGCGGCGGCCTCCTGCGACATCCCCTCGATCGTGGTGACCGGCGGGCCGATGCTGAACGGGCATTTCCGGGGCGAGCGGGTGGGCTCGGGCACGCATCTGTGGCGCTTCAGCGAGGCGGTCAAGGCCGGGCTGATGACCCAGGACGAGTTCCTGGAGGCCGAGGCCTCCATGTCGCGATCGTCCGGGACCTGCAACACGATGGGCACGGCCAGCACCATGGCCTCGATGGCCGAGGCGCTTGGCATGGCGCTGTCGGGCAATGCCGCCATCCCGGCCGTGGACAGCCGCCGCCGGGTGATGGCGCAGATGTCGGGGCGGCGGATCGTGCAGATGGTCAAGGACGACCTCAAGCCCTCGGACATCATGACCAGGGACGCCTTCGAGAACGCGATCCGCGTGAACGGCGCCATCGGTGGGTCCACGAACGCGGTGATCCACATGCTGGCCATGGCCGGACGGGTGGGGGTCGACCTGACCCTGGACGATTGGGACCGGCTTGGCCGCGGCGTGGCCACGATCGTGAACCTGATGCCGTCGGGCCAGTACCTGATGGAGGAGTTCTTCTATGCCGGCGGCCTGCCGGTGGTGATCAAGCGCCTGGCCGAGGCGGGACAGTTGCACCGGGACGCGCTGACGGTCAGCGGCATGACGATCTGGGACGAGGTCCGCGACGTCGTGAACTGGAACGAGGAGGTGATCCTGCCCGTTGACCGGCCGCTGACGGCGCAGGGCGGCATCGCGGTGCTGAAGGGCAACTTGGCGCCTGCCGGGGCGGTGCTGAAGCCCTCGGCCGCCAGCCCGCATCTGCTGGTCCATCGCGGCCGCGCGGTCGTCTTCGAGGACATCGACGACTACAAGGCGCGCATCGAGGACGAGGACCTCGACATCGACGAGACCTGCGTCATGGTGCTGAAGAACTGCGGTCCCAAGGGCTATCCGGGCATGGCCGAGGTCGGCAACATGGGCCTGCCGCCCAAGGTGCTGCGCCGGGGCGTGACCGACATGGTGCGCATCTCGGACGCGCGGATGTCGGGGACGGCCTATGGGACGGTGGTGCTGCACACCTCGCCCGAGGCCGCGGCCGGCGGCCCGCTGGCGGTGGTGCGCTCGGGCGACATGATCGAGCTGGACGTCCCCGCCCGCCGCCTGCACCTGGACATCCCCGAGGCCGAGCTGGCCGCCCGCCTGGCCGCCTGGCAGCCCCTGCCCGATCCCCCCACCAGCGGCTATGCCTGGCTCCACCAGCAGCACGTCATGGGCGCCGACACCGGCGCAGACATGGACTTCCTCAAGGGATGCCGCGGAAACGACGTCGGAAAGGACAGCCATTGATGAAAATCGCGCCTTTTCCGGGGCCACGATCCGCCGTCCCGGGGCTTTTCCCAAGGCCCGACCGAGGCTAGCCTGGATCCGGTTCTTAAGGATCAGACATGGCCCGTCTTCTGGCAGCCTTCGTTGCGGTAACGATGTCGCTCGGCCCAGCCTTGGGGCTGGCAGAGGTGGCCCCGGCGTCGCTGCCGCATCTGGCGGGGCTGTCGCAGCCCTTCCTGATCGAGGAGACGGGCAACCTGCCGGGCCTTCAGGTGGAGACATTGGACCTGTCTCAGATCGCAGGAGCGGCGCCCCTGGCGGCGACGGTCGTCGGGCGTGTCGCGCCCTTGGACCCAATCGACCCGGAGGCAGGACCGGGTGCCTTTCGGCATCAATGGCCTGCGGTGCATGCGACGGCGCGTTTTGAGGGCGACGCGCTGGACATGGCCTTCGACGATCCGGTCAACCGCTATCGGATCCAGCTGGACGGACCGGAGGGGCCGGTTCTTCAGGTCGTGACGCCGGGCCGGCGGGTGGTCCGCCTGTCGGGCCTGGGCCCCGGGCCGCACGGCATCCGTCTGGAGAAGGTCAGCGAATCACCCTCGGGTGCGGGGCGCTTTTTGGGCTTCTTCCTGCCGGAAGGGGGCACGCCTTTGGCGCCGCCGGCCCCGCACAATCGGCAGATCGAGTTCGTGGGCGATTCCGATACCGTCGGGCTGGGCAACCTGTCGCCGGCCCGCGACTGTGACGGCTATGACATCTTTCTGGAAACCACCGACACGCAGAAATCCTTCGGGCCCCAGGTTGCCCGGCATTTCGACGCCGACTACCAGATGATCGCCGCCTCGGGCATCCGCCTGACCCCCGACGCGGAAGGTGCCGTCCCGGCCATGCTGGACCTCTACCCGATGACGGCCCCCGACGATCCGGAGGCCGGGGCGGATGCCGCCTGGTCGCCCGATCTGGTGGTGGTCCAGATCGGCTCGAACGACCTGGTGACCCGGCGCCGGCTCTTGGGGCTGTGGCAGACAAGCGAGCTGCCCCCCGACTTCGTCGACGGCTATCTGCGGCTGTTGCAGGACATCCGCGCCGATCATCCGGGCGCCCATCTTCTGGTCGTGGCACTGGCGGAATATGGCGACGAGTTCGTGGCGGCCCATGAAGCCGTCGTCGCCGCGCGGCGCGCCCAAGGCGACACGCGGATCGATCTTCTGTCGATCCCTGGCCTGGAGCGGACGGCCTGCAACTGGCATCCCTCGGCCGCGGATCACCGGCTGATCGCGCAGGCCATCATCGACCTGGTGGAGACGCGGCCCCGGATCTGGAACTGAGCTTTGGGCGCGGCCGTCAGGGAAGGCTTTCTGGGTCACGCAGAAGGGCTTGTCCGGCTGCAAAATTCGGGGCTTAGTCGGCGCACGGGTATTTCAACGTGGCCTCTGCATGGCGCGTCCTTGCGGGCCTTCGCGACGGCAAGGGTGGCGACATGCTCTCACTGAGACCCCTTCAAGCCTATGGCCAGCGCCTGATGGGCAGCGGCCAGCCGGACCTGGCGGAGGGCGCCCACGACCAGTGGCAGCTGGCGCCAGGCGGAAAGCGGCATGTTCCCCCCGCCCTTCATCTGCCGGGGCAGCTGGAGCGCATCCGGGGCACGGAATTCGCCACGCCCGAGATCGTCATGAAGGCGCTGCGCGGGGGGTATGACAGCCTCGACCGGCCCACCACCGCCTTCCGCGTGGAAAACGTCGATCTTGTGGACGGCGTCCTTTATGCCAAGGGCCGGCAGCGTCACCTGCGCGCCCGCCGGTCGCGGCCGCTGACCTATCGCGTCCCACGCGAGGTCATCAGCGCGACGATGTACGAAAGCTGGCTGGGCAACCGGTGGTTCGGGAACTGGCTCAGCGACGACTGCCTGACCTATCTGCTGGCGGAACCCGGCAGCACCACGGTGACCAGCCTGCTGACGCCTACCGGCCACATGCCGCGCTATGAAAGCCTGCTGGGCATGACCCCCCTGCGCAAGGAAACCATCCACTTCCGCGAGCTGGTCCTGTTCGACGACATGCCCAACAACGACGGCAAGACGCGGCGTGCCGCCGAGATGCGCCGCCGCCTGCTGGCCGGGCGAAGCTGCAGCCCCCTGCCCGGCGTCTTCATCCTGCGCGGCAAGAGCGGCGATGCCCGGGTGATGGAGAACGAGCGTCAGATCGCCGAGCAGCTGGCCCAGACCTACGGCTTTCGCCTGCTGGACCCGCTGACGGCGTCGGTGGATCAGATCGCGGATCTATGCGGAGAGGCCGCGATCATCGCGGGCGTCGAGGGCAGCCACCTTGCCCACGGCTTGGCCATGATGCCGCCGGGAGCCGCGCTTCTGGTGTTTCAGCCGCCCGACCGCACGGTGGCCGCGCTGAAGACGCTGACCGACCGGCAGAACCAGCGCTATGCCCTGGTGGTCGGCGAAGGTTCGACCACGGGGTTCACGGTCAGTTGGGACGACGTGAGGCGCACCCTGGACCTGCTGACCTGATCGCCTTCTCCAGGGAGGGCTATGACCCCGTCAGCCAGGTGACATCGGTCATCCGGTCGCCCTCGACCAGCACCTCGCGTGGAAGGGGGTGGCTGATGAAATGCAGCGGGCTGGCGGTCAGGCCATAGGCGCCGCTGACATGGATCGCCACGACGTCCCCTTCGGACAGAACCGGCATTGCGACATCGCCCGCCAGGCGGTCGATCGAGGTGCACAGGGGCCCGACGATATTGTAGCGCTCGGTCGCCTCGCCGCCGCCGATCCGGTGCATCCGGTAGTTCCTGTGAATCACCATGCCGAAATGCCCCGAGGCCGGCAGGTGGTTGTTCATCCCGCCGTCGCAGATGGCGATGTTGCGCCCGCGCGACAGCTTGGTGCCGATGACGCTGGTCAGGAAATAGCCCGCCTCTCCCACCAGGTAGCGCCCCAGTTCCAGGACCAGCCGGGTGCCGGAAAACCGGGGCTCTGCCCGAAAGGCGTCCAGGTCGGGGCCGATGCCCTCCGCCATCTCCTGCAGGTCCAGCGGCTTGTCCTCGGGGTGGTAGGGCACGCCCAGGCCCGAGCCAAAGACCAGCTTTTGCGGGATGATGTCGTGACGGCCGCAGATGTCGCGAAAGATCGACATGAAGATGCGATAATTCTCGCAGATCGCCTGCGGCTTCAGGCATTGCGTGCCGGAATAGATGTGCAGGCCCACCAAGTTCAGATGCGGCAGGGCCAGGACCTGCGGCAGTTCCTCATCGGCGCTCTCGATGTCAAAGCCGAAGGGGCTGGGCCGTCCGGCCATCTGGTCGCCGAACCCCTTGGGCACGCTGGAGGGCGCCAGGCGGATCAGGATGTCCTGCCGCAGGCCAAGGTCGGCCGCCGCCCGGTCGGCCAGCCGCGCCTCGCGCAGGTTCTCGACCACCAGTTCCCCGATCCCGGCCTCGACCGCCTGCCGGATCTCGACCGCGCGCTTGCCCGGACCGGTAAAGCTGGCCCGCGCGGCGTCCCAGCCCGCCCGACGGGCCAGGTGGAACTCGCTGATCGAGGAGACGTCGACATCGTCGATCCGGTCCGCCAGCCAGCCCAGCAGGGCCGGGTTGGGATTGCACTTCATCGCATAGCTGAGATGGAACCACCGGCCCAGCGATGCCCGGATCTGCGCGATCCTGTGCTCGATGTCGTCCGTCAGGTAGACATAGGCGGGCGTGCCGAACCTTTGCGCCGCCTGCGACAGGCAGGCATCCAGCGCCGTCTCACTGCTGGGCATTGGCATATTGGACGATCCGGTCGACGCTGTCGAAATTGTCCAGTGTGACATCCGCCGGATGGACCTCGATGCGAGTGGTGCTTTCCACAAAGCCGATCAGGTTCATCATGGCCACCGAATCCAGAAGGCCGGTGGAAAACAGTCTGGTGCTGGCGTCGATCCAGCCATCGACATTCAGCGAATTCTTCAGAAAGTCGATCACGCTTTGTGCAGTCAGAAACATGGCACAGGGGCCCCCCTCTTGAAACAACGACCGGTCACCCGGCTTCCGCCAGCCGGATGGCCCTGGACCCGGCGATGACGGCCGGCCTGTCCAGTTTGCCGCTGGCCGTGCGCGGCATCGGGCCCGGCCAGGGGTGGATCCATCGCGGAACCATGTAATGCGGCATGGACCTGCGGCAGTGGGCCAGCAGCGCCGCCGGATCGAAGCCGTCCAGCCCGCTGACGGCGATATGCACGACCTGGCCCAGGTCGTCGTCCTCCACGCCAAAGGCCACCACCTCTGCCACCATGCCGCTTTGCGAGACCTGATCCTCGACCTCGGTCGGGCTCAGCCTGAAGCCGCTGGTCTTGATCATGTCGTCGATCCGGCCGACGAACCACAGGTCCCCCTCCTCGTCCACCCGCACCAGATCGCCGCTATAGACAACGGGCGCATCGCCTAGGATATGCCTCAGCTCGGGACAGGGACGGATCTTCTGACGGGTCAGGTCAGGCCGGTTCCAGTAGCCCAGGCTGACCAGCGGGCCACCGTGCACCAGCTCGCCCTGTTCGCCCGGCCCCGCCAAGCCCTTGCCATGCTGCACCACATGGATGCTGGCATTAGGGATCGCCTGTCCGATCGAACCCTTCTTGGCCGCAAACCGGGCCGGCGGCAGATAGGTGGAGCGGAAGGCCTCGGTCAGGCCGTACATCAGGTAGATGTCCACGCCGGGAAAGACCTCGGGCATCCGGTCGAGAATATCCGGGGGGATCTTGCCGCCGGTATTGGTGACCCGCCGCAGCGACGGCATCGGCGTCGGCGCCTGGATCAGCAGCCGCACCACCTGGTTCCAGATCGGCGGCACCCCGGCAAAGCCCGTAACATCGTGTTCGCGGACCGACCGAACCAGTTCGCTTGGCATGGCGACGGGCTGGTGGACGACGCTGCCGCCGGTCAGCAGCATGGTCGTCAGCTGGTTCAGGCCCGCATCGAAGCTGTAGGGCAGGACCGACAGAAGGCGATCCTCCTCTGTCAAGCCCAGATAGGACGTGACCGATTCCGCGCCGAAGCGGATATTGGCGTGGCTGAGCATCACGCCCTTGGGCAGGCCCGTCGATCCCGAGGTATAGATGATCATCGCAAGGTCGTCGCTGCCGGGACGGGCCTCTTGCGACAGCCCGGGGGCGGTCTGGCCGGACCACCGATCAAGACCGGTCGCCGCACCCTCTGCGGTCAGCAGCGTGCCGCAGATCGCATCGGGCATGCCGCCGGCCTCCAGCTCCTTCAGGGCTTGGGGACGGGTGACCAGCGCCCGCGCGCCGCTGTCCGTGGCGACATGGCGAAGCTGCTGCGCGGTCCACTGATGGTTCACGTTCACCACCACGGCGCCGATCCTGGCGGCGCCGAACATCGCGGCCACCTCCTCGATGCCCTTGCGCAGGTGCACGATGACCCTGTCGCCGGCGCGGATGCCGATGCCTGCCAGATGGTCGGCCACCAGATCCGCCTCGGCCGAAAGCTCGGCATAGGTGACGGAGCGGGACGCGTCGATCAGGGCGATCTTGTTGGGGCGGATCGGCAGGTTGTCGGCCAACAGGCGGTACAGGCTCTGGCCCGGCATCATCAATGGACCTCGGAGGAGATCAGCGCGGGCGACGGCACCGGCCGCGGCGTGGTGGGGGCCAGAGGTGACAGGCGGGGATAGATCCGCGCGGGCGATCCCAGAACCGTCGAATCGGAGGGCACATCGGTCGACACGGCGGTGTTGGCCCCGATCCGGACCCTGTCGCCGATCCTGATCCTGCCGAGCACGGTCGAGTTCACGCCGATGAAGACGTCATCGCCGATGACCGGAGCACCGTCGCCCATGTTCGTGCCGATCGTCACGTTGTGCATGACGCCGCAGCGGTCCCCGATAATGACGTCGGGATGAATCGACAGCGACCCTTCAGCATGAATGATATGAAAATCCTTGCCTATTACAACTTGGGGTGGAATCCAGACCTTGGTCACATTCAAAACAAGAACTTTCAGGATCATATAGCCCTTGTTGGCAATGAACCTGAGAATCGGGTTTCTGCGCTGGTTTGCCCATCGTCCGTATCGGTAGATCTCCAATGAGATAAAGGCAGGCTCCAGAATATGACTGCCATGTCGACGGAAGTCGTCCCTAACCAGCTGTAACATCTACACTCTCCGACTACACACACGCCATGCCGGCACCGCGGACCGCGGACCGCCGTCACGCGGACGCCACGATCATCCTTGCGAAACGCAGGGGCAACATGCCCCTTCCGGATAGTCCCTATCGATCATACGCCTGAAATTAACATATGCGGCAACTATTTTCTGTAAAACAGTATTGCAGCGCCTCGGCATGTTTTGGCCCAGAGAAACTGCACGCGCCCTGTGCAGGGATTAATACCTGAAGTTGAAATATTCCTTTTCATTATCGTTCTGATTGGAAACTGCGCTGTCATTGCCTTGACCGAACTTCCGGACGCACCGGGCAATGTCCTGTGATCTATAATTTCCCGCAGGCGGAACTTCACCTTTCCGTGGGGGCTTGTTTCGGGGAAACAACCGGGTCCTTCATGTCACGTCGCGGCAAGCAAGCCTCTCGCGGTTCCGCGCTCAGCCTTCTGGTCCTGCCATCGCTGCTGGGTGCCTGCGAGGGGCCGCAATCGGCGCTGATGCCCGGCGGGCAGGATGCGGCCCAGTTGCTGTTGATCTTTCTGGTGATGCTCGGCGGCGCCATTGTCCTGTGGCTCGCGCTGAACGGGATGTTCCTTTATTTCACGCAGGTCGACCGCAGGCATGTCGCCCTGCGCCACGGGAACCGGATCATCATCGGGGCCGGCGTCGTGCTGCCCACCCTCGTGGTCGGCGCCCTGCTGGCCTGGGGGCTGTCGATCATGCCGTCGCAGCGTGCGCCGGGCGACGGCCTGGTCATCCGCGTCAATGGAGAGGAGTGGTGGTGGCGGGTGGAATACTGGCCCCCGGGCGCGCA
Source organism: Paracoccus sp. KKT209 (assembly GCF_055635455.1). The sequence goes on from NZ_CM145758.1 coordinate 3,006,054, forward strand.
GGAACCGATCGCATCGGCCAATGAGATCCGCTTTCCCGCCGGCAGCCGGACCGAGCTGCAACTGACCGCCAGCACCTATATCCATTCGCTGTGGATCCCCTCCTTGGGCGGCAAGATGGACATGATCCCGGGCCGCCAGACCGTGCTGACCCTGCATCCCGACCTCGAGGGCTTCTATCGCGGCCAATGCGCCGAATTCTGCGGCGCCTCTCATGCGCTGATGGCCTTCGAGGCGGTCGTGATGGCGCCCGAGGACTTCGATGCCTGGCTGGCCGAACAGGCCGCCCCCGCACCCGAACCCCAAAGCGACCTTCAACGGCAAGGTCAGGCGATCTTCCGCGACGAGGGCTGCGGCGCCTGCCACGCAATTCGCGGCACGGCGTTCACGGGCACGGTCGGCCCGGACCTGACGCACCTGGCCTCCCGCGCCTCGCTGGCGGCCGGGATCATGGAGGTCGAGCGCGACGACCTGATGACCTGGATCGCCCATACACGGGACATCAAGCCCCAGGTCGCCATGCCGGCCTATGACTGGCTGGCGCGAGACGAGCTTGCCGCCCTGGCCGGCTATCTGGAGAGCCTCGAATGATCGACCGCAAGCCTCAGGGCCCCTATCCCCCGACCGAGGCGATGCTGGCCGAACCGGTTCCGCAGGATCTGCGCGCCGCCCAGGAGGACCGCCTGCGCAAGGTCTGGAAGACCAAGACCGGCATCCGCTACCTGATGTCGGTGAACAATTCCGAGGTCGGCAAATGGTATTCGCTGACCTGTTTCGCCTTCATGCTGGCCGCCGGTGTTCTGGCGCTGCTGATGCGGGTGCAGCTGGCCTATCCGGGGATGCAGTTCCTGGACGCCGACCGCTTCAACCAGTTCTTCACGATGCACGGCTCGGCGATGATGTTCCTCTTCGCCGTGCCGCTGTTCGAGGCGATGGCGATCCTGATCCTACCCGCCTTCCTAGGCGCGCGGGACATGCCCTTCCCGCGCCTTTCGGCCTTCGGCTACTGGTCCTTCCTGATCGGCGGGGTCTTCGTGCTGGGTTCGGTCCTGTTCGACGCCGCGCCCAAGTCGGGCTGGTTCATGTATCCGCCACTGGCGACGATGGACGAAGGGGTGGGGTCGGACATCTGGCTTCTGGGCCTGTCGTTCATCGAGATCGCCTCGATCGCGGCGGCGGTCGAACTGATCGTGGGCGTCCTGAAATGCCGCCCGCCGGGGATGCGCGTCAACACGATGCCCCTTTACGCCTGGTACGTGCTGGTGGTGGGGGGCATGATCCTCTTCGCCTTTCCGCCACTGATCGCGGGCGACCTGCTGTTCGAGCTGGAACGGGCGCTGGACTGGCCGTTCTTCGACCCGTCGCGTGGGGGCGACCCGATCTTCTGGCAGCACCTCTTCTGGATTTTCGGCCACCCCGAGGTCTACATCGTCTTCCTGCCCTCGGTCGCAATTGCCGCCATGGTCGTGCCGACGATGGCACAGCGGCCGATCGTCGGCTATTCCTGGATCGTGCTGTCGGCGGTGGGGACGGGCTTCCTGTCCTTCGGCCTCTGGGTGCACCACATGTTCACCACGGGCCTGCCGATGATCTCGCTGGCCTTCTTTTCCGCCGCATCCGAGGCGGTCGTGATCCCCACGGGCATCCAGCTGTTCGTCTTCCTGGTCACGCTGATGGTGGGCCATGTCCAGAAAAGCCTGCCGATGCTCTGGATCGCGGGCGGGCTGGCGATCTTTACCGCCGGGGGTTTGACCGGCATCATGCTGGCCATCGCGCCTTTCGACTGGCAGGTGCATGACACCTACTTCATCGTGGCGCATCTGCATTACACCCTGTTCGGGGGGATGATCCTGCCGGTGATGGCCGGGGTCTATTACTTCTTTCCCTTCTTCACCAAGCGGGTGCTGTCGGTGCGGCTGGGCAAATGGGCCTTCTGGCTGATCTTCGGCGGCTTCAACCTGACCTTCCTGCCCATGCACCTGACAGGCCTGCTGGGCATGCCGCGCCGGGTCTTCACCTATCAGCCGGATCTGGGGTGGAACCTGCTGAACCTGATCTCCTCGGTCGGGGCCTTCATCATCGCGGCGGGCTTCCTGGTCTTTACCTGGGACCTGCTGCGCCCCGGCAAGCCGCGCCTGCAGACCCGCAACCCCTGGAACGCCGGCACCCTGGAATGGAGCGACACGCTGTCCGACGATGACTGGGGCGTGCGCTCGATCCCCTACATCACCTCGCGCTATCCGCTCTGGGATCAGCCAAAGCTGGTCGATCGCATGTCCGCAGGCCGCTATTACCTACCGGACGCCCCGGAAGGTCATCGAGAGACCCTGGTGACCAGCGTCATCGACGCGCGCCCGGTTCAGGTCCAGCGCGTGACCGGCGATGCCTGGATCACGCTTCTCGCGGCAGTGTTCATCGGCGGCAGCTTCATCCTGCCGACCTTCCATCACTACATCGCGGGTGCCCTGTCCGGGGCGGTGGGTGTGGGCTGCATCCTCTACTGGCTCTGGACCTCCACCGCCCGGATCCCGGAAGCCGAGATGAAGGACGCCGGATTGGGCCTCAGCCTGCCGACCTATGCCTCGGGGCCGCAATCGGTGGGCTGGTGGGCCATGTGGATCACCATGCTGGGCGATGCGACGGCCTTCGCCTCGGTCGTCTTCGGGTTCTTCTTCTACTGGACGGCGGATGCGAATTTTCCGCCTGAGGGCGCGGCCCATGCCGATCTGGGGCTGGTGGGCCTGTCGGCGCTGGCACTGGTCCTGGCCTGGGCGCTGACCCTGGGGGCGCGGCACCTGAACCGCGCCGGCCGGACCGGGGCGGCGCGGGCGGCGCTGGTCGCGGGTCCACTGGCCGCGCTGGCGGGGGGCGGGATGCTGGTCCTGTCGGTGCTGCACCTGGCGCCCTCCAGCCATGTCTATCCGGCGGTGGTCTGCGCCTTGGTGATCTGGACCGGCGTGCATGTCCTGGTGGGCGTGCTGATGCAGCTTTACTGCCTGGCGGGCACGATCTTCGGCAAGATCGACCCTGATCATGACGCCGACCTGTGGAACGTCTCGCTCTACTGGCACTTTCATGTGCTGACGGTGCTGGTCACCGCCGCCGTCATCGGCCTCGGCCCGAGGCTGCTGTGAAGGAGGACCCGATGCCCGGCATCAGCCACCGCCAGGACGAGGAAGAATTTCGCGGTGCCACCGGCAGCCTGTTCCGCATCGCGCTGGCGCCCACGGTCTGGGCGTTCCACTTCCTCTTCTGCTATGCCGGCGCCGCCGTCTGGTGCGCCAAGGTCGGGACCGAGGACGGCGTCACCTTCCTGCGCCTGTCGATCCTGGGCCTGACGCTGCTGGCCCTGGCCGTGATCGCCTGGCAGGGCTGGCAGTCCTATCGCCAATGGGGCCCCCATGATCACGACGACCATGTCGAGGGGCCCCATCGCTTCCTGGGGCACGCGGCGCTGCTGCTGTCCATCATCTCCTTCGTGGGCGTGGTCTATGTGGCCCTGCCCGCGTTTTTCATTACGAGCTGCCTATGACCGCGCGCAGCCTCCCGGCCCTTGGCGGCATCCTTCTGCTGGCGGCGATCTGGCTGCTGCCGCTGGACCAGCTTGCGCCGCGCTTTCCGCTGCACATGCTGCGGCACATGGTCCTGGTCGCACTGGCGGCGCCGCTGCTGGTGCTGGGTTTCCCCGCGCTTGGCCGCTGGCTGGCCATCTCTCCCCTGGTCGCGGCGGCGATCGAATTCGCGCTGGTCTGGGCCTGGCACATGCCCGCCGCGCACGGGCTGGCCTATCGGCTGCCCTTGGGCTTCGCGCTGGAACAGGCCAGCTTCCTGCTGGCCGGGTTGCTGGTCTGGGCAGGCTGCCTGCGCGCGGCCGCGACCGGCGATGCGGGGCAGGCGCTGGCGGGCGCGGGCGGCCTGCTGCTGACCTCGATGCACATGACGCTGCTGGGCGCGCTTCTGACGCTGGCGCCGCGTGATCTCTATGCGGGCTTTTGCGGCACGGCACCCGATCCCGGGGGACAGGCGGTCGGCGGCATGCTGATGCTGGCCATCGGCACGCCCGTCTATCTGCTGGCAGGGGTCGCGCTGGCGGCACGGGCCCTGTCCTGCCGCGGGGTGACGACATGAACAGGCTGCGGACCGTCCTCCTGACCATCGCGGCGATGGGGGTCCTGGCCGGCCTGGCAGGTCTTGCCGTGGTGTTCCTGGGCCTCTTCAACACCTCGGCGCAACAGGGGCACTGGGGCATCACCAACTGGGTCCTGCACACGACCTTCCGGAACTCGGTCGAACTGCGCGCACCGCCGCCTTCCGAGGTTCCCGAGGATCTGGAGGACCCGGCCCTGATCCAGCTGGGGGCACGGCACTATGACAGCGCCTGCCGGATGTGCCATGCTCGCCCGGGCGAGGTGGCGACGGCCACCATCGCCTCGATGGTGCCCCGCCCGCCGCAGGTCGAGGAGGCCGTGGCCCCTTGGCGCCCCGAGGAAATGCACTGGATCGTTGAAGAAGGCGTCAAGATGTCGGGCATGCCCGCCTGGCCCGATGCCGGCCGCGGGGACGAGGTTTGGGCCGTGGTGGCCTTCCTGACCGCCGTGCAGCACGGAATGACCGCGGAGGATTACACCCAGCTGACCGATGCGGCCCCCGGGGGCTATTGCGCCGGCTGTCATGGCCCCCAAGGCACGCCGCGCGCCCCACGCCTGGACATCCTGCAGCCCGCCTATATTGCCACCGCCCTTGCTGCCTACCGCTCGGGCGCCCGGCCCAGCGGGATCATGTCCCACGCGATCAGCCGCATCGATCCGGCCCGGGACGGGCAGCTGGCCCAGGAACTGTCGCAACTGCCCGCTCCCGCCGATGGGCCGGACGCCCCGGTTCCCGAGGGGGCAGAGGCACTGGCGCGCAGGGGGACGGCCGACATTCCGGCCTGCCTGTCCTGTCACGGGCCGAACAACCGCAACCCGCTGATCCCGCGCCTGGATGGCCAAGGCCGCGACTATCTGCAGCAGCAGCTGATCCTCTGGCGGGCCGGCAAGCGGGGCGGCGGTGAACGGTCCGTCCTGATGCACGCCGCAGCCCAAGGTCTGACGGACCCGCAGATCGAGGCCCTGGCGGCCTATTTCGCCGCCCGTGAACCGTGACCCAAGGGCCGGATCGCGGGCCGGCAGGGGAACAATCGCGGGCCGCGACCGTTGCCAAGGACCAATCGAAAAGGAGAACGCGGATGAACGAAGATCGCACCAAGGGTCAGGCCAAGGACGTCATCGGCTCGGCCAAGGAAACCATCGGCAAGGCAACCGGCGACAAGGAGACCGAGCGCAGCGGTCAGGCCGATCAGGTCGAAGGCAAGGTCCAGAAGGGCGTCGGCAAGGCCAAGGATGCCCTGAGCGGCGACAACAAGTAGGTCAAATCCCGTCCGACAGGTTCGGCGGCCCCGCGGAGGGGCCGCCCTGCATCCAGTATCTGCTTCCTGATACCAGTCTCCGGCACCGTCCCAGAGGCCGACGTGCTCCACCACATCACGCGACATCTTGGTTCGAACTGGCGCGACATGCTGCGGCATGCCGTGCAGTCGGCCGTGGCGGCCTCCGCAACCTACCTGCTGATGCGCTGGCTGGGCCTGGACGAGGCGTTCCTGGCCATCCTCAGCGCCGTCCTGATCATCCAGCCTTCGGTCGGCGGCACGATGGGCGCCGCCTTCACCCGCGTTCAGGCGACGGTCGTGGGCAGCCTGATCAGCCTGGCCTGTCTGGCGCTGCTGCCCGATATCTGGGGCACGACCTCGGCCCTGGCCCTGTCGCTGCTGGTCGTGGGAGGCGTCGCGGGGGCACGCCCCGACTGGAGCTATGGGGCGGTCGCCGCGGTCGGGATCGCGCTGGCGCCGGAGGCTGCCATGCTGGAAACCTCAGCTGAACGGGGCGTGGCGATCGCGCTTGGCGCGGCCACGGGGGTTCTGGCGGCGCTGGTGATCTGGCCCGACCGGGCCGAGGTGCGGTTCGACCGTCACTTTCGCCGTGCCCTGCGGGCCACGGCCACGCGTCTGGGCGATGCGCTGAAGGCTGCTGCCCAAGAGGGAACGGGGTCTGCCCTGCATGACCATGTCTCGGAATACCATAAGGCGGTGCAGCAGGCGCAGGAGGCGCTGGCCGTGGTCAAAATGGCGGATCGTGCTGGGATGAACCGCCGCCTGGAGGCACTGCGGCGACTTTATAACTCGGTCATCATCCTTGAGCGGGCCGCCGAGGCAGATCTCATGCCCTCGGCGACCAGTCAGGAATTGAAATCGCGGCTTGATCGGCTGCGGGAGGAAGCCTGCGCCGCCCTTACCGCCTTGGCCGAGGGCGACGCGAACCCGGTGGGGCAGACGGAACGCATCGACCACATCTTGGCCGAACTGCAGATCTCTCTGCCCCATGACGATGCCGACTCGCGGCGTCATCGAAACCGGAACGCCTTGGCCTTTGGCCTTCAGGAGGTTCGCCGGACGCTTGCCGCCCTGATCGACGCCAGCCGATAAAGCCGATTCGCCGATCAGTTGCCGGAGGGCTGCTCGGCCTCGGCAGGAGCATCGGCGCCAGAATCGGCCGACGAGGCAGCGCCGTCCGCTGCTTCACCCTCAGTTTCCTGCGGCGTTGCCGTCGAGGATGAACCGCTCCTCGTGGTGTCGGCATTCCCGGACATCTGACCTGCCTCACTTCCGCCTTCAGCGGAGGCGCCGCCGGTATCTCCCGAAGTCGCCGGCTCCTCAATAGGGCGCCCCGTGGGATCATAGAGTACCACATCCGCGCCCTCGCGCAGCATCACCCGGATCTCCTGCATGGCCTGCTGGCGCAGGTGCTGCTCGATCTGCGGGCGCACCACCTCGAGCGGCGGCAGGTCCTGCTGGCCCTGCGCCTGGGCTTCGTCATAGCTCTGCTGGACCGCTTCGTCGCTGACGGCCTTGGCCATCTCGCGGTCAAGCCAGACCTGAACCATCGCGTTCTTTTCGGCATCCTCGGTGGTGCGGCGCACCAACTCGGTCACTTCGGGGTCTTGGGCGAGGTTTTCGCTCCGAGCCTTTTCCAGGACAAGTTCGCGCATGATCAACTGCTCCAGCGCGATGGGGACCAGCATCTGCGGCGACTGCGCCTGCAACTGCGGCGGCAGCATGCCCACCACCGTCATCACGTCGTCACCGCGGATCTCGGCCTCGCCCACGGTGGCGACAAGCGCGTCGGGTTGCGGATTGCCGGAGGCATCCTGGCCCGCGGACTGTGCGTTCGTTTGCGCGTCCATCTGCGCGGTCTGCTGATCCGGAGAGGAAGTCTGCTCGCTTTGGGTGGCGGGGGACGCCTGATCCGTCGCGGTCGCCTCCTGAGCCAGTGCCGCGCCGGTCGCGAAGGGCAGGCTGAGAACAGCTGCCAGGGCAGTGCTGCGCATTTTCCAGTTCGTCAGTGTCATGTCGATCTCCTGTCTGGCTGCGTGGGCCGGCACAACGCCTCACCTTGGCTGCCGTTCCGGGTGGGGCCCTCACGTCTTGGCTACTACAAGGGTGGGATGGGCCCCTGAGACGAAGGCAGGAACATTTCCGCCACACGCCGGTTCGGGATCGACGGGCATTCACGGCCCTGAAAGGAGAACCCCATGGCACATGCAAGCGGCAAGAAGTTCGGCCCCGGCCAGCAGGACCAGGGAAAAGGCGACGGCAGCGGCGGGATGAGCCCCATCGATGTGGAGCCCCTGCCCGACAACGAGATCCTGTCCAATCGCGACAAGTCCCGCCACTCGGACGAGCGCGGTCTGGATTCCCGCCATGTCCACACCCAGCAGCACCACGACCACACCGCGAACCACGCCCCCGGCAAGGGAGAGGCAGGGGCCGCGTCCAAGCCCGACCATCTGCCCGACGAGCGCCCGGACCGTGACGCGGAGGAGTGACTCCGGCCTATCACGGCTGAAAGGAGCAACAAGATGAGCAACAAGCACGAAAAGACCGACAAGCCGACGGATGCCGATCTGCGCAGCGATCCCGGCATCGGCAGGTCCAAGGGTATGGACCGGAAAGACCCGCCCGTCGGAGGAGAGAACACCTACGAAGGTGATGTCGGGAACGACACCAATCCGCAGGGCGGGATCGATCCCGACCAGCGGGGGCGCACCAACAAGTAAGCGCTTGGGACCAAGGTGCACGTCCTTGGTCCTCTACCGCTTCGGTGGGCGGCTGGCCTGATCTGCCCAGGGCGGCGCCAAGGCTTATGCCTCCGCATCAAGCTGCCGCACCTGTTGCATCCTGGCTTGCCGGCCGCTGAAGTGGTCTGATAGCGCAGACAGGAGGCAAAGCGGGAACGGCATGAGACGGGTTTATCTGCTACTGGGAGGCTTGGGACTGGCAGGGCTGATTGCGGGACTTTTTCACCTGCAGCCCGGCCAGGAACCCCAAAACGTGACCTTCCTAGGCGAGGTCGTACCGCCCGACCGGATCGCCCTTGGCGAGACGCTTTACGCCGAAAACTGTGCCTCATGCCACGGCGGCAAGCTGGAGGGGCAGCCCGACTGGAAGACCCCTTTGGAAAGCGGCCGCATGCCCGCGCCGCCCCATGATGCCAGCGGCCACACCTGGCACCACGCCGACCGGCAACTTTTCAACATTACCAAGCTGGGTCTGGGCGCCGTGGTGGAGGGATATGAGAGCGACATGCCGGCCTTCGCAGACACACTGACCGACGACCAGATCCGCGCCGTTCTGGCCTATATCAAGAGCACCTGGCCCGCGCGCGAACGCGCGTTCCAGGATGATGTCTCGACCAGGGACGGCGCCCGCTGAGCGATCCTGAACGGGCGGTGCGTCCCGGGGAAGCCCCGGAACGGCGGCCTCAATCCCGCGACGACACAGGCGACTGCAGCGCCTCGTCGGCCTCGTCGGGTCCTCCGGCGGTTCCGCCCTCACCTGCCTCGATGATGTGCCCGTCGGCCGATCCGATGTCATCGGGGTCAAGGTCACGGCTCGGCGCGGAGGAGGTGTCATCCTGATAGCCCTCCGCCAAGGCATCGTCCTCCTCCAGCGCGCCCTCCTGGCGCAGTTCTTCCTGGGCGCGGGCCCAGTGCTCGGCCTCGCGGCCCTCGGGGCGGCCGTCGGCTTCCCAGATCTGGTGCGCGCGCTGGCGGATCAGTTCACTTTGTTCCATGGTATCCTCTCGTCATCCTGTTCTCCCCGAACCGGCCGCGCGCCTCAATGTTCCCGACCGGCAGGGGACGGCTGGTCGCGTGCAGCGGCGACAGGAACATATCCCCGCGCAGGCGATTGATCGAAGTCCCTGCCACGGAGATTTCTCATGATCGACACCAGGACCCGCCGGATCCTCGACCATCCGACAGGCACGCTCCTGATCCTGGCCCCTTCGCGGCCTGGTTTCGCTACCGGCTGGATTGAGCAGTGGCTTTCGCGAGGGCTGGGTGTCTTGACCATCGGCATACGCCTGCTGACCCGGCATGACCTGAGCCTGCGACAGGTCATTACGCTGCTGACCCGGGCCGCGGGCCGCGGCACGGCGGCATCCTGAACCTGCCGGACCGCCGCCGCGGACCTGCCGGCGCGGCGGCACGATGAATTGCGGAGCATCCAGCACATGAACGACCATCGACTTCTGTCCCGCGGCAACGCGGCCCGGGCGCTGTGGGACTCGGTCCGCACCAGCCTGTGGTTTCTTCCCGCCGTCATGGGCGTCCTTGCGCCGGTGCTGACCTTTCTGGCGCTGGCGACCGATCACTGGCTGGACCAGGGGCCAAAGGACAGCCTGCCGGGCCTGGTCTATGTCAGCCCGCCGGCTCAGGCGCGCGAACTTCTGGCGACGGTCCTGACCTCGATGATCACGATGGCCAGCCTTGTCTTTTCGATCACCATGGTGGTGCTGACCCTGGCCACCAGCCAGTTCGGCCCCCGGTTGATCCGGAACTTCATGGGCCGCCTGCAGACCCAGTTCGTGCTGGGCACTTTCGTGATGACGATCATCTACTGCCTGCTGCTGCTGTCCTTCATCCAGGCGGGCGACGAAGACGCGATGCATGCCTATCTGTCCGTCACGCTGGCGATTGGGCTGACCATCGCCAGCGTCGCCCTGATGGTCCTGCATATCCATGAACTGGCCGCCTCGATCATGTCCGAGACGCTGATCGACGCGGTGGGCCGCGAGTTGGACCGGGGTGTCGCAGACCTGCGCCCCCTGGGCGAGGGGGCCGATCCAAGGGACGCGCTGCCGGATGATTTCGAGGCGGGCGCCGCCTTCTTCGGTGTCCGGTCCTCGGGCTACATTCAGGCCATCGAGCTTCAACGGATCATCGACGCCGCCCGTGCGGCCGATGTCCTGGTCGGGCTGAAGCTGCGGGCCGGGGATTTCGCGATCCCGAACGGCCAGGCCTTCGGCATCTATCCGGCCAGCCGGGCCTCGGACAGGCTGGCGGATAGCATCGAACGCGCGATCACCTTGGGCGTGCACCGGACGCCGGTACAGGACCTTGAATTCTCGATCCGTCACCTGGTCGAGATCGCCGTGCGGGCGCTGTCGCCGGGCATCAACGACCCCTACACGGCGGTGTCGGTCATCCACCGGGTGTCGGCATCCTGGGCAGAACTGCTGCAGCGATCCGTGCCGCGCGGCGTCTTTCAGGACAGGGACGGGGTCCTGCGCGTGATCTGTCCGCGCCCCAGCTATGGCAGCCTGCTGAACGCTTCGTTCAGCCAGATCCGCCAGAGCGGATGCGACAAGCCGATCATCCTGATCCATCTGCTGAAGGCCCTGCAGGCGATGGCTCCTTGCGCCAATACCGGCGACCAGCAGGCGGCACTGCGGGATCAGGCCCATGCCATCCTGGAAGACGCGCGGCGCGAGATCCGCAACAGCGCCGACTTGGAGGATGTGGAGAAACAGGGCCAGCGGACGCTGGAGGTACTGGCAGCCATCCGCCCGGGCCGCGAGAGGGCTGTTGTTCAGACCGGATAGCCGTAGCGCTTGAGAAAGGCCCAGATCGCCCGGTTGAGGTCGCTGAGGTCCCCCAAGGCTTCGTCCAGGCGCGCCATCTCCTTCGCATCAAGCGGCTCGCATTTGCCGAACAGCACCCCGTCGCGGCGATCGGCGATCCGCATCAGGATGGTCGAGATCGAGCCCTGTTCAAGATCAAAGGACCAGATGCTGTGGTTGAACCGGTTCCGGGTCGCGGCAAGCCGGGTGAACCGCTGCATCAGGGCCAGCAGTTCGCGCCGTTCGTCGCCGGCGGGGCGGCACAGCTTGGCCAGGCGCTCGATCAGTTCGATGCGGGCCTGCGTCGACTTCAGCGACAGGAAAAGCACCACGGCGATGTCTTCGCGAACCCCGGCCAAGCCTGCCAGAAGGTGGATCAGCAGGCTTTCCGTGTTGCTCCAGGAATAGTTCATGACGCCGACGCGCAGCAGGACCGCGTCCAGGTTCTCCGCCATGGCGGGCGGCGTTCCGGCGGGCAGGCCGGGATGGTTCTTGATCATGGCCGCATGTCGCGAAAGCGGGCAGCGGCTTCCGTGCGGTTGGTTACGCCCAGCCTGCTGATGATGTTGTGGAGATGCAGCTTGACCGTGTGGTCGGACAGGCCCAGCCGCAGGGCGATGACCTTGTTCGGGTGACCTTCGGCGACCAGCTCCAGCACGTCGTATTGGCGGCGGGTTAGCCCCAGCAGCGGCAGCTCGGCCAGGCCGCCCGGTGCCGGGTTCCGATGGGGCCGGTGGTTCAGCAGTTCTTCGGGGACGTATTTGCCGCCATGCAGCAGCAGCTTCAGCAGCGAAAGCCAGACATCCAGCCGCACGTCCAGTGGCACGAAGCTGTGGATCGTCGTCGGCAGGCAGGGATCGTGGTATCGACGGGCCGCGGCCTCGGCATCCAGATAGGCGAGGACGATCCTGACGCGCGGTCCCGCAAGGCGCAGGGCAGCCTCGGTCGCGGCGCCCAGCGTGCCCTCGTCGACCAGCAGCAGGCGGACCGATGCGGTCTGTTCGGGTGGCATGGCCCCAAGCGCGTCAAGCGTCGGCAGGTGGATCAGGGGATGGTCACGGAATTCGTGGCTGGTCGCGCGCAGAAGATTTTCGGTGAAACTGCTGCGGCTTCCCACAAGCGCAAGCTCGGGGGGACGGCGGCAGCCCCGCAGGGGAATGCTCTGCGCCACGTCCTGTACATGTTCACTCATAACAGCCTCTTGATGTTGTCAAGGGAGTCGAGGGCGAGAACGCCTGATTGTTCCTCCATCTGATGAGACCGGCCGGCGCTCCCGCTGCGGCGGGGCAAAAAACTGCCGTCGGATTGCCGCCGGGCGGCCGTGGAATATGACCCGATTGTGGCTGCGAATGCACCGGATTTCCATATACCAAATGGGCTATGGACTGCCCGCAGGGGCGTGGCCGTCCTGCTCCACCCGGCCGTGGCAGGGCCCACCCTGCGGTGCTGCCCGTCAACCGCCCGGATGTCCGGCTTTCGCGATGACCTGGAACGCGCCACGCTTGGGGTCCGTCGAGGGCGCCCTTGATTGCCCAAGACGACCCGTGCCTGCGTTGGGGGGAGCCAGGCACGGATCAGTGTCGCCGTCCGCACCTGCTGCCGCCTTCTGGCGCGTGGGCCATTGCCCAGCAGCCGGCCCTGCGGTCCGCGACAGGTCCCCCGGAACGGTGCAGTTCCTTTGCTGCTTGCGATGATCCGGCAGCGGTCCTGCACGACGAACCGGAGTGTGAAACATGTCTGACAGCCGCAACTTCAACCTGTTCACCTGGCCGTTCAACGATCAGAGCCAGAGCCAGGATCAGGACCAGGACCAGGGACAGACGCAGGCCCAAGCCGAACTGCAGGCCCAGCTGCAGGCGCAGGGCCAGGACCAGGGACAAGGCCAGGATCAGGGGCAGGACCAAGGCCAGGATCAGGGCCAGTCCCAGAGCAGCGAAAGCTATAACAGCAACGCCAATGGCAATGCGAACGGCAATGCCAATGGCAACGGCAACATGAATGGCAATGGCAACCTGAACGGGAACGCCAACGGCAACCTGAACGGCAATGCCAACAGCAACACCAACGCGAACGACGCCGCGAACACCGCCTGGAACGCGGCCGCGAACCATGCCGCCAACTACACCGACGTGGCCACCAATGTCAGCACGACCGTGGATGTCGGCCTGGACATGGGAGGATGGGAGCCCACGGATGACGACTTTGCCGATCTGGACATCGACAATGCCGACGGCACGATCGAGACCCTGATCGTCAACCGCGACGGCAATGTCGTTCTGGGCAATGACGACGACATCAACCTGGAGAACATGCTGAACGACGCCCTTTCGGGAGGTGGCAACGACAGCGCCAACACGCTGGTCCAGTCGGGCCACATGGTCGACAATGACGTCCTGAGCAATCCGACGGTCTCGAACGACGGCACGTTCAACCAGAACGGCAGCGCCTATGGCGGGGCCGCGACGGCCGAGGACGGCATTGACGCGGGCGGCGCGGGCGGCACCGGCGGAGCGGCCGGCAATGCCAATGGCGGCAACGGCGCCGCGACGGCGTCCGGCGGCATCGCCCTGGCGGCCGGCGGCCTGTCGCTGTCGGGCAGCGGCGGGGATGCCGATGCGGAAGGGGGTGCCGGCGGGGCCTCTGCCGGGCTGGGCCTCGGCCTGGGTGCGGGCATGGGCGGCGAGGCCGGCGGCGGCGACGGCTCGGCCGACGCCGATGCGGATGGCGACGGCACGGGCGGCGACGCGACCGGCGGCGACGCGGGTGCCCTGGCCGCGGGGCTGGGCCTTGGCGCCGGAATGGGCGGCATGGGCGGCAGTGGTGGCAGCACCGGTGACGGCGGCGATGGCGGCGACAGCGGCGACAGCAGTGCCGGCTCTGGCAGTGGCGCGTCCGGTGGCGACGGCGGTGACGGTGGCGACTCGGGCTTCTTCGGCTCGGGCGGCGCGGGCGGTGCCGGGGGTACCGGCGGTGCGGGCACGGGCGGCGCCGGCGGCGCGACTGGCGGCGGCGGCTCCAGCAGCAACGACAGCATGGCCGGTGACGGGGCCGATGGCGGCGCCGGATCGGGCGCAGGCTATGGGCTGGGCGCGGCGATGGCCGAGGCGGGCGACGCGCTTGGCGGCGCCGGGATGGGTCTTGGTCAGGCCATGGCGCATGGCATGGGCGGCGCCGGAGGCTCGGCCGACGGCATCGGCACAGGCACCGGGGGCGGCTGGTCCATCGGCGGCGCAGGCGGCGCCACGGGCAGCACCCATGGCGGTGCGGGGGGCGCCGCGTCGGCGGGCGGCGGTGCGGCCTATGGTGGCCAAGCCTGGAACTCGGGCAGCGGCAATGGCGGTGAGGGCGGCTCGATCATGACGGGTGACGGGGGCTATGCCCATGCCGGCACCTGGGGATCGAACAACGGCGATGACGGCTATGTCACCGGCACGTCGTCCGCCTCGGCCGACGGCCTCTTGGAGACCACGGCCTTCAACCAGAGCATCGTGATGGGAGCGAACGTGCTGGGCAACACGGTCGACATGACCGTGGTGGGCGGCGACCTCAGCTCCAGCCTGGTCGGCCAGGACGACATGAGCTGAACGACCGGCGCAACAGGGACCCGCGCGGCACCGTCGCGCGGGTCCGCCAGCATATGCGGCCTTTAACGGGTATCGCTGCTCGACTGAACAGGGGAATTTGCGATGTTCTGCTCGGATGCGGCTTCAGAGTCGATCACTCATTTTATCGGATTGCTTGAACTGATGGAGACACGGGCGCGCCTGCGCCTGGACTATGACGAACTGGTGGCGGTGCAGGCCCAGTACGAGCTGGGCGATCTGGTCGAACTGAGCCAGGACGTGCCCCACCCTTACGTCTTTCGCGACATGAGCGCCATCATCCGACACGCACCGCCACCGCTGTCCTCTGACGCGGTCGCGAACGGCGCCTTCTACGGCTATGGCCCCGCCACGATCCCGCCGCTGGCGACGGGACCGGCCCCCCATCAGGGGGGAGAGGGCGATGCACCGGCCTTCCGCCTTGGGTCGGATGCCGGCATGCCGGATTTCACCATGCCCGCACCCGGATCCGTCGCCGCGGTCATCCTCCAGCACCTGCGCCTGTCCGACGAAGATCTGCTGGATGCCGACCGGATGCAGCATGTGACGCTGGACCTGCTGCAGGCAGAGCTGGACGGGCTGGTGGCGCAGGCGACCGCCCTTGGCGTCGCGCCCGGCCTGACCCTTCCCGAGACCGAGGCCGATTTTCTGGAGATGGCCTGTGCCGTGCAGCGGCTGGCGTCGCCCCAGGATGGGGACCTGTGGGGCGCGGAGGCCCAAGGCACCCACCTGGACGGTCAACCGGGCGGCGCGCGTCCCGACATCCAGGACCTGCTGCCCGACGCCGTCAAGGAGCGCCTGGCGCAAGACGACGCGGATGCCGGCCCGACGCACCAGGTCGTCCACGGTGCAAACATGCTGGTGAACGAGGTCATCCTGACCGCCAGCTGGATCTCGGCGCCGGTGATGGTCGTGGGCGGCGACAGCATTTCGGTCGATCTCATCTCGCAGGTGAATGTTTGGCAGGACGCCGATCTGGTGACGGGCCCGTCGGGCGGCAGCTGGGACAGCTTTGGCGGAACGACCCGCGGCATCAACTTTGCCGAGTTGGTCCACCGGTCGCCCACGCAGACCGTGCCCGCGCAGGGGGACGAGGCGGCCCCGCAATTTTGGGCGGTGACGACGATCGAAGGCAGCCTTGTCAACTTCAACTGGATCGTCCAGCACAACTATGTCAGCGACAATGACGTGACCTCGATCACGCTGACGGCGTCCAGCACCACGCTGATCTTCGGGGCCAACGGCGCCGTCAACGAAGTGTCGCTGTTCGAACTGGGCTTTCATTTCGACCTGATCGTCATCGACGGCAACCTCATCAACCTGGCCGCGATCTTCCAGACCAACGTGCTGCTGGACAGCGACCACGTCACCCTGCGCGATGCCGGGGGCCGGATCAGCAGCGGGGACAACCTTCTGGTGAACGACGCCTCGATCCTGCAGGTGGGGCAGGCCGGCCATGTCACGGCGACAGGCGGCTACCTGAAGCTGCTGGCCGAGGGCCCGGACGGGATGTCGTCGGGCGTGCTGCAGGACGGGGCCTTCGCGGGCACCGAGATGCTGCGCGTGCTGCACATCAAGGGCGACCTCGTCTCGGCCCAGATCATCGAGCAGATCAACGTCCTGGGCGATGCCGACCAGGTCGACCTTCTGGCCGCGCAGGCGATGGAACATGTCGGCGACGTCACCGTCGTCACGGGATCGAACGTGCTGATCAACTCGGCCCATATTGCGGAATACGGCGTGGATGCGACCGTCCATACCCGGGGCGGCGTCTATTCCGACGCGCTGATCCACCAGGCGGAACTGGTTGATCCCGGCTCGCCCCTGGGCGGACCGGGCCTGGCCAGCGAGGCCGTGGTGTTTCTGGCCGACGCGATGGGGCCGCAGGGGGATGACAGCGATCTGGCGCCCCACATGATCCCGTCGGACGCCATCCCCGTCGATCCCATGCAAACGGTATTGTCATGACGACAGAACGACTGCCGCCCGATCACCCACGGCGCGGCCCCGGCAGAGCATCCCCAACAGGGACCGCCGCCCTGAACCATGGTCCCACGATCGAGGCCGAGGCGGGCCGCGTGCCGGCAGGCCCGGCGCCCGCCCCCCTGAAAGGCCGTGGCGCCTTTCACAAGCGGGTCTCCGAGACCGACATTTCGGGCGCGATCGGCCGGGCCCTGCGCGCGGTGCGGCTGAACCTGCTGGCGGTGATGGTCTTTACCTGCGTAACGAACATCCTGGTGCTGGCCATTCCGCTCTACCTGTTCCAGATCTCGGACCGGGTGCTGACCAGCCGCTCGACCGACACGCTGGTCATGCTGACGCTGGTCATCGTGGGCGCGGTGATCCTGCAGGTGACCTTTGACGCGATCCGACGCTTTATCCTGATGCGCACTTCGGTCGACATGTCGGCGCGGCTTGGCGCGCCGATCCTGGCGGCGGCGGCGCGCGCGTCGCTGCAAAGCAACGGGCGCGAATACCAGACGCTTGGCGATCTGCAGCAGCTGCGCAGCTTTCTGGTGTCGGGAACCCTGCTGGCCTTTCTCGACCTGCCCTTCGCCCCGCTGTTCGCGGTCGCGATCTTTCTGGTGCATCCGCATCTGGGCCTGATCGTGCTGGGCAGCGCGCTGCTGTTGCTGATGATCGCCCATGTCAACCAGCGCATCACCGAAAAGGCCTTTGCCGAGGCGAACCTGCATCAAAGCCGGGCGAACCTGCACCTGGATTCGATGTCGCGCAATTCCCAGATCATCAACGCGCTGGCGATGATCCCCGAGGCGGTGACCATCTGGGGCCGCGACAGCGCGGCGTCGATGCGGGCGCAGGTGCGTGCCCAGGACCGCAACATCGCCAGCGCGGCGGCGTCGCGGGGGGTGCGCCTGCTGACTCAGATCGGCATGCTGGGCTGGGGCGCCTATCTGGCCATCCTGGGCGACATCACGGGCGGGATGGTGATCGCCGCCTCGATCATCGCGGGCCGGGCGCTGTCGCCGATCGAGGGCGCCATCGAGGGCTGGAACAGCTTTGCCCTGTCGCGGGCCAGCTTTCGCCGGATCTCGGCCCTGCTGACCGCATCGCCGCTGAACCAGGACCGGCTGCTGCTGCCGCGCCCGCAGGGGCGCCTGGATGTCGAGCGCCTGCTCTATGTCCCGCAGGGGACCAAGCGGGTGGTCCTGAACGCGATCACCTTTTCCCTGACGCCGGGCACGTCCTGCGCGATCGTGGGGAATTCGGGGGCCGGCAAGACCACGCTTGGCAAGATGCTGGTGGGTTCGATCCTGCCGACCTCGGGCAGCGTCAGGCTGGACCTGATGGACCTTCGCAACTGGGACCAGCGGCAGCTGGGGGAAAGCATCGGTTATCTGCCCCAGGACGTGCAGCTGTTCCCGGGCTCGATCAAGCGCAATATCGCGCGGATGCGCGACGACGCGACGGATGAACAGATCTATGACGCGGCCGAACTGGCCGATGTCCATGACATGATCGCGCAGCTGCCCGAAGGGTATGAAACCATCGTCGCCGCCGACGGATCTCCCCTGTCCGGCGGGCAGAAGCAGCGCATCGCGCTGGCCCGCGCCTTTTTCGGCAACCCAAAGCTGATGGTGATGGACGAGCCGAACGCCAATCTGGATTCCGCGGGCGACAAGGCGCTGGCCCGTGCCATGGGACATGCAAAGCGCAGCGCCATCACCGTGGTGGTGGTCACGCAAAAGGCCTCTCTGCTCAGCCATGTGGACAACATCATGATGCTGGCCGACGGGCAGATCGCCATGTTCGGGACCCGCGACCGGATGCTGAAGGCCCTGGCGGAACGTGGCGGCCTGGGACAGGGCGCCGTCCGCGGTGCCGCAGCCCCCGCCCCGGTTGCCGCGCCGGCTGCCGCGCCCGGCGGCGCCATGCCCGCCCCTGCATGAGGATCTGACCATGGATTTTCCCCGAACTCCCGCAGCCGACTGGTCTCAGGATCTGCCCCGTTCGGTCTGGCGCCATGTGCTGTTCGGCCTGGTCCTGCTGGCGGTCTCCTTCGGCGGCTTCGGGGCCTGGGCCTTTCGCGCGCCTCTCGCGGCGGCGGTCCTGGCCGCGGGCAGCTTCGTGGCCACCGGGCGCAACAAGATCGTCCAGCATCTGGAAGGCGGGATCATCGCCGAGATCCGCGTCAACGAAGGCGATCAGGTCCAGGCGGGCCAGCCGCTGCTGCTGCTTGATCAGACGTCGGCCCTGGCGAACAAGCGCGAGCTGATGCTTCGCCGGGTCCGCCTGGAGACCATCGCCGCGCGGCTGCAGGCGGTCTATGCGGGAACGGAATCGGTCGACCTGTCCGATTATGTCGCCCAGCTGCGCGGCGACCCGGAGATCGATGCCATGGTCGAGGAGCAGCTGGTGAACTTCGTCGGCTCGCGCGCAAAATTCGACAGCGACATCGCCCTGCTGACCAGCAACATCCAAGCGGCCCGAGCGCGGCGGGAGGGGCTGGAGGAACAGCTGACGGCGCTGGAACGGCAGGTCGTCCTTCTCGAGGAGGATCACGACGCGCGAACGCAGTTGATGGAGCGTGGCCTGGTGCGCCGCAGCGAGGTCAACGCCCTGCGCCGTGCCTTGGCCGAAGCCGACGGCGAGGCGGCCAGGCTCCGCTCGATGATCCGCGAGACGACCGAACTGACCCAAAAGGCGCAGCTGCAGATCACCCAGGCCCGGAACGAGGATCGCCAGCAGGCGCTGGACGAGATGCAGGTCGTGGAATCCGAGCTGGACAGCATCAGGGAACAGTCGCTGAAGGCGCAGGACATCCTGGAGCGGTCCGAGATCCTGTCCCCCGTGGCCGGGACCGTCGTGCGGCTGCACTATCACACGATCGGCGGCGTCATCGAGGCGGGCAAGCCCATCATCGAGATCCTGCCCGACGACGTCCCGCTGATCATCGAAGCCCAGGTCCCCCGCACTGATGTCGACTCATTGACCGTGGGGCATCCGGCCTCGGTCCGGCTGACCTCGCTGAACCAGCGCACGACGCCCGTGCTGATCGGTCGGCTGATCTATGTCTCGGCCGACGCGATCCCGAGCGACACCGACGGCGCCCGGCGCGAGGTCTATCTGGCCCGCGTCGACATTGCGCCCGACGAACTGTCCCGGGTGCACGGCTTTACCCCGACCCCCGGTATGCCGGCTGAGGTGATGATCCAGACCGAGTCGCGGACCTTCATGCAATATCTTCTCAAGCCCGTCCGCGACTCCTTTTCGCGGGCTTTTCTTGAAAACTGAGCCACCTTGCGCCGGTAGAACTGCGGACGCCGGCTTTGGAGCCCATCCGAAGACTGATCGAGATCTTCACCGTCCACGTTTCGCCGAAAGGCGTTAAGGGAGCTTGAGAGAGCAATGGCGGCGCTGGTTGGTCTTGCGCAAGGCCAGACAACAAAAAGCCCGCTGGGAAGCGGGCTGTATGCGGGTTCGGTATTTTTGGTTGCGGGGGCAGGATTTGAACCTGCGGCCTTCAGGTTATGAGCCCAAAGTCGAGCGATGCCAATAACTAAGGAAAACCAATAGCTTACGCCGCAAGCCTTTGTTCCTGCTCGATTTTCATCCCCACATACATTAGCATTCGCACGGATTCACCTGCAAAACCAAGGCGAAACGTGCATTCGCGGGTTGATGTGGTGTTGATGTAGCCCGGCACCGCTTCTGCTCCTTTATCATCGCTCGTCCCAGCATCGAGAGATCACCTCCGGTAGCTCTCCAGCCCGAGCTCGGCCCACATCCACGAGAAATCATACTCGGCAATCGGACCCTCGCCATGCCCGGCGCTGCGGTTTTCGATGTGCTTCAGCCAGCCGATCACTTTCTCACGCCCCCCGGCCGTGCGAACGGCCTGCCGCGGCGACTTGCCACCCAACGCCGGGATCGGCGCGTCCAGCGTTTCGCGGTAATGCTTGTCCAGGTGATCCCGCATCAGTTGGCGAGCGATTTCAGGAGGGATTTCGTCTGCGGTCTCGCGCGGCCCGTCACGCCGTTGGTCGGCCCGCATCTGCTCAACCGTCCGGATCGTGGTCAACTGTGGCCTCAGCAGATCGCCGGCAGCCGCGCTGATCAACGCCTCGACCTTTGCCGCGCGCCCGGCCGAGTTGACGGTCACGAGCAGCGTCTTGCCCTTCAGTTCCAGCGAGCCCAAGACGGTGGCTCCCTCCATCTGCGTGTCCAGCATGATGCCGCCGCTTCCCTTGCCGCCGCGCCCCTTGCGCGTGGCCAGCCAGTTCCAGAACTTCGGCCCCTCGGGCAGGAAGTCCTTTACCTGGTCCAGCCGCTGGGCAATCGCCTTCTGCGTCACTCCGCTGGCGAGCGGGAACCGCAGATCGTGGAACAGCACATCATCGCCGTCCGAATTGGTGAACTGCGGCTGCGCCGGGGTGAGCGCACGGTCGATCTCGATGAACAGCCAGGCGGAGGTGAAGATTGGCGCGCAGCTCATCAACTGGTCGCGGGAGAGCCGCAGCGCATCGCGCTTCTTCAGTTTCAGGGCATCGCGAAGCCCGGCGAACAGGAAGTCCACCGCCTCGGCGCGGAAGGGCAACAGCGCCCCGGAGATGACATGATGATCGCGTTCGGGCACAACACGCACAGCGATCCTGTCCCACTGCTTCAGCGTCCGCGTCGCGGATTTCTCCCGCACCGTGACCGGCACGGCATCCGACAGCAGATCGCGTAGAACCATCGAGGCGCCGGGCTGGACATCGCTGACCTCGTACAGGCTGACCGGCGCATCCCGCAGCGCGGCGAAGTAGGCCCGGTTCAGCGCCGTTTCCTTCCAGCCGCGCCGCTTCAGGTAGAGATCGACGATGTTCCCGTCGTCATAGCGCTGCCCGAGGAAATCCTCGAACCCGCAGCCCCAGAGCACGCCTGACCATTGCTCACCCAACAGGTCGGCCAAGCCGTCATGGTCGATCTCGAATTCCTCGAGCGCGGGCATCAGATGTTCGGCGACAACATCCTGCAGCCGTTCGCGCCAGTCACCCTCCCGGCCGATGAAGGTCAGAAGGCTGGAAATGTCATTGCGTTCAGCCATAACCAGCCCAGTCCACGCCGGTCTAACGACCGATCTTTCGTTGGATATCATCGCGCTGGGCAGCCATTGCCTCAGCGCGCACTCGCCACCCTGCATCGATTTGGCTGGCTTCGACGAGACGTCCGGTGAGCCGCCTTGCCACCGTGAGCTTCTCGCGGCCAAGCGGCAAGTCATCGAACAGCTTCTGGTCCTCTGCAATACGGACCTGCCGCCGGTTCGGCAACCGGAGCCCGTTGTTGGTGACAACGACCCCGGTGACGATCCGCGGCTGACCGGGCCGAAAGAGCTTGGTCTTGTGCCCATGCAGGTGCCGTTTGCCGATGGCCCTCCTGGCTTCGAACAGGAGGCGCCGCGTCGCCCCTGCGCCCGTGAAGACAATGTCGTCTACGTAAACGGTCATCCTGCAGCCGGATGCCTCGGCCAAGACCGCAAGTTCATCAAACAGGTCTTCGTAGGCGAAATACGAGACAATTGGGCTGGCGCTGCTCCCCGTCGGCAGATGCCCGTCCACCGTCAGCAGCTTCGCGAGCATTCCGGCAACATCACCGTCGCATGCCATCCGGTCGAGGAAGAAGTGATAGACAGCCTGAGCCCGCGCTGACGGATAGAACCTACGAACATCGATCTTGACGCACCCGTCATCGACGGAATGTGCTGCCGCATTGGAGATGTAGGATCGCCCCTTCTTGGCCGAGTGCAGGTAGGGCGGCGTGTCGATTCTGGCCAAGAAGGTTGCGATCCTGCGATGCACCCGCGCAAGCCTCGGCCTCGGCTCCTGGATGGAGCGCCCGGACTTCCTATCGACCCAGCGTTTGTAGAGATCGGCATCGGCAAGAAGCGCGTCCAGTTCCGCCCGAGAAAGCCTCAGACGATCTGCCAGCATCTGCGGGCTGGTGATCTTGTACAGAATGGACTGGTTCCGCTGGTAGCTCACCGGCTCGCGCCCCTGAACTCGGAAATCGTTGCGGCCCAATCCAGCATCTTCAGCGCCTTGTCAGCGACGTACACCCGAATGGCGTCAGCCTTTCCGGCCTCATCCACGCGCTCCGCAAAGAGCATGAGCGACGACATCGGTATGTCAAAGGTAGCGGAATATTTCTCGAGAACTGCCAGCGAGACCTTCTTCTCGCCACTCTCGATTTCCGAAACATAGGATTTAGAAAGCCCGACGCGTTCGGCCACGTCAGCCTGTGTCAGGTCATGGTAGACCCGTACCAGGCGAAGAGCTTCGTTGAGCATTGTTCTCCCATCCTCTGCAGTTGAACACCTAGGAGCCGTCTCGGAAGATCAGTCGCGCCAGATACACGATGGTTTTCACCACCCAGAACGCGACCATCAGGGTCCGACGTTTCCGAAGAACACGCCGAATCCAGCGACGGATCCACTGCCCGGTGCTCAGGGGCTTCACGGGTTCATTTCCCATGTCGCAACCTCCTGGGCTTCCTCGCCGAGACCATCCCGACGAGTGTGCCGCCTTCCCAAGAGGCAATCAGGGCAGAGGCTATCTCCTAGGCGCCCCCGTGCCGCAACGCGAGCTGCGGACTTGAGTCGTCGGGTCGTCGTCGCGGATCGCCTCGCGCGGAAGCGGTCGCCACGCCCCGAAGTGGGTAGAGGCCGAAGCCTCCTCGATCGGCGAACCGATCAGCCTGTGGCAGCTATCTCTCACCTGAGCATTACTCGCTGGATAGCCCGATTGGTTCGCCATTTCAAGAGCAAAGTTCGCCATTGGCGATCTGACTATGCACAAATGCCAGACAGGCACAATATTTTGTGCCCGTCTGCTTCTGTGACGCTCATCACGGACAACTCCGTACCAGCTGCCTCGACGAAGCGCGGCGGAGATGACTCGGCAGCGAGTTGCATCCCGCCCACACGAACCGGTAACGGTTCCTTCAGAGCATCATCAAGCCGAATGTTCATGTCTTGTTCTCTGAGCTGCTCTCCGACAAACTGGCACTAAACCAGAAAGCGAGTCGCGCTGGGTCGACGCACGCGTCCAAGATCGATGACCGCGCCGTGCCGCGCGCCAGATTTGGCGTGTTTTGTAAGGGGTTGAAATTGGGGAGGAAAACATGAGGTTACCGCAAAGGGAATACTACACAGTCCATGAAGTCGCAGCACGCTGGGGTTGCAGTATCGCGGATCTCGCCGGCTGGTCGTCGAAGGGTCGCCTGGACATTGTCACCGGCATCCCGCCGGTCACCTGCGGGGGTGACATCGTCGCTGGCGAGGTCGTCGTCTCGGCCTTCGACATCCTGCCGATGTTCCGCCGCTGCGGGACCGGGCCGCAGTCGGCATTCGTCCGTCGCGTCCGGTCCAACGGCTCGACCGACTGGTTGCTGATCACCGACCCCGCGGCGGGTGTCGAGGTCTCGATTGCGGATCTGTTGATCACGGGCCAGCAGGTCCAGAAGTTCGAGGACGACCACGAGCTGATGCGGAGGATCGCGGGCGGCGCGGGCTCGACCTCGCCCTATGACTGGGACGGCATGACGAGCGCGCTGATCGTGAGGGTCCACGAGAAGGGCCTGCCTGCCACCCAGTCGGAGCTGATCGAAGACATGCAGGCGTGGTTCGCCGAGCAGTCGTCCGATGGCCAGTTCCCGGATGAGCGGTCGATCCGGCGCCGCATCAGCGCGGTCTGGAAGACACTGTCGCAGCTCCGCCAGAGCGCCTGACCGCACGGCCGCAGGCGGCGCCCGTCACGCGGACTTCCGGTCGCCGTCACGATCCCCATGCTCATCGCGATCATGGACCAGCGTTGGTCTGGGACGGAACACGCTGGCCACCGCATCGACGCCCGCGCGGAGCGGGCCTTCCATCAGATGGGCGTAGCGCTGGGTCGTCTGCATCTGGGTGTGCCCGAGAAGCTTGCCGATCATCTCGAGCGAGGCACCGCCGCTGACCAGCAGCGAGGCGAAGGTGTGCCGCAGGTCATGGATCCGAACGCCTTCGATCTGCGCCTCCTTCTGGATCCGGATCCAGAAGCGCCGGATTTCCTTCACGGGCTGGCCCGGCACATCGCCGGGGAACAGCCAGGGACTGCCCTTCGGCACGAGCAGCCGCCGCTGGCGCACGATGGCCGCCACATCCTCGGAGATCGGCACACGGTGCACGCGGCGCTGCTTGGTGGTGGCCGCCGGTTTCGACCAGAGGCAGTGCTCCAGATCGAACTGCTCGAACCGGGACTGGCGGACCTCCCCCACCCGGGCGCCGGTCAGCATGCAGATCCGGATGATGCCCGCCGCGCGCTGATCCTCCGCCGCGTCCAGCGCCTTGGCCAGCCGGTCGATCTCGTCCTTCGACAGGAAGCGCTCGCGCGGGTTCTCGATCCGGCGAAAGAAGCCGTTCGCCGGGTTGTCCGTGCGCCAGCCCCACTCGATGGCGAGGTTGAACATCTTGCGTAGCACCTCGCCCACGCGGTTGGCGCGAACCGGCGTGGGCTTCGGGCCCTGCAGCTTGCGGGCGCGGTTGTTGGGCTTCGCCCTGCTCGGCCGGGCGCGCCCCTCGGCGATCTTCGCCAGCAGCTTCTCGACATCGGGCTTGGTGATCTCGGTCACGAGCTTCCGGCCCCAGTGCGGCGCGACCAGCTTGGCCAGCATGGATTTCTGATCGGCCGCGCTCACGGGCGCGAGCCGCGGGACGTGTTCCTTCATGTAGCGGTCGATCAGATCCTGAAACCGCGGCGCCTCGCGCCGCCGGGAACGCTCGCCGAGCGGATCGCCCCCGGCATCGATCATGCGGCGCAGCTCCCTGGCGCGCTCGCGGGCCGCGGTGACCGACCATTCCGGCCAGCGGGCGAAGGTCATCCGGCGCTGGCGTCCGTCGACGCGGTAGTCGAAGGTGAAGGCCCGCCCGCCGCCGCGATAGATGCAGACGGCAAAACCGCGAATGTCGGCATCGAAGATCTGGTAGTCCCGCCCCGGCACCGGCACGGCATCGCGCAGGATCTTCTCTGTCAGACGTTCGCGGTTCGGCATCGGCTGTGGCCCTCTTTTCGTCTCCATGACGCGTGAATTCAAAGCGATAGCAAGGCAATCATGGCCGGTGCCGGGGCGTCGAGGCAGCGACCGGCAGTCACCGGCAGTGACGCCCCCGAACCCGTGCCGCCCCATGATTTGTTGAGGTTCGAAGTGCAGAGCGTCCGGATTGGCGCTCGGCGCTGGGCCCGCGCATGGGCACCGGTTTCCCCACCGAGCGCTGCGTCAGGACGGAATTTCAGCCTTTTCCCAATGAAATCAAGCACCGGCAGCGGTTCGGCGATCTCGCTGCCGGTGACTGCCGGTCAGTGCCACCCTGCCACCCCCTGAAACTCCCCCCGAAATCCCCCAAGGCCCCGGAATTTCGGGGGGTTCCGGCTCGATCAGTGGGTTCAGGCGCACCGGCGCCGGGCCTCCGGAGCCGCGCCAGGGATCTGCAAATCCCGCTGCACCGCAGCACGCGAGGCCCCCGAAATCGCGCAACTCCAATGAAACAAGGGGTGGCACTGCTTTCACAAATCCACTGCCGGTGACTGCCGGTCACTGCCTTCCTGCCACCCCTGCCCGTCTGTCCCTGCTGGTCTCCGACACCTGCCCGCATCGGGCGACACTCGGGAGAGCAGACATGAAACAGACCGAACCCCTCACCTCGGACCCCGGGCAGGGCACCTCAGGAGCGATCCTGGCGGGATGGATCAGCCGGGGAGAACTGGCCCGGGAGCTCGGCCTGACCGAGGACACGCTGCGCCGCTGGGAAGACCGCCGCATCGGCCCGGTCTGCGTACGCGCCGGGCGCCGGGTCTATTACCGCCGCACGGCGGTGCAGGACTGGCTCGCCGCGCAGGAGGCCGCCAAGCAGGCGCGCGGGCGGGGGCACAGATGATGACGCCCGCCTCATCCCCATGGCCCAGGGCCCGCGTGCTCGAGGCCCGCGCGGTCATCGCCGACGTCGCGCATCATTCGGACCACCTCGTCCGGCTCGCCTGCAATGTGCTGACCGCGCATGGCGAGACCGAGGCCGAGCGGCGCGACGCCCGCGCCCTCCTGTTCGTGATCGAGGCGCGTTGCCCGGCCCGGCATCGCCACGCCCAGCGCTCCGATCACGATGATGGGCCGGAGATGAGCCTATGAAGCGCCGTGGCACACCCGAGGCCGATCTGCAGCGCGCGGTGGTCCAGGCCCTGCGCTTTGCCCTGCCCCGCTCGGCCATCATCCATCACTGCGCCAACGAGGTGACCGAGGCCGGCCCCCGCGGCGCCAAACGCCAGGCGATCCTCGTGGGCATGGGCGTCCATCCCGGCTTTCCCGATCTGATGGCCTTCTGCGACGGCCGCGTGCTGTTCCTCGAGCTGAAATCCGTCAAGGGGCGGCTCAGCCCAACGCAGGAGGCGTTTCGCGATGCTGTGCAGGCGCAGGGCCATGGCTGGGCGCTGGTGCGCTCGCTCGACGACGCGCTGGGCGCGCTGGCGGAGCATGGGTTCACCACGCGTGTCGCGGCCCCGGCCCGGAGGCTCGCGCCATGAGCCACGAAGCCACCAACTGGGCGATCAAGCAGCGCGGGCTGAAGCCGACCACCAAGATCGTGCTCTGGCATCTCTGCGACCGGTTCAACCCGGATTACGGCTGTTTCCCCTCGCAGGACCGGCTGGCCGAGGATTGCGAGATCAGCAGATCGACACTGAACGAGCATCTCGGCCAACTGGAGGCCGCTGGTCTCCTGCGCCGTGTCCCGCGCCTGCATCCAGTCACCAAGCGGCAGATGCCGACCCGCTACATTCTGGGCTTCGAGCCGGGCTTCACACCACATGATCCGCAGCCGTGTCCGGAAACCGGACATGGAAACCCGGATGACGGAGAAACCTGCGCAGAACCAGCACCTCTCGACGACGATACGTCCGTCGAGCACGAGCCGTGTCCAGAAACCGGACACGGGTGTGATACTCGAGCCGTGTCCGATTTTCCGGCCGACCCGTGTCCGGAAAATGCCGAAAGCCGTGTCCGGAATCCGGACACTAACCCTGTAAGGGAACCTCTAAGTAACTCAGTAAAGGAGGAGGAGGGCGCGCAGGCGCGCGAGGCCATCTCCGAGGAGTTTTTCGGGGAACTGATCCGGGCCCTGGGCCTGGACGCTGCCGCCCTGCCCGGCTGGTGGCAGGGCTGGCCGCCCCGCGAGCATGTCCGGCGCTGGCGCGACGATCTGGGGCTCGACGAGGACGAGATCCTCGCGGTGGCCGAGGCCTCGCGGCGCGATCACCCTGAACCACCCGATGGGCCCAAGGCGCTCGATCGTGCGATGCAGCGCGCCGCCCAGCGCCTGAAGCAGACCGGCGCGGCGGTTGCGAAGAAGGGTCCGGCAACCGGCAACGGAGAGACCCGGCGCCGCAAGCGCGACGAGGGCCCCCGGCCCAGCGAGGACGAGCTGGCGGCCTTCTATGCCGATCTGGTGAACTCCGACCGGTTCCTGCCGCCCAGCACGATCAGCAACACCATGCGCGACGCGATGCTGACCCGCGGACTGGTAACGGTCGAGCGCCTGCGCTTGCGCGGGGTGCGGTGAATGGCATGGTGTCACGTCCCCGGCACGGACTCTCCCTCTGCGCAGGCGGCGGAGGCCTGGATATGGGCCTCATGCTCGCCGAGCCCGGATATCACACCCGGTGCTTCGTCGAATGGGAGGACTGGCCGCGCGGCGTGCTCATCGCCGCCCAGCGCGCCGGCTATTTCGCCCCGGCCCTGATCTGGACCGACCTGCGCAGCTTCGACGCAAGGCCTTTCGGCGGAGCCTTCGATACGGTGCTTGCCGGATATCCCTGTCAGCCCTTCAGCGCGGCCGGAAAACGCGGTGGCGCCGAAGATCCTCGGCACCTCTGGCCCGATGTCGCCCGGGTCATCGGGGAATGCGCCCCCGAATGGGTTTTCCTCGAAAACGTCGCAGGGCACGTCACCCTCGGGCTCGAGACCGTCCTGCAAGAGCTTTGGGGCATGGGCTACACGCCTGCGGCGGGTTTGTTCTCGGCGGCAGAAGTCGGCGCGCCGCACCAGCGGCTGCGCATCTTCATCCTGGCCCACACCGATGAGCCTGCATCCGGGCACCGGCAGCTACAACCCGGCGGGGAACAGCGACTTCACCCGGAAGGCAGAGGCTCTGGCGCTGGGCATCACCAGCTGGTCGACGCCCAAGGCGACGGACGGTGCGAAGGGCGGGCCGGGGCAGAGCTATGGCTCGGGCGGGAGGCCGCCCCTGCCCGCGCAGGCGGCGCAATGGCCGACGCCAGCCGCGCAGAACTGGAAGGGATCCAGCGAGGCCAGCATGACGCGGGCCGATGGCAAGAGCCGCCTCGACACCCTGCACTACCGGGCGGAGCAGGGCTTCACCCGCCCGGACCCGGCGATCACGATGCATGGCGTAGGGTCCTCGCCGCACGCCCCGATCTCGCGCCGGCTCTGGGATTCGATGACTGCCTCGCATGGGCGCGTCGTCTCGCGGCGGATCCTGAAGGGCCGGGCACGGCGGCGGCTGAACCCGCTCTTCGTCGGATGGCTGATGGGCTGGCCCATCGGGCACGCGCTCTGCGCCTGCTCGGCAACGGAGTTCACCCTCTGGCAGCAGCACATGCGTGGCGCACTCTCGCAGCTGCCCATGGCCTCGGGCCCGTGGATCTGGCGGCCGACGGAGGACGCCCAGCGCCCGGCGCAAATGAACCTGTTTGAAGGATTGCAGCCATGAGTTTCCACAGCAGGATTGGCCGCACGGGCGGCACGAAAGTGAAGCGCGCGCTGGGCGTGCAGGCAGCGCTGGAATGGGCTTTCCGGGTCGAGAAGGCCCAACTGGAGCTTCCCCTGCCCCAGGACGTCAACGACGAAGGCTTCGGCTTCGGCCTGGAATACGTCCTCCTCCAACGCGCCGCGCTGGGCTGCAAGATCGACGGCGGCCAGCACAAGATCGGCGGCTATACCCACGAGGACGCCGAGGTGATCGCCGCCACCGTCGCCGGGATGCCCGACAGTCTCGGCGGCAAGCGCATGGCGATCCGCATGGCGGAACTAGCCCGCGCCGGGCTCACGCCGGACTGGATGCCAGGGGCTGTCCCGCGCTGTGTCCCGGTCGAGGTGAAGCGGAACCAGCATGGCGAACGGGCCAGCACCATCGTTATCGGCACCGAACGTGTCCTGATCCGGAGGAAGTGGCGCACCGTCGAGGTTCTGGCCTGCCCGGTGACCTTCTCCCCGCATCCCCACCAGATCGAGGCGGCTCGCCGCGCCTATGACGATTGGTGGCAGGCGCTGGGCTGGATCCGCGATGGGCTGATCTCGGGCGGGATGTTGCGGGATGTGGAAGTGACCACGGCAATGCCGAAGGCTAGACCGTGGGAGACGAAACGAGCCTGAAGAGCACCGGCTTCCTCTTTGATTCTGCATCGCTTCCAGCTACGGTCAACCCAACAATCACTACACCCGGGACGGTACATGGGCGAGGCAGTGCAGCGCGATAAAGCAGAAATTCGGTCAACAGCAGGCTTTGTCTGGTCGATCGCCGAAATCCTGCGTGGCGATTTCAAGCAATCCGAATACGGCAAAGTCATTCTGCCATTTGTCGTCCTGCGCCGCCTGGATTGCATTCTTGAGGGATCGAAGACGGCCGTCCAGCAGGCGGCGGAGTCCCTGCCACCCGGGATCGATGATGCGACCCGCGACATGATCCTGTTCGGGGCGGTGGGCGGCAACATCAAGGTTTACAACCTGTCGCGCGCCACGTTCGAAAGCCTGCGCGGACAGGACCCGGGCCAGTTGCACCAGAACCTGCTCGATTACATTCGCAATTTCTCGGGCAACGTTCGTGACATCTTCTTCGACAAGTTCCTGTTCACCGAGCAGCTGAAGCGCCTCAACGACGCCGGCATCCTGTGGCCGGTGTTCGAGCGGTTCTGCCAGATCGATCTTCACCCCGAGGCGATTTCGAACATCGAGATGGGCTATCTGTTCGAGGAGCTGATCCGCCGCTTCTCGGAAATCTCGAATGAAACCGCCGGGGAACACTTCACCCCGCGCGAGGTGGTTCGGCTCATCGTGGACCTGCTGATCGCCAATGACGACACCAAGCTGTCCGGCCGCGGCAAGATCAGGCAGGTCTATGACCCGGCCTGTGGCACCGGCGGGATGCTGGCTCTGGCCGAGGAGGCACTGAAGGGTTTCAACCCGTCCATCCGGGTGGAGCTTTTCGGTCAGGAACTGAACCCCGAGTCCTTCGGCATCTGCAAATCCGACATGCTGGTGACGGGCCATGATCCCGAGCAGATCGCCTTCGGCAACACGCTGACGCAGGACGCGCACAAGGGCCGCAGCTTCCACTACATGCTCTCGAACCCGCCCTATGGCGTCGACTGGAAGAAGTATCAGGACCCGATCAAGTCCGAGGCCGAGACCATGGGCTTCTCGGGCCGGTTCGGCGCCGGCACGCCGCGGATATCGGACGGCCAGCTTCTGTTCCTGCAGCACATGATCTCGAAGATGCGCGATGACGAGGACGGCTCGCGCATCGGCATTGTCATGAACGGCTCGCCCCTCTTCACCGGCGGCGCGAACTCCGGCGAGAGCGAAATCCGCCGCTGGATGCTGGAAAACGACTGGGTGGAGGCGATCGTCGCGCTGCCCACCGATCTCTTCTACAACACCGGCATCCAGACCTATGTGTGGCTGCTGACCAACCGCAAGCCCGCCCAGCGCCGCGGCAAGGTTCAGCTGATCGATGCCTCGGGCGAGCGGTTCTGGCGCTCCATGCGCAAGTCGCTGGGCTCGAAGCGCCGGGAAATCCCCGACGAGGCGCGAGAGGAGATCGTGCGCATCTACGCGGACTTCCTGAACGGCGAGAGCGGCGCGTCCGATGTCGCGAAAATCTTCGACACCGAGGATTTCGGCTATCGCGAGATCAGGATCGAGCGCCCGCTGCGGCTGAGCTTCCATGCCAGCGACGATCGGCTCGCCCGCCTGGCCGATCAAAAGCCCTTTGCCCGGCTCGATCCGACCGAACAGGATCAGATCCAGATCGCCCTGCGCGGGCTGCCGGATCAACTCTTCCGAAATCGCGATCAGTTCGAAAAGGCGCTGGGCAAGGTGCTGAAGGCCGCCGGGCTGAAGATCGGCGCGCCGATCAGAAAGGCGATCCTGGCTGCCGTGTCCGAGCGCGACGAAGAGGCCGACATCTGCCGCGACAAGGACGGCAACCCCGAGCCGGACGCCGATCTGCGTGACCACGAGCTTGTGCCGCTGAAAGAGAACTGGCGCGCCTACGTCGCCCGCGAGGTCACGCCCTTCGTGCCGGATGCCTGGGTGGACGAAACCCACCGCGACGCCCGCGACGGCAAGGTCGGCCGCGTGGGCTATGAAATCAACTTCAACCGCTATTTCTACACCTATGTGCCGCCCCGTCCGCTGGAAGAGATCGACGCCGAGCTCAAGGCGCTGGAGGCCGAGATCGCCGGCCTCCTGAAGGAGGTGGCGCGATGAATTTTCCCTCGGCTCCCCGCCTTTCTTATTGCTTTGGTAACCGGGCTGTCCTATCTCTTGTGGCAACAAGACCCGCCACGCCTCGGGCGTTGCTTCGGCAGCGCACTGCGCACCCTGGCGGGTTACTTGTTTCTGGGGCCCTGCTGTCTGCGTCGTCGCGACATGGGGCGTCGGCATGAGGTTCAGCAAGCCCGCCATCTCCATCACCGATCAGATCGCCCTCCTGCGACGCCGCGGCATGGTCGTGGATGACGAGGCATCTGCCCGCCACTACCTCAGCCACATCTCCTACTATCGCCTGCGGGCCTACTGGTTGCCGTTCGAGGCTCCGGCGGCAGATGGCGACCACGCGCTGACGCCCGGCACCCGGTTCGAGGATGTGCTCGCCCTCTATGTCTTCGACCGCCAGCTTCGGCTGATGGTCATGGACGCGGTAGAGCGGGTCGAGGTCGCGATCCGCGCGCAATGGGCCCATCACATGGCCATGACCTATGGCGCGCACGGCTATCTGGACCAGGCGCACTATGCCCATGTCACCCGCCACGCCAGCGCGGTGGCCGATCTGACCAAGGAGTTTCAGCGCTCGCGCGACACC
Source organism: Paracoccus sp. KKT209 (assembly GCF_055635455.1). The sequence goes on from NZ_CM145758.1 coordinate 3,038,781, forward strand.
TTTGCCGAGCACTACCGCAAGAAATACACCGCCCCGAAGCTGCCGCCGGTCTGGATGGCCGCCGAGGTGATGTCCTTCGGCCTGCTGTCCAAGTTCCTGGGCGATCTGAAGCTGCGGAGCGATCGGCAGGCGATCGCACGACCCTTCGGGCTGGATGAAAAGGTGCTGACCTCCTTCGCGCATCACATGAGCCATGTGCGCAACATCTGTGCCCATCACGGGCGGCTGTGGAACCGGCGCTTCACCATCAAGATGGCGGTGCCGAAATCGCCCGCCAGGCTGGCCATTGCCTTGCGCGGGGCGGATGATCGCTATCTGCACAACACGCTGGTGATGCTGGATCACCTGCTGACCATCGTCGCGCCGGGCACGGAATGGCGCGAGCGGCTCGTCGATCACCTGGCAACCTGCCCGTTGCCTGCACCGGCAGCGATGGGGTTCCCGATGGACTGGCAGAACCGGCAGGCGTGGAGGGTGATCGAATGAAAGGAGAGTGGGCTTCAATCCGCCTGAAACACACTGCAAGTAACGTGGTTGAGCCTGCCACCTCGGCGGATGCAGACAAACCATTCATCGGTCTTGACGCGATATCCTCATGGACAGGAGCAATAGAGGTTCGTGATGAAGGCTCAAATGGTGAAGTCGGAAACAGATTTCGGCGAGGCGATGTCTTGTTTGGTAAGTTGCGTCCTTACCTGGCGAAAGTGGCCGCCCCTCACTTCGGTGGGCATTGCTCGGGAGAGGCCTTGGTAATTAGGCCTAGGCGAAGCCTAGATCAGTCGTTTCTCTTTTACCTGATGGCGAATCCAGACTTCATCAATGCCGTCGATGCGTCCACCTATGGAGCAAAAATGCCGCGGGCGTCTTGGCATTTCATTGGAAACATGAAGTTCGCACTTCCCGATCTCCCCACCCAGAAGGCGATTGCGGATTTCCTCGACCGCGAAACCGCCCGCATCGACCTGTTGATCGAGAAGAAGCAGCGATTCCGGGAGATGGCGAATGAACGCTGGCGGGCAACACTGAACCACGTCGTGTTTCCCCACAGTCCGGACTGGGGGCGATTGCCGGATGGATGGAGGAAGGTTCAGCTCAAGTATCTGACCGACCCCAAACGACCGATCATGTATGGGATCGTTCTGCCCGGACCCAACATGGAAGAGGGCCCGATGATCGTCAAAGGGGGCGATGTGAAACCGGGTCGCCTCCATCCGGACAGGCTTTGCCGCACCACCCATGAGATCGAGGCCAGTTATGTCCGGTCCCGACTGAGATGCGGTGATCTGGTCATCTCCATCCGGGGAGGGATCGGGGATATCGAGATCGTTCCACCGGAAATCGATGGCGCGAACCTGACGCAGGATGCAGCAAGAATTGCGCCACGGCAGGGGATAGATCGCGAGTGGCTTCGGTATGCATTGCTTTCGTCGGCCGTCTTTCATCCGCTGGAGTCGCGCTCACTCGGTGCTGCAGTCCGGGGCATCAACATTTTCGACCTGAAGCGCGTCTTCATTCCTGAACCTCCTAAGACGCAGCAGACGGAAATTGCGCGGACGCTTGCGCGCATGGAGAGTCGACTGAGGGAACTGCGCGAGCTCGTGAAAAGCCACGCTGATCGCCTGCGCGAGTTCCGCGCCGCCCTCATCACCGCCGCCGTCACCGGTCAGATCGACCCCGAAACATGGTCCCGCCGCGGCACGACCGACCGCCGACTGGATCAGATCGAAGCGGAGATGGGGGCATGACGAGTGCGCGCCCCGGCCCGCTGTTCTGGCAACCGGACAACGAGTTCGCACGCGTGAGCGAATGGGACATGCCCAAAGCCTTTGCCTTCGGAGATATGGACATTCTGGAAGAGCACGACCTGTCGAAGATTTCCGACAACTATTTCCGCTGCGCCGAGCTTCTGGTCGACACCATTTTCAGAAACGAGATCGAGGACTTCGTTGCCCAGTTCCCGGTGATCTACCTCTATCGCCATGCCTTCGAGCTGCGTCTGAAGCATATCATCCGGGCCGCCGATCCGAACGCTGATTTCACGCGCGAACATAGGCTGAATGCGCTGCTCAACAGGATTGACGGGCTTGAACCCTGGGCGCAGCGCCGGCTTCAGGAACTGGGTGAAATCGACCCCAAATCCGACCGCCTGCGCTATGGTGGCGTCGGGACAAAGGCAAAAAGCTTCCTCGCGACGGATGTCCGGTTTTTCCGCGATGCCATGCGCGAACTGCAAGATTACCTGACGACCTTTTGCCCGCCGCAAGATCGGGGGAGAACATGACATTTTCAGCAAGCGATATTCACCGCGAACGGACCGTGCAGGAGCACTTGATCAGCCAGTTGGTCACCGGGCAGGGTTATCTGCGCCGCAACGCCAAGGCCGACTATGACCGCGCGCTGGCGATTGATCGGGTGCTGGTGCTGCGCTTCCTGCAGGACACGCAGCCCGAGGAATGGGCCAAGCTTGTCAGCCACTACGCCACCACGGCCGAGAACACGCTGTTCACCCAGCTGACCCGCGCGCTGAAGGATCGCGGGCTGCTGGACGTTCTGCGCAGCGGGCTGAAGATCGTCCCGGGCATCCGGTTCTCGCTCTGCTTCTTTCGCCCCGCCAGCGGGATCGAGCCGAACCGGATCGCCGAGTTCGAGGCGAACATCCTCAGCGTCATGGATGAGGTGGAATACAGCGAGAAGCACGGCGGCCGCCTTGATGTGGTGGTGTTCCTGAACGGGCTGCCGGTGGCGACGATCGAGGCGAAGAACCTGCTGACCGGCTCGACCTTCCGCCATGCCGAACGCCAGTATCGCACCGACCGTTCGCCAGCGGGCGAGCCGCTCCTCACCTTCAAGCGCGGCGCGCTGGTCCATTTCGCGCTGGACGAAGACAACGTGTCGATGACGACGCGGTTGCAGAACGGCAAGACCCGGTTCCTGCCGTTCAACCGTGGGCGCGACGGCGGTGCCGGCAATCCAGATGTGCCGGGCGAGTTCCGCATCGCCTACCTCTTCCGCGACGGGCCATGGGGCGAGGCGATTTTCTCGCGCCGGGTCCTGCTCGATATCCTCGGGCGCTTCATGCACCTTGAGGTGAACGGCAAATCCGAGGTGATGATCTTCCCCCGCTTCCAGCAGCTGGACTCTGTGCGCAAGCTGATGGCTCATGCCGGCGATCATGGCGCGGGGCGGAACTATCTGATCCAGCACTCGGCCGGCTCCGGCAAATCGAACACCATCGCCTGGCTGGCGCACCACGCCATCAATCTGCACGATGCCGCCGACCAGCCCGTGTTCAACACGGCGATCGTCGTGACCGACCGGGTGGTTCTCGACCGCCAGCTTCAGGGGACGGTGGCCCAGTTCGAACAGACCGCCGGTGTGGTGAAAAAGATCGACGGCACCTCGCGCGATCTGAAGGATGCCATCGCCAAGGGCGCCCGGATCATCATCACCACGATCCAGAAGTTCTCGACCGACCATCTGAAGGAGTTGTCGGGGCAGGGCACCCGATCCTTCGCGCTGATCATTGACGAGGCCCATTCCAGCCAGTCGGGGAAGTCTGCTCAGGCCATGACCGACGCGCTGACCCGGGAGGCAACGTCCAGCGACGACATCGAGGACATCATTGCAGAATACCAGAAGAGCCGGGGGCCGCAGGCCAACATCAGCTTCTTCGCCTTCACGGCGACGCCGCGCAACGTCACCCTGGAACGCTTCGGCATAAAGGGACCGGATTGGCTGCCGCACCCATTCCACCTCTATTCGATGCGCCAGGCGATCGAAGAGGGCTTTATCCTCGACGTTCTCCAGAACTACATGACCTACAAGGCATATTATCAGCTAGAGAAGGCGATCGAGGATGATCCCGAGCTGAGCGGTCGGCGCGGGCAGCGAAAGGTCGCGCGCTATGCCAGCCTGCATCCCACAGCGATCGGCCAGAAGGTCGAGATCATCGTCGAGCATTTCCGCCGGCACGTGATGGGCGAGTTGAACGGCAAGGCGAAGGCGATGATCGTGACGCAGAGCCGCGAGCATGCGTTGCGTTACTTCTTCGGCGTGCGCGACTACATCGCCAGCAACAGCTACGGAGACCTGAGGGCGCTGGTCGCCTTCTCGGGTGATCTCAAGCACAACGGAGAAACCTACACCGAGGCCGAACTTAACGGCTTCTCAGAAACCGAGCTTCCGAGCCGCTTCGACGGCGTTCGCCCCGACGGCACACCCTTTCCCGAGCAATATCAGATCCTGATCGTCGCCGAGAAGTATCAGACCGGCTTCGATCAGCCGAAGCTTTGCGCAATGTACCTTGACCGAAAGCTCGCGGGTCTTCAGGCGGTTCAGACGCTTTCGCGCCTGAACCGGACCATGGCCGGCAAGGAACGCGCCTTCATTCTCGATTTTCAAAACAGCATCGAGGACATCCAGAACGCCTTCCGCCCCTATTACGAGCAGACGGCCTTGGAAGCGATTTCCGACCCGAACCAGGTCTATGACCTCGAAGGCCGGCTGATGAAATTCGGCTATCTCGACAAGAACGAGATCGAGCGGTTCGCTGCAACCTTCTACAGTGGCCGACTTGCCGGCGCGGATCGGGCGCAACTGGAAGGGCTGGTGAAGCAAGCAGCGGGCCGATTCGAGGCCGACGAAGACGAGGGGCGCCAAGAGGAATTCCGCCAGCTTCTGAAGAGCTACATGCGCTTCTACAGCTTCATCGCGCAGGTGATCCGGCTGGAAGATACGGGATTGGAGAAGCTCTATTCCTATGGCGCTTGGCTCGCGCGGCTGCTGCCGAACCGGGAGGTGCCGCCAGACATCGAGATCACCGAGGACATGCTGCGCCTGCAAGCATTCAAGGTGGAGCAGAAAGAGGCTGGGAGTGCCGGCCTTTCGCCGGGCGATCATGCCGCGCTGAAGGCGATCAACGAGTTCGGTGCGAAGCCCTACACCGAGGACGAGCAGAAGGAGCTGTCCGAGATCGTCAAGGCGTTCAACGACCGGCATGGCACTGCCTTCACCGAGGCAGATATCGTCCGGCATGAGCCGAGCTATCAGGCGACGATGAATGAAGAGATGACCGAGATGCTAAAGAACAACTCGGCAGATGTGGTCTACACGGCCTTTTCGCAGGCGTTCTTCCAGAGCGTTGTCCGGGGGTATCAGCGCGACACTGAAATGCGCGATATCGTGCTGACCGATCCCGAAGCGCGAGATCAGCTGATCCGGTTCTTCTTCAATCGCGCAATGCGAGAAGTTCGGAAGTCAGCATAGAATGAAGCTTGTTCGCGACGCAAAGACTCTGAAGCTAAAGGCAGTCTCATCACTGAAGGCCAGCATGACTGCCTTCAACAGCTTTCACGACGAAGGTCGCGTTACGACCGTACTTCTTCATGCGCAGCACGCCTGCGAAATGCTCTTGAAAGCCGTATTGGTTCAAAACAAGCAGCCAGTGTTCGAGAAGAATTCCGGAAAATCTATCGGATTTGAACGCTGCCTCGGCATCTGCATTGCAAGGCAGGGGCTCACAGAGAAGGAAGCTGGTGTGATGCGCGCTGTCGACAGGCTGCGCGATGCGGCACAGCACTGGTTTGTTTATGTTGCCGAGGACATTCTCTATTTAAACGTTCGCGCACTGATTACCGCGTTTGATAGCTACATGAAACGCTCCCTTAATGATGATCTCTCTGCACACATTCCTGCGCGCGTCCTTCCAGTATCGACCTTACCACCCGGAGACTTTGAGTTCCTGGTTGACCGGGAGTTCGAAGTAATCGCGGAGCTCCTCAAACCAGGGCGCCGGGCCCGCGATGAAGCACGTGCACGTATTCGGACTCTACTCGCCATGGAGGCGGTGGCCGTTGACGAAGTGGAGGTATCGGAAGCAGATATAAATCGGATTGAGAAAGCAGTTCGTGCCGGATCGAATGTTCAGGAAGTCTTCCCGCGCCTTTCTACTATTGGAACTGAAACAACTGGTGAGGGCGTGACACTCACTGTTCACTTTTCAAAGAAGCAGGGAGCACCGGTTCGATACATTGGCGGCGATGATCCTACAGACGCGGCGGCTGTTCGTGAGATCGATCTCAGGCGCAAGTTTCATATGGGCAGAGCTGATCTTGCCAATAAGCTCAAGCTGACGCAACCAAAGGCCAAGGCACTCAGAGACCATCTTGATCTCGACAATAAACCTGACTGCCATCACCTTTTTGAGTTTGGAAAACAGAAAATACCTCAATACTCGGATAACGCATTTCGGGCCATGAAAGAGTGGCTTGAGCAAAATGACATAGTCCGTCCTGAACAATTCGCTCAGGCGGCGGCAGCTCGGGTTCCGTGAAGGCGATCCGCTACGAAGACGCGCAGAAGCACGCCGATCAGGAGAGCCAAAAGGGCCCTGAGGTGGGCGAGGATCTTGCGGATGTTGTGGCCGCAGGCGCAGAGGACAGCGAAGACCGCGTCACCGAAGGTACCCTTGAGCGGACAGCGCGTCAGCCGCCCGTCGGTCTTCATGTGGCCGATCTCTGGCTCGATGGCGCTGCGGCGACGCAAGAGCCTGGTGAGCGTTGGCGTCATTCCCTTGCGAGTGCCGCTGATGAGCACCCGCGTGGTCTCGACGCCGTGTCCGCGATAGCCGCGATCGACGACGGCGAGGTTGGGCCGGCGGTCCGTCAGCACCTCGACCTGCTCGAGGGCCTCGGCGAGGGTATGGCCGTCATAGGGGTTTCCGGGCATTGCCCGCATGCCGACGATGAAGCCCTCGTCGATGGTGGCGGCGACACTGACCTTGGTGCCGAACTCGTAGCGCACCCGCGCTTTGCCCTTGGAGATGCAGTCTACCTCCGGCTCGTGCAGGCTGAAGATCTTGCCCTTGTCCTTCGGCTGCTGGTTCAGCAGCCGGGAGGTCAGAACCAGCGTGTCGAGGACACGCTCCCGTAGCGGGCCTGCCGGCACGCTGTCGAGCTGGCGGCGCAGGTCACGCATGACGCGGCCCGTGTAGCCTTTCAGGGTCCGCAGCGCCTTGCGCATCCGCTTGAACTGGCGGGCGTGGGCATGGCGTCCGACCGTGATCGCCAGCCTCGGCGCCAGGCGCGCGTAGCTTTGGCGCAGCTCGATCCCGGCTTTGGCAGAAAGCGCCACCAGCTTCTGCCGCGCCGTCTCGTAGAGACGGGCGTCGGTGGGATGGGCGATGTTCTTCTCCATGACCGTCGTGTCGACCGACACCCGTTCCAGACTCTTCTCCTTGACCGTTCCGGAGGCGCGCCCAGCTTCAATGGTCTTCGTGAGCAGCCATTCGACGCCCTCTTCGCCGATGCGCTTCCGCCAGCGGGTGAGCGAGGAGGGATCGATCGGCGGGCGGTGCTGGAAGAAGGTCTCGCCGCAGAAGTGCTGATGATACGGGTTCTCCACCCACCGAGCGACAACGGCCTCATCCGACAGGTCGAAGGCGTGCTGGAGGTAGAGGAGCCCCGCGATAAGCCGCGGCGGTGTCGCTGGCCGTCCCGCGGAAGACGGGAAGAACCCGGCCCATTCGCGTTCGAAGAACTCCCAGTCGATCAGCTCCGCCAGCTTCGCCAGTTCATGGCGCAGATCGATCATGTCGGTCAGGCGGGGACGCAGGAGGTCGTCCTGCTCTTCAGCGCGGGGACGAGGCTTCATCGCGGCTCCGGAAATCACAAGGTTTCAAGACGCAGCTTACGAAAGTCTGCAATCCCTCGCTACCGATTTCATCCGATCAGCAGGCAAAGTCAGGCGTTTGGGAGTTGTTCAGGGCGAACGACATAGAAGAGCTCTGGCGACAGCGGTGATCTCTTCACTGCGACACAGCCCCCCTCCCATGGTTCCTCCCGGGGCCGATCCGTATACGGGGGGGCGCAGCGCGGAAGTTTGCCAGCGTCAGGCGATTTCACCGGGGAATCCACCCGGAATCCACCTGACCAGCTTGAGCGCTGTTTCGACCAATAAAACAAGGCCTTGAGCTTTCCGCGAGGGTGGATTCCCGGATCCCAAAATGGGAATCCACCGGAATCCGCAGCCGTGGAATCCACCTGTCCGAAGCCACCCCAACCACAGGACCACCCGACCTCATGGACCTCGCCATTGCACCGCGCCAGATCGAGTTCTGGCCGATCGAGCGGCTGCGCCCCTATGCCCGGAACGCCAAGATGCATGGCCCCGATCAGGTGGCCCGGATCGCCGCCAGCATGGCCCGCTTCGGCTGGACCGTGCCCTGCATGGTCGGGGACGATGGCGAGCTGATCGCCGGGCACGGCCGGGTGCTGGCAGCGACGGAGCTGGGGCTTGCGGAGGTGCCGGTGATCCGGCTCGGCCATCTCGACGAGGCCGAGCGGCGGGCCTATCGCATCGCCGACACCAAGCTGACGGAACTGGGCGACTGGGACGAAAGCCTGCTGCGCGACGAGGTGGCGGGGCTGCTGGCCGATGACTTCGACCTGTCGCTGCTGGGCTTTGCCGAGGACGAGTTGGAAGCCCTGCTGCAGGATCCGGATCTGGCGGATGACGGCGCGGCCGAGGGCGAGGACGATGTGCCGGAGCCGCCCGCCGACCCGGTCTCGGTGCCGGGCGATCTCTGGCAACTGGGGCCGCATCGGCTGATCTGCGGCGACAGTACGTCGGCCGATGTGGTGGCAAAGCTGCTCGGCGATGTGCGCCCGCTGCTGATGGTCACCGATCCGCCCTATGGGGTGGAATACGACCCGGCCTGGCGCAATGCCACTGGCGCCGCCAAGACCAGACGCACCGGCAAGGTGCTGAACGACGACCGCGCCGACTGGCGCGAGGCCTGGTCGCTGTTTCCCGGCGATGTCGCCTATGTCTGGCATGGCGCCCTGCACGCCACGACCGTCGCGGACAGTCTGATCGCGGCCGGGTTCGATATCCGCTCGCAGATCATCTGGGCCAAGGATCGGTTGGTGCTGAGCCGCGGCGACTATCACTGGCAGCACGAACCCTGCTGGTACGCGGTGAAGAAGCCCGGCAAGGGACATTGGGCCGGGGATCGCAAGCAGACCACGCTCTGGCAGATCGCCAACAAGGATCAGGATGCCGAGACGGTTCACGGCACGCAGAAGCCAGTCGAGTGCATGCGCCGCCCGATGCTGAACAATTCCAGCCCCGGACAGGCCGTCTATGAACCCTTCATGGGATCCGGTACCACCCTGATCGCCGCCGAGACCACCGGCCGGATCTGCTACGGCATCGAGCTGAACCCCGCCTATGTCGATGTCGCCATCACCCGCTGGCAGAACCTGACGGGCCAGGCGGCAGTGCTGGACGGCACCGACAAACCTTCGCCGATCTGACCACTTCCCGACGCTGAGACCATGAATGACCTGGCTTTACCTGCCCCCGGATTGCATTCCGGGACCGATGACACCTGCCTCTTCGGCCTCTCGCTCTGCTCCGGTGCAGGCGGGATCGACCTCGGCCTTACCCTCGCCCTGCCCGGATATCGAGCTGTGGGCCATGTCGAGCGGGAAACCCTCGCTGCGGTCTCTCTCGTGGCGAGGATGGCGGACAAGGCCCTAGATCAGGCTGTTGTCTGGGACGACCTTGCCAGTTTCGACGGCAAGCCTTGGCGCGGCGCGGTGGATATCGTCTCTGCGGGCTATCCGTGCCAGCCGTTCAGCGTGGCGGGCAGGCGAAGGGCCGCGGACGACCCGCGCCATCTCTGGCCGCATGTCGCCCGGATCATCGGCGAATGCGAACCACCCTTCGTCTTTCTCGAAAACGTCGCCCATCATCTCCGCCTCGGTTTCCCCGAAGTCGCCAGCGGACTGGTCAGCATGGGCTACCGCCTTGCGGCAGGATTGTTTACGGCGGCGGAGTTCGAGGGATCAGAAAACAGTCCGGGGGACTGTTTACCGCGAGAACGGCGCGCCCCACATCGCCGGGAACGCCTTTTCATCCTCGCCGTCCGCGAAGGGGACGCGCTGGCCGACCCCGCGCGCCTGCTCCCGCACCCGCTCGAGCGGCGGCAACCGGACGGAACTGCTGCGCCTCTGGCCGACACCCCGGGCCAGCGCCAACGAGAACCGGCAGACGAGACGACGCCATCTCAGGCGGCGGGCAAGCATGGGATGAACCTTGCGACCACGGCGGCGCAATGGCCGACGCCGCTGGCCACGGATGGCGCGAAGCCGAGCGCGGGCAACCGGAAATCGGCGGACCTGACCCACGCCAGCCGGATTTGGATGACGCCGACGGCCCGCGATCACAAGGACGGGGCGACCAGCCTCGCGAATACACCGGTGAACGGCCTGCTTGGCCGCCAGGTCCTCACGACGCCGATGGCTGGCAGCGATACCTGCGATCAGCGCCGCACGCTGAACCCGCTATTCGTCGAGGCGCTGATGGGCTGGCCAGAAGGGTGGACCGGCTCCGCCTCTGTGGCAACGGTGTGGTCCCACTGGTTGCGGCGCATGCGCTCCGAACTCTGGCGCATCAGTTGCTGGAGGATGTCCGGGGATTCTAGGTGAATGGCGGTTAAGAGCCCATCTTACCCTTTTGTGGGGATGCAGCGATTCTCCGGTCTACCGATGCCCTTCCCGGCATCCAGTCTTCGGCTTCGTTATTCCAGAACCTGTTGGGGTTGTCCTCGTAGGCGCCGCGGATCTGCATAGGGGTGCACAGCAAGGCATCGCATCACGGTCGGGCGGGGAACTGGCGGGGATATTGTTACTTTACATCTCCTTTTCCGAAGAGGTCAGGATCAGCAAGGGAAGGCAGATCACTGCGACACCTGCGATGACCACCCCCGGAAGCGAAGGCTGATGAAACTGACTCGCAAGCGATCGGGTCAAAAGGGGCGCGAAACCGCCGAAAATCGTGGTTGCGATGGTTGCTCCGACTGCGAGTCCGGTCAGTCTGCGCGCGGTAGGAAAGATCTCTGCCACGGCGACGGGACCGATTGCGCTGAAGCTGCCAGCCAGAATGGCCAGGACGCAGGCCGCCATCAGCGCGATGCCAGTGCTGGCTGTCCCCATCAGGTGGAACATCGGCGCGGGCAAGAGAATCGCGGCAAGGCAGAGACCGATCAGTAGCCTAGGTCGCCCCCAGATGTCGGAAAGCGCGCCGATCACGGGCGTGACGCAGATCACCACCAGTGCTGCGAGCGTGGCGAGCCGAAGGGCGGCCGCTTCGGGCAGCGCACCTAATGAGATCAGGAATACCGGCACATAGATGACGCCGATATAGTAGGCGACCGACGCAAGCGCGGAGATCACGAAGGCCCGCAGCAGCGCCCGCCGATCCTGTGCGAAAAGGTCGCGCAGGGGCGTCTGCGGCGCTTGCTCGATTTCGAAGGCAGGGGACTCGGCCATCCACTGGCGGGCAATCCAGATGCCCATAGCAAGCGCTGCCCCCAGCAAGAACGGCAGCCGCCAGCCCCAAGACAACAGCGCCTCGGGCGACAGCGCCCAGACCGCCAGCGCCGAGACGACCACGGCCAGTAGCGCGCCGATTTCGGACGTCATGGCTGCAAGCGATGTCACCAAGCCCCGCCGCCTCTTGGGCGCGCTTTCCAGCAGATAGGCGGTGACGCCGCTGTACTCGGCACCCACGGCGAAGGCCATCAGGCAGCGCAGCGCGATTAACGCCCAGCCTGAAGCGGCGCCGATCTGGGCGTGACTGGGAAGAAGCGCGATGCCCGCCATGCTGAACGTCATCAGCGCCACGGACCACAGGAGCATCTGCCTGCGTCCGAAGCGATCCCCAAGTCGACCGAGGACCAGCGCACCGATTGGCCGCAGCAGATAGGCCACGGCAAAGCCCGCCAGCACTGCCAGAAGACCACCATCGCCAGCAAAGAAGACTTGAGCCAGCGTGGTAGAAAAGTAAAAATATATTGTGAAATCATACCATTCGACCACCGTGGAAAAGGCGGCGATGGCGATGGAGCGCGTCTCTTGCCGTGTCATGTCAGACCAGCACCACGATCTTGCCGCCCGCGGCATTGGCTTCCATGCAAGCATGGGCTTCCGCAATCTGGTCCAGCGTGAAGACACGCCCAACCTTCGCCTCGACCCGGCCTGCTGCTACGTCCCCAAGCAGCCTGTCGAAGGGCATGGCCATAAAATCCGCAACGCCGCCGGAATAGATCGTCAGCGCCACGCAATGCGGAATGACATCCATGGGCGAGAACTCTGGCAGTGTCCATTGGTCACCGACCATGCCGGTCATGCAGGTCGCCCCACCCGGCGCCGTGGCGGCCAGGCTGTCTGCCAAGGTCGTTGTGCCGACCAGTTCCAGCACCTTGGCGAAAGGAGCCCCCTGAGCCGCGATGCGACCATCGTCCAGCACGGGCCTGGCTCCGAGTGCGCGAAGCATGTCAATCCGGGAGGACTGCCGGGTGGTGGCGAAAGCCTCCGCACCCGCCTGCCGGATCAGCCCGATGGCGGTCAGCCCGACGGACGTAGTTCCGCCCCGCACCAACACTCTCTCTCCGGCGCGGATGCGCAGCGCGGAATGCAGCGATCCCCAGGCGGTCTGCAACATCTCCGGCAGGGCGCCGAGCACCTCCCACGGAAGATCGACGCCGATGCGGCGTACCTGAGTGGCGGGTACGCAGGTAAATTCAGCATAGCTCCCGTCGAACTGGCGGCCCATTCCGCCCATGACGGTGGCAACCCGCTCGCCCGGCTCGAAGCCGGTGCCCGGTGCATGGTCGACCTCGCCCACGGCTTCAATGCCCAGCACCCGGGGTAGTGTAACGGAGGGCGATTGGCCACGGCGCGTGAACAGCTCGGACCGGTTCAGGCCGAACGCCCGGACTCGGATGCGCACCCACCCCTGAGGTACCTCTGGTATGGGCAGGGTCTCGATCTTCAGGACGTCCGGACCACCGGGCGCGCGCAGGACGGCAGCTTTCATCTGAGTCATTTCAAGGATCCTTCATACAGAGCCAGCCGTGACAGCATGGCAAACAAGAGAATGGCGGCGATCAGCGGCACCGGCGAGCCGTCGAAGGCGAGGCCCGCGTGGACCACCGCCAGAACGCCGCCGCCGATCATTCCGGCCGCCGCAATCAAGGTGGCGCCCAATCCCATGCCGATGACGAGGCCGGTCAAGGGGAATTGCACCTGGTTGCCATAGCCCTGGAAGCTGTCTGCCAGATCCGGCAATGCAGGCAGCAAGGCATCAATGCCCCGCGACCCCATCGCAAAGATCGCTCCGACGAACCCGGCAAAGGCAGCGAAGGAAGGGGGAAAAGCTTGTGACATCGTGCGAATCCATATCGTGAACCGAAAATTTAATTGAAAACCAGAACTGAAAAATGCTCCATATTCATCATCACTTGAAACACAGAGTTTCTAATGGATCGATTGACAGCGATGGAGGTCTTTGTGCACGCCGTGGATGCGGGCTCGTTCAGCGCGGCGGGCGATATCTTGGACATGTCGCCGCAACTGGTGGGCAAGCATGTGCAGCGACTGGAAGATCATCTGGGCGTCAAGCTGCTGCACCGCACGACCCGTCGGCAAAGCCTGACCGGGTTCGGCGCCGCCTATTACGAACGCGCGTGTGTCATCTTGGCCGATATCGCGGCGGCGGAAATCCTGGCCGCGGAAGCCCGCGCTTTGCCAACCGGTCGCTTGCGAATCAACGCGCCTGTCAGTTTCGGCATCTTCACCCTGGCGCCGAGACTACCCGAATTCATGCGGAACAACCCAAAAGTCGTTGTCGACCTAAACCTGAACAACCGCAATGTCGATCTGGTCGAAGAAGGATTCGATGTTGCGTTCCGCGTCGGAGACCTTCCCGATAGCGGGCTGATGGCCAAGCGGCTTGCACCGTATCGGCTAGCGCTTTGCGCTGCCCCCTCCTATCTGGCAGGTGCCCCGCCCCTGAACACGCCTGCCGACCTCGCCGGTCACGCTTGCCTGGTCTACGCGCATACCGAATTGCAGAAGAGGTGGACCTTCGACGGTCCAGAGGGGCGGGTGTCCGTAGAAATTTCCGGCTCCTTTATAGCTGATCACGGAGAGCCCATCCTGGCAGCGGCACGCGCGGGTCTCGGTGTGATCCTGCAGCCAGTGGAACTGGTCGCCGCCGATCTCGCGGCCGGGAGGCTCCTGACGCTTCTGCCTGACTATAAGGTGCCGACACGTCCGCTGCACCTGATCTATGCACCCGACAGGCAGGCAACTCCGAAATTACGTGCTTTCATCGGCTTTGCGACTGAGGAGTTTGGAAGGCGATAAAAGACTATGTATTATTAAGAAATTTCCGGGCTTTTCGTTGTGCCTGGGTGATCATCCAAGAAGATTTCCTTGGCCTGCTCGTCTTCTTCTTAGTGTTTCCAGGGCCTTTGACACCGTTGTCAGGTGGTCGGAGCCGGTGGAGTGGAAAATTTGATCAAGTCAGTTCGTAACGCCGCCCAGAGCGGCGATGAAGAAGCTATCGTGCCTTAAAAGCAGGTCACACCAACGGCGGCTTTGTCGGAGGTTTTTCGATGCGGGCTTTGGCGTGAGTTTGGCGGTGGGGGCTGCGGCGGTGGCCCGCGTTGGAAAACCTGACAAGGAGGAAGCCGCGGGGGTCTTGGATCACGCTATGGGGAAAGAGCGCGCCCGGTTGGAGCGACGGCAACATCAGGGGTGCGGCTGAAGGGGTGCCTGGTACCTGGGGTGGCCGCCAGCTTGCTGGATGATGGTGACAGCGCCGCGGATACTGGGTCTGTTGCCGCCTCTTGTTGTGCCGGGGAGGGATAGGCGCACTTGGTTAGGGCCGGGACAGCTGGAGGCAGCCGGTGGTGTTTCTTGATGGATGACAGGCGGCGTGTCATATGGCCCCCTCCATGGGTGGTGCGCGCGACCTTGGTTTTTGCCCGCGCTGGAAGATCTCGATGATGCGCATGGGGCCGCCGCAGCACGGGCATGGCTCGCGCAGGGTGAGTGGGGTGACCTTGGCCTCCAGTCCTGGTGCGGCGGGTTGTTCGGGGCTCTGGACGCATAGCAAGGCACGGACTCTGGTGATGTTGGCCTTGCGGGTCGAGCTGGCCAGCAGGCCGTAATGCCGGATGCGGTGGAACCCGTCAGGCAGGACATGGATCAGGAAGCGGCGAATGAACTCGGGCATGGCCAGCCGCATGACTGATCGGCGCTCTCCGGATTTGATGCGGTAGTCCTTCCATCGGAAGGCGACTGTTTGCGCGTCGGCGCTGACCAGGCGATTGTTCGAGATCGCCACACGGTGGGTATAACGGCTCAGGTAGGCCAGCACAGCTTCAGGGCCGCCGAAGGGTGGCTTGGCATAGACCACCCATTCAATTTTGCGCAACGGTCCAAGCCAGGCGGCGAAAGCACCAGCGTCAGCCAACCCTGCGAGTTTGCCGAAGAAGGTCAGCTGACCCTCCCGGTGCAGTTCCATCAGCCCTTGCAGAAACAGGCGCCGGAACAGTCGCGACAGCACGCGCACATGCAGAAAGAACCCGGGCTTGCAGCCGATCCACTTCGTGCCGTCGGGCGACAGGCCGCCGCCCGGCACGATCATGTGGATGTGGGGGTGGTGCGTCAGTGCCGAACCCCAGGTGTGCAGCACGCTGGTCATGCCCACCCGCGCGCCCATGCGCTTGGGATCGGCGGCGATGGTCGTCACCGTTTGTGCCGAGGCTTTGAACAGCAGGCCATAGACCGCCTTTTTGTTCCAGTATGCGACGGGCGCAATCTCGGCAGGCAGGGTGAAGACGACATGGAAATATTCCACTGGCAGCAGGTCTGCCGCCCGCGCCTCCATCCAGTCGCGCGCCGCCGGTCCCTGGCACTTCGGGCAGTGCCGGTTCTTGCAGGAATTGTAGCTGATGTGGTGGTGGCCGCATTTGGTGCAGCCAGCCACGTGCCCACCGAGCACCTCGGTTCGGCAGGCCTCGATGGCGGACATCACCTTGAGCTGGGACAAACTGACATGTCCCGCGTTGGCCTGCCGCCACGCAGGTCCATGAGCACGGAAGATGTCAGCAAGTTCCAGCGTCGGCCGGGCCACGCCGGACGTGTGCTACCCTGGCCTCGATGCTGGTATCGCGACTTGCTCCTCGAGCCGAGCCAGCGCCTCAAAGGGGCTAACCGTGTCACGGATCATGCGTGTCGCTACATGGGCGTATTGCTGGGTCGTGGTCACCCGGGCATGGCCCAGGAGCACCTGGATCACCCGCACGTCGGTGTTGGCTTCCAGCAGGTGAGTGGCGAAGCTGTGCCGGAGCGTATGCAGGGTGGACGATCCGGTAATGCCCGCCAGCTGCTTGGCGGTCAAAAAAGCCCGGCTCAGCTGACGCGGCGAGATCGGACTTATCCGAGGCTTGCCGGGGAAAAGCCAGCCCGCAGGGCGGGCCTCACGCCAATAGGCACGCAACAGCTCCAGAAGCCCGGGCGACAGCATGACCTTGCGGTCCTTCCGACCCTTCCCCTGCTCGACATGGATCAACATGCGATCGCTGTCGATGTCGCCGATCTTGAGATTGCATACCTCGGCCGCCCGAAGTCCTGCGCCGTAGCTGATGCTGAGGGCGGCGCGATACTTGAGACCTGGCCCGGGCGCTGCAGCCAACACCGCAGACACATCCTGAACGCTCAACACGACAGGCAGTCTTCGCGGCTGTCGCCGGAACTGCATGTGCTGGTGCATGTCTTCCCGCTTGCACGTGGTGCCGAAAAGAAATCGCAACGCCATAATGCGGGCATTGAAGGTCGGCGGCGTGATGCCGACTTCGGTCATGTGGAGCTGGTAGGCGCGAAGGTCTTCGGGCGTGGCCGTGTCGGGTGATCGCGCAAGGAAGGCCGCGAAATCCTTGATCGCCCTGATATGGGAGCTCTGCGCTTTGTCACCCATGCCGCGAATGCGCATGTCTTCGATCATTCGCTTGCGAAGCGGGGACACTCTCTCCTCTGTCATGGGAGCCTCCTGTCTGATGATTGAGAAGACCCCAATCGTCGGTCAGGTCAGGCAGATCGCAAAATGCGCATCGCTATCGGCGGCACGCGTCATCAGCCAGGAGCGCCAATGCCGCGGAGCGGCTTCGTCCTTGTCCGCATAGTCGCCATCTGACGGGCTGATCTTAGCTGATCACCGAGCCATCAATCCCGGAAAGACGATAGACCCTTCCCCTCTCGGCAACCTTTTCAGATATCACCGCCAGCCCCAGCTTCTTCTTCAGCGAGCCGGAGATGGCCCCGCGTATCGAGTGGTGCTGCCACGAGGTCGCCTCGGCGATCTCCGCGATGGTCGCGCCCTCCGGCGGCAGCAGCATGGCGATCAGTTGCGCCTGCTTGGTCCCGGGGCGCTGGGCAGCGGCGATGGCCTCGGGCTGGGCGTCACGTAGACCAGCCATGGTATTCACCACCACCGGACCGATGCCAATCGCATCCAGCCCGACTTCAGTGGCGATCAACGTGGTGCCGTGGCCATCGCCGGTCTCGCGCCAGAGAGTCTCGTTACGCCGGATATTGGCCTCGACCTCTTCGATCCAGCCGAGCTTGATCATCCGGCCGATGGCCATCTTCGCCGCCGCGCCATGCAGCCCTTCGGGCAGCGGCAAGGCAAGGTTGCCTAGTTGGGCGCTGGCGCGGGTCAGGATCAGGGTCTGGGTATCGGTGAGTATGGTCATGGCTGTCTCCGTGCATCGCCGCCGCAGGTCGCGGTCGGCTTCTACGGAGCGTTCGCCCGGCTTACGCGGCCCCACGGGGCCACGGTCCGGGCTCACCCCTGCATCACGCGGGGCATGGCGGGCGTCAGTTGCGAGTTGGTCAGGCCCTGTGTTCGCTCTCCCCGAGGGCAAAATCGCTGATCTGCTTCAGAAGGCTTGCCTGATGCTCAAGGCTGCCGACATCGGCCCAGTTCACCCGCTCGGGGTCAGGGCCAAAATGGTCATCGCTGAGCACCTGCAGCCGGACCAGCATGGCGTCGATTTCGGCTTTCTTCGCGACGAAGGCGGCGAGGGCGGCGTCATTGTTGCGGGCGGTCTGGCGGGTCATCTTGGTCTCCGGGTGCATCGTGTTGTTGATGCAGCATCGCTCTAGCGCGCCCTGAAGTGTAGAGAATTCGGAGCAATAACATTGCCTTCTGATTGCGATCACCATCATTTCCGGAGGTTCCTGTGCAGGGCATGAGCGAACGCGCCTATACGGCCCATGCGGGTCTGTCGCGCGGGGCGATCCAGAAGGCGCGCAAGAGCGGCAGGCTGGTCTTGTTCGCCGACGGTTCCATCGGCGCGGCGGCGTCGGACGCCCGGCGCGCGGCAACCACCGATCCCGATCAGCAGAACCGGTCCGAGGGTGGCATCGCGCGGCCGGTGCCAACACCGGAAAGGCCGACCCGCCCCACCGACAATCTTGCCGTCCCGTCGATCTCCGGGCCGGGCGACTGCTCCTCCTATCTGAAAGCCCGGACGGCGCTGACGGTCTATCAGGCGCAGGAGCGCCAGATCGCCATCCAGAAGAAGAAGGGCGTGCTGGTCAACCGGGCCCGGGCCGAGACGTTGGTCTTTCGCCTCGCCCGGCAGGAACGCGACGCCTGGGTGACATGACCCTACCGCGTTGCCGCGATCATGGCGGCGGAACTCTCGGCCGAGACAGAGATAGCAAGCGGCGAACCCGTCACGATCAGCACCGGGGTGCTGCAGAGGGTGCTGGAGACCCATGTCCGAGACCAGCTTGCCGCCCTCGCCGATCTCAAGGTCGCGCTTGACCCATGATGAGGCGACTGACGATTACGCACCCGATCTGAGCTTCGACGACGCCGAAGATATCCTGCGCGCTTGGTCGCGCGGGATCCGGCCCGATCCGGATCTGACCGTTGCGAATGGGCCGACAAGCATCGCTGGCTCAGCTCGCGGACCGCCGCCGAACCCGGGCGTTTCCGCACCGCGAGGTCGCCGTACCTGCGCGAGATCATGGATGAGCTCTCGCCCGGTCATCCGGCGCAGCGGATTTCCTTCATGAAGGCCGCGCAGGTCGGCGCCACCGAGGCCGGGAATAACTGGATCGGCTTTGTCATTCATCACGCGCCGGGCCTGATGTTCGCGGTGCTGCCGACGGTCGCGATGGCGAAACGCGCCTCGCGCGGGCGGCTCGATCCGTTGATCGCCGACAGCCCGGCCCTGCGGCAACGCGTCAGCCCGGCCTGTGCGCGCGATGCCAGGAATTCGATGCTGTCCAAGGAACTCCCCGGCGGCATTCTGGTCCTGACCGGGGCGAACTCGGCAACCGACCTGCGGTCCATGCCGGCGCGCTACCATCAGGGCGCAGACGGCGTCGCCGATTTTCAGATCGCTGACCTCGCTGCCAACTGCCGCAACGGTTCCTGCGACCTCAAGTCCCGGCAGATCGCTTGCGTCAGGCAGCACGGCATAGCGACCTTGCCGATGCAGCACACCAGGGGAGTTCACGCCAGCCGCCGCGACGCGGATCACCACTTCACCGGGGCCGGGCCAGGGGATGTCGCGCTGTTCCGGCAAGAGGACCGTCGGCGCCCCTGGCTGGGTAATGGCAACGCATGTCATCTTACGTCCAACTGTTCAGGCAGGGAACGTCTCCTTGATTTTACGAATGGGTTTGGGACTTCATCGGGCGGCCGGTTCGAAAAGTTGGTCGATAGGTAAACAGGTGGTCAGGACCATTTCCTGAACCGCCGCAATGTAATCTTCGACCGAGACCTTGCGGCGGCGGTATTTGGCGCGCTTTACATACCAATCCTGAAGAAGCGGCTTGATCATCGTCGGCAGCAGAGGGGTCACCCCGGCGCGAAAGCGACCATCGGCAATGGCGCGTGCCGTGACTTCGGCGAACAGCGATTCGGTCAGTTCCTCGCTATCCACGGCCCTGCCACGTTCTCTGGCGGGAAAGTTCTTAGCCTCCATGAAGGCAAAGCTGAACCAAGGCTGCATCTCTTCGGTCAGTCGGATATGTGCCTCGATCAGCCATTTCAGATGTTCGACCGGGTCGCTGACCACCTCGGGCGGCGGGTTGCCCAGAACGCTCTCTACCGCGCCGGTCACTTCAGTCAGGATCATGTTCAGTAGCGTCGTCTTGCTGTCGAAATAAGCATAAAGGCCGCCCATCGAAACGCCCGATTCTTTCGACAAATCGCGCAGGGACATTGCTTGAAAGCCCTTGCTGTTCGACAGTTTCAGCGCCGCCGAGATGATGATCTTCAGCTTCTTTAACGCAACGTTGGGCTTCTGGACCGAAATCACATCGGCATGTCGTTCCAGCATTGACCGGCACAGATCTTCGCCCGTATGTCCCTTTAATTCGAACATTTTTACTGTCTCTCTGTTCAGCGAACTTCGCGATGGTCAATCCGGTATCGACTCTCTGATATCGTGTTCAGAGCCAACCTCAGCAATTTATAGAACGAACGCTCGCTTGACAAGTTGGTACAGCCTCATTCATAAGATTGAACGAGCGCTCGATAGGAGGATTGACGCTGTGACCCAAACTGAGCATGGACCGAATTCATGGCCTGGCATCCGGGGGCGCAAAGTTCTGGTCACGGGGGCCTCGTCCGGGCTTGGCGTTCATTTCGCACAGCTTCTGGCGTCGCAGGGGGCGCATGTCTTTGCAGCGGCGCGGCGGACCGACCGGGTTCAGGCGCTGTGCGACGGGCTGCGGGATCAGGGTTATCAGGCGACCCCGCTGGAACTTGATGTCAGTTCGGCACAGGCTTCCGAGCAGGCGCTGCAGGGGCAAGTCTTTGATCTGGTCGTGAACAATGCAGGCGTGTCGCATAGCTGTGCGGCGTTGGATCTGGATGCTGACACTCTGGATCAGGTGATCGACACCAATGTCAAAGGGGTGTTCCACGTCGCACGTGCGACAGCGGCGGCGATGCGCGATGCCGGACAGGGTGGCTCCATCGTCAATATCGCCTCGATCCTTGGGTCCCGCGTCTCGGGCCATGTCGCCGCCTATGCGGCCTCCAAGGGCGCGGTGCTGCAACTGACCCGCGCGCTGGCGCTGGAATGGGCACGGCACGGCATTCGCGTCAATGCGCTGAGCCCGGGCTATGTCGAAACCGAGATCAACCGCGATTTCTTCGCCACCGATCAGGGGCAGGCGCTGATCCGGCGCATCCCGCAGCGCCGCCTTGGCCAGCCGCAGGATCTGGATGGCGCGCTTATGCTGCTTCTTTCGGATATGGGTCGCTTCATCACCGGCGCGGATATCGCCGTCGATGGCGGCCATCTTGTCTCATCGCTGTAAGAGGCCTTCATGGATTTCACCATTTCCCCCGAAATCGAGGATTACCGTGCCCGCATTGCGCGCTTCGTGGACGATCAGATCCTGCCTGTCGAGGCAGATCGCAGCCTGTGGGACGAGCACGGCAATATCGGTCGCGCGGCGCTGACCGATCTGCGCCAGCAGGCCCGCGATCAGGGCTTGTGGTGCCTGCAACTGGCCAAAGAGACCGGCGGGCAGGGGCTGGGCAAGGTCGGCATGGCCGTTTGTTACGAGGAAATGAACCGCTCGATCTTCGGGCCGGTGGTGTTCAATTCGGCGGCGCCGGATGATGGCAATATGATGGTGCTGGAAAAGGCCGCGACCGAGGCGCAGAAGGAACGCTGGCTGGCGCCGATTGTCTCGGGCGAGGTCAGTTCCGCCTTTGCCATGACCGAACCTGCGCCGGGCGGCGGATCGGACCCCGGCATGATGCAGACCAAGGCTGAAAGACACGGCGATACCTATGTGCTGACCGGGCGGAAGTGGTTCATCACCGGGGCCGAGGATGCCAGCCATTTCATCCTCATGGCCCGGACCTCCGACGATCCGCGCCGGGGGCTGACCGCCTTCCTGCATCACCGGGACGAACCCGGCTGGCGCATCGAACGCCGGATCCCGATCATGGGCCCCGAGGAACATGGCGGCCACTGCGAGATCGTCTATGACGGCATGGAACTGCCCGCCGACCGCGTTCTGTTGGGCGAAGGACAGGGGCTTAAGCTGACGCAGATGCGGCTCGGCCCGGCGCGGCTGACCCATTGTATGCGCTGGCTGGGTCTGGCCAAGCGCTGCACCGAGATCGCGCGCGACTATGCAGACAATCGCATGGGTTTCGGCATCCGTCTGGCCGACCGTGAAAGCACCCAGATCAAGATGGGCGATCTGGCCATGGGGATCGAGATCGGGCGCCTGCTGGTCATGAAGGCCGCCTGGACGATGGATCAGGGCGATTTCGCCCGCAAAGAGGTCTCGATGGCGAAAATCCACGTCGCCAACCTTCTGCACAAGGCCGCCGATATCGCGATCCAGATCAACGGCGCGCGCGGCTATTCCACCGATACCGTGCTGGAATGGATCTATCGTTATGCCCGGCAGGCCCGGCTGGTCGATGGCGCGGACGAGGTTCACCAAATGGTGCTGAACCGCCAACTGTCCGATGCGCCAGACAGTTTCTGGAGATGGCCGGTCGGCCGGGACTGAGGCCCGCCGCCACAGAACAATCGTCACCGGGGGAGGGACCGATGTTCGACGAGCCGTATCTGGCGCCCTGCGCCACCAATTACGAAGCGCTGACACCGCTTGCTTTTCTGCGTCGCGCCGAACAAGCCTATGCCGACCAGACCGCTGTTATCTGGCGCGATCTGGAACTGAGCTATGCCGAATTCGGTGCGCTGGTGCGCCGCATGGCCCATTGGCTGCAGGCGCACGGCATCGGTCCGGGCGATGTCGTGTCGCTGATCCTGCCCAACCGGCCTGAACTGCTGGCCGCCCATTATGCGGTGCCGGGGATCGGTGCGGTTCTGAATACTGTCAACACCCGGCTTGAGGCCGAGGAGATCGGCTATATCCTCGGCCACGCGCAAAGCCGCCTTCTGATCGGCGATGCCGACACGCTGGCCACTGTGGGCGATCCCCCCGTTCCCGTCTTTCAGCTCTGCAGCGCGTCCGGTGCTGGCGATGGTCTGGACTTTTTCGCAGCGGATTTGCCCGAGGCCGCGCTCGCCGCCGGACCAGCGGCGGAAACAGATGCCATTGCGCTGAACTATACCTCTGGCACGACGGGCAGGCCGAAAGGCGTCGTCTATACCCACCGGGGCGCCTATCTGAACGCCTTGGGCAATGTCGCGGGCCTGGGTTTCGATCCGCAAACCCGCTATCTGTGGACGCTGCCGATGTTTCACTGCAGCGGCTGGACCCATACCTGGGCGATCACGGCGGCGGGTGGCACCCATATCTGTCTGGACAGGATCGACGCGGCCCAGATGATCGGCCTGATCGCGGATCGCGGGATCACCCATATGTGTTGCGCGCCGGTCGTTCTGTACATGCTGATCGAGCAGATGTCCGACCCATCGCCACAGCGGGTCAAGGTCGGCACTGGCGGCGCGGCCCCCACGCCCACCCTGATCGCGCGGATGGAAGAGCTTGGGTTTCAGATCGTGCATCTTTACGGGCTGACCGAAAGCTATGGCCCGGTCACGCTGAATGCGCCGGTCTTCGCCCCGGATGCCACCTTGCAGCAGCGGGCGGCCCGGCTGGCGCGGCAAGGCTTGCGCCATGTCACGACCGGCGGTGCGATGGTGCTGGACGAGGCCGGGAAAAGCGTCCCCGCCGATGGCCAGACGGTGGGCGAGATCGCGCTCTGCGGCAATACGCTGATGGCCGGCTATTACCGCGACCCCGAGGCAACGGCGACGGCCCTTGGCAGCGGCCTTTTCCGCACCGGCGATCTGGCCGTGCTGCTTCCGGATGGCGAGATCCAGATCCAGGACCGCGCCAATGACATCATCATTTCGGGCGGCGAGAATTTCTCCAGCCTGGAGGTCGAAGCCGTCCTTCATCAGCACCCGGATGTGCTGATCGCTGCCGTGGTCGCCGCGCCCGATCCCAAATGGGGCGAAACCGCATGGGCCTTTATCGAGATGCGATCAGGATCGTCGCCCGACCTTCAGGCGCTGAATCAATTCTGCCGCCAGAATCTTGCCGGCTTCAAACGCCCGAAAAAATTCATCCTTGGACCGCTGCCCAAGACCGCGACCGGCAAGGTTCAGAAATTCGCATTGCGCCAGAAGGCGAAGGAGATGGTTGATGAGCAATGATCTTGATCTTGCCGCGTTGGACGGCTGGCTGACTGAAAAGCTGCCGGGCAAGTCCGGGCTGACAGTTTCGCAAATCTCGGGCGGACAATCGAACCCGACCTATCAGGTGATCTTCGGAGGCGACCGCTTTGTGCTGCGCATCAAGCCGCCTGGGCCTTTGCTGCCGGGCGCCCACGCCATCGAACGCGAATACCGCGTGATGAAGGCGCTTGGCCCGACCGGCGTGCCGGTGCCGACCGTCCACTGGCTGGAAGAAGACGAAACAATTCTGGGCCGCCCCTTCTATCTGATGGACTGGCTGGATGGCCGCGTCTTTTCGGATTGCGCGCTGGAGGGTGTCAGCCCCGCTGACCGGCGCGAGATGTATCTGGACACCGCCCGCACGCTGGCGCGGCTGCACGCCGTCCGGCCTGACCAGATCGGCCTGTCCGATTACGGCAAGCCCGGCAATTATTTCGACCGGCAGATCGCACGCTGGTCGCGCCAATGCCGGGAATCGACCGGGCCGCGCATCCCCGCGCTGGAAGAATTGACCGACTGGATCGTCGCGAACGCGCCTGTAGATGACGGTGCGGTGGCGATCAGCCATGGCGATTTCCGCATCGGCAATATGATGTTCCACCCGACCGAGCCGCGCGTGATTGGCATTCTGGATTGGGAATTGTCGACCTTGGGCCACCCCATGGCCGATCTGGGGTTCTGCGCGATGCCGTGGAACAGCGCACCCGATGAATATGGCGGCATTCTGGGCACCGATTGGGCCAATGCCGGGATACCGACGCTGGACGAATTTGCCGCCGAATATCAGCGCCACGCGATCACCGACATGCCGCTGACCGATTTTCATCTGGCCTTCGCCATGTTCCGTTTTGCCGCGATCTTCGTGGGCATCGCCGACCGCGCCCGCAGCGGCAATGCGGCATCCGATGAAGCCGCCGATCTGGCGCCGCTGGCCGAACGCTTTGCACAGCGCGGGCTGGATATCGTGAATGCCACAGGCACGGGGGTGCAGAGCTGATCTGTTGTCTGACCCGCCTCATCGACCGGATGACACCGCCATTGGCCAAGCCGTCAGGTTCGTGATCTGGGCCAGCATCGCGGTGCTGTGCTACGAGGCCGTCGCACGCTATGTCTTCGGTCAGCCGACGATCTGGGCGCATGGCTAAACGCCGCGCATCTTCGGTTTCTATTTCATCCTGATCGGAGCCTATGCCCTGATCCGGTAGTGTCGCAAAATTCCGGGTTCCTTAGTTGGCTCTGATATGTCGGCGCTATCAGTGAGTTGGCGAGGGCGCTTGGCGTGATCGAGCTCAAGGGCGTACATTGTCCGACGTCCGTGATCCTGCATGCGGTTTTCTTCTACCTCCGCTACGCCGTCTCCTGCCGCGACCTGGAGGAGATCATGGCTGAGCGCGGGGTGATGGTCGATCATGCCACGCTGAACCGCTGGGTTGTGACATACCGGCCGCTGCTCGCGGCCCAAGCGCAAGCGAGGAAGCGGCCGACCGCTACATCCTGGCGGATGGACGAGACCTACATCAAGGTCAAAGGCCGCTGGACATATCTTTACCGGCCGTGGACCGCGACGGCCAAACCCTTGATCTTATGCTTTCCGAACGCCGAGACCTGTCGGTTGCCCAGCGCTTCTTCAAGCGAGAGATCACCGCCAATGGCGTGCCGGACCGGATCGTGATCGACAAGAGCGGTGCCAACCTGGCCGGCCTGCCGGCAGTGAACGTGATCCTGAACTTCACCGGCAACGGGCGCACCTTCGAGGTGTGGCAGGTCAAATATTTGAACAATATTCTTGAACAGGTCCATCGCTTTATCAAGCGGATCGCCGCCCCGATGATGGGCTTCAAGGCGTTCCATTCGGCCGCAGCCACCATCGCAGGGGTCGAAGCCCCGCATATGATCCGCAAGGGGCAGATCCCCGCCAATGGCGCCACCGCCTTCCAGACCTTCGCGGAGCTCGCAGCATAGCTATGTCTGCCGGACGGCTGCGCTCATCCTGCAGGAAGGTTTGCGACGGCCCCCCTGCTTCTGGACTAGGTCGACGCATAACCGCCCTCGGCCGACAAAGACGGCAACCGTTCGAAGTGGGCCAGATTTATAGGACGTCACTCAACAAGGTCCGTTGCCGACTTGCCGAGCGTCTATCCGCGGTTAGGTTGTGGCTATTCATGCCCGCATTAGCGCCTTCTTATACAAAGCTCGCTAACGACCGTATCTCATCTGTAGGGTCGGCCATTCCTGGCCCGCTGCCGAAGATCTTCGGTCGCGTAGAAGGCTGGGCCGGCATCGGCGTATCGCTCGGTCATTTCCACAACGCGGGCGAGGCCGATCCAATCCGCCCAGGCCAAGGCACCCCCCAAGTGTAACGGTAGGCCGATGCCCATCACCAGCGCCATGTCGAGTTCTGCAGGGGTGCTGACCACACCGTCTTCGAGCGCGCGCACGGCCTCCATGACCAGCGCCAGCATCATGCGTTCTTCGATCTCGGCATCGGTGATGTCGCGGGTGTCGCCCATCCGGATCGAAGCAATCAGCGCATCGGCCGCGAAATCGTCCTGTCGCGTCAGGCGCCCGCTGTCGTCCCTTGTCCAGCCGTAGAACCCGCTGCCGGACTTTTGACCGTAACGCCCCGCCTTCGCCATCTCGACGACAGCGTCCGGCCAACTGCGGCGCATTCGGTCGGGATAGCCTGCTGAAACAGTCTCGACGACATGCGCACCGGTATCCATGCCGACGACATCCTGCAACCAGGCAGGCCCCATTGGCCAGCCCACGGCTTCCATCACCCGGTCGATCCGGCGGAAATCGACGCCCTCAGACACCAGTTGCGTAAACGCGTTTATATAAGCCACGAGAATGCGGTTCACGAGGAACCCCGGACAATCCGCGACCACCACCGGCGTCTTGCGCATCCTCAGCGCTGTGGCCACGGCGCAGGCCACCGCAGCGTCCGAGCTTTGACTACCGCGCACGATTTCCACCAGCGGCATACGCGGCACCGGGTTGAAGAAGTGCATCCCGACCAGGCGTTCAGGCCGAGCCATGTCGGTGGCGATGTCGTCAATCATCAGGCTGGAGGTATTCGAGGCAATGACCGTATCCTTTGCGACCGTTGCCTCGAGTTCTTCGATCACTGTTCGTTTGATATCAAGCCGTTCCACGACAGCTTCGATAACGAGCCCCGCATCGGCGACAGGCGCAATCGCGGTGCTTCCGGCGATGCGCCCTTTCAGTGTCTCGGCCTTGCTCTCGTCCAGTTTGCCGCGCTTGATCTCACCCTTGACGAGGCGTTCAACCTCCTGCGTCGCGGCATCAATTGCACCCTGCGCAATGTCGCGCATCCGGACGTCCACGCCGTTGCGGGCAAGCGTATAGGCGATGCCGCCCCCCATGATGCCAGCGCCCAGCACGCCCACCACGTGCGGCGCCTCGGCCCCGGCTGCCCGGGCTTCTGCAGTCTTGGCAACGGCACGCTGAGCAAAGAACATGCCCGTCAGAGAAGCGGCGGCCTGCGTCCGGGCGACGCGGGCAAAGCCCATGCATTCTGCCTCCTGTGCCTCGGACCGCTGCTGCGGGGCCGTCCGTTCCATCAGGTCGATGGCCATCCGCGCCGCCGGCTGATGAGGGCCGGATCCGTCGGCGTTGCGGGCCGCCTCGAAGTCAGCCGGGTCGAACCTACCGACTGGGGCGATCTTGCGGGCGCGCATCGCCTGCCAGTCGCCGGAGGCGATCAGTTGGCGCAATAGGTCCTGGGCCACCGCAACGACACTGTCAGGCGGAGCGGTCTTCGTGACCAATCCTGCTTTGCAGGCCTGATCCGCGGCGACGGGTTTGCCTGAAACGATCATCTCCAGCGCCATGGCACATCCCGCGACGCGTGGCGCGCGGACGGTGCCGCCAAGCCCCGGAAAGACGCCAAGGCTGACCTCGGGCAGGCCCACCCGCCCGTTTTCGCCCAGGACCCTTGCGTCGCAGCAAAGCGCCAGTTCCAATCCGCCGCCCAGTGACATTCCCGGCATGGCAGCGACGGTGGGCACGCGCAGATCTTCCAGCGCGCGGAACCCGTCGTTCATGGCGCGGGCGCGTGCCGCGATGTCCGCTTCCTCCAGCGCGAACAGCTCCGAGAACTCTCCGATGTCGGCGCCCACGACAAAGTCGTCCCGCCCGCTGGTCATCAAGAGACCGATGATTGATGCGTCGCCTTCGATCAGCGCCACCACACGCGCCAGATCGGCATGCACCGCAGCGCTGAGCGTGTTCATCGAGCCTGGCGTTTCGATCACCAGTGTTGCGATCCCGTCCGGCGCGCGCGACAGCCGCATGGTATCGCCGTCAAAAACCATCTTTACGTCATCCAGCATGTCCATTCCCTCAAACCAGCTTCCGCGCATCGAGACCAAGACCTCGCGCGACGATTTCCTTCATGATTTCGTTCGATCCGGCAAAGATGCGGCTCACCCGCGCGTCACGATACATGCGCGACACCCTGTATTCGTCCATGTAGCCGGCCCCACCATGCAATTGGACACAGCGGTCGATAACCCGGTTCTCCAGATCGGTGGTAACCTGTTTAACCTCTGCCGCGACCTCCGGCGTCAGACGCCCGTCGTTCGCAAGCATCACGCAATCGTCAGTAAAGCACTGTGCTATGTCGATTTCGGTTCGCATCCGCGCCATGGCGAAACGGGTTTCCTGAAACGCCCCGATTGGTTGGCCGAAGGCCCGTCTGTCCTTGACGAACTTCAGCGTTTCGTCAAACGCGGCCTGCGCATGGGCCATGGAGCCGATGGCGACCATCAGCCGTTCGGTCGCGAGCAGTTCGCTCATATAGGCAAAGCCCTTTTCCGGATCCCCCAGGACGTTTTCCGCAGGAATGCGCACCTCGTCAAAGAACAGCTCAGCCGTGTCCTGAGCGTCGAGACCGGTTTTTTTCAGGCGTTGGCCACGTGCGAACCCTTGCGCGCCCTTCTCGACCACGAACAGACCGATCGCATGCGTCTTCTCGGGGTTCGTACGCGCGGCAACGACCACCGCATCGGCAAGGATGCCGTTGGAGATATAGGTTTTTGCGCCGGACAGAACCCAGTCGTCGCCGTCGCGACGCGCCCTCGTTTTCATACCGGACAGGTCGCTGCCTGCTGCCGGCTCGGTCATGGCGATGGCAAGGATCGTCTCGCCTGAGACCGCCCTTGGCATCAGCCTGTCCTTCAGCGACTGCGACCCGAAGCGGTCGATATAGGGGGCAACGATCTGAGAGTGAAGATTCTGATAGAAGCCGGGATCGGCCCCCATGACCACTTCTTCCTGCAGGATCTGATCGAAACGGTAATCACGGACGCCAGCGCCGCCATAAGCCTCGTCGGCCCAGAGACACAGAAACCCGTTTTCTCCGGCGCTGAGGAAACTCTCTCGGTCTACTTGGCCGTTCTGTCGCCAACCATCGACTTTTGGCGCAAGGATATCGGCGACCCAACGTTTCGCGCTGGCTCGGAACTGTTCGTGCTCTTCCTCGAATATCGTGCGGGCGATCAATGTCATTGGCTCTCTCCTTCGTGGTAGCGGGCGCCACCTGCAGCGCGATTGCGCAGCCAGTCGGATGGGCGGAAACGACTGCCGTAAGCGTCTGCAAGGCGGTCGCATCTGGCGACGAAGGCTGCGACTCCAACGCTGTCGATGTAACTGAGGACGCCGCCGGTCCAAGGCGGGAAACCCACCCCCAGCACCGAGCCGAGGTCAGCATCGGCGGCGCGCTCTACCACGCCTTCTTCCATGCAGCGTGCCGCCTCCAGCGCCTGGATCGACAAGAGACGGGCCTTCACCGTTTCGACATCAGGCTGTTGTGCGGCCTGTGGAAATTCCAGTGCCAATCCCGGCCAAAGCCGTTTCTGGCCGTCCTGAGGATAATCGTAAAATCCGCCGCCGGTCTTGCGCCCCAGCCGTCCGAGCGCGACCATGCGATCCACGACCGGCTGGGCATGACCGCGCAAAAAGCGTTCGTCCAGTCCGTCGGCCCGCGACTGAGCGATGACCTTTTCCTGCAGATCAAGCGAAACTTCGTCAGTCACGGCAAGCGGCCCGACCGGCGCGCCGATCATCCGCGCCGCGTTTTCGATCAAGGCCGGTGAAATGCCTTCGGCAAGCATCGCCATGCCCTCGTCGATATAGGTGCAGAAAATGCGGCTGGTAAAGAAACCCGGCGCGGTGTTCACAACGATTGGTGTCTTGCCAAGCTGCATGGTGAAATCCAGCGCGGCGGCGAGCGTCGCATCGCTGGTCCTGCTGCCTTTGATGATCTCGACCAGCGGCATCCGGTCGACAGGAGAGAAGAAGTGCAACCCGACAAAGCGCCCGGCATCGGGCAGAGCCTCTGCAAGTGCGTCTATGGAGATGGTGGACGTATTCGACGCGACGATGGCATCGTCAGGCAGATGCGGCAGCACGGCACGGGTCACGTCGCGTTTCAGGTCGGTCTGTTCAAAGACAGCCTCGATGACCAAATCGGCCCCGGCCAAAGCCGCGTGATCGGCGGACGGCGTGATGCGGTCGAGGATCTCGCGGGCGCGACCTTCGGTCTGACGCCCCTTCGCAACCGCCCGGTCGAGATCTTTCGCAATGCCGCTCAGGCCCCGACGCGCGCTGTCCTCGTCACGGTCGATCAGCACCACGGAGATCCCCTTTTCGGCGGCGGCACGCGCAATGCCGGCCCCCATCATACCCGCCCCAAGCACACCGAGGCGCCTGCTCTCACGCTGCGGTCCGTCCGGCCGGGCGTCGCCGGCCTCTGCGCGCGCCTTGTTGACGACAAATGTGCGGATGCGGCTGGTTGCCACGCCGCCAGTCAGCAGTTCCGCGGCGATCTCCGCCTCACGCGCAAGCGCACCGTCAATCGGCAGTTGCGATCCTTCGTACAGCGCGCGCAGCGTGGCAAGCGGAGCCGGATCGCAGTCATGCCCCTTGCCGCGCGCGGCGATTGCCGGCAGCGCGAAGGACTTGGCGGCATGGTCAGCCGTCGCGCCCGTGCCACCGGGTATCTGAAAGCGCCGTTCGTCCCAAGGCTGCCGGACGTCATTGACGGTCGCCAGCCAGGCAAGCGCATGGTCCCTTGCCGTCCCTGCGTCGCAGGGCACCCAGAACCCCATGTCGGACAGCGTTTTCCCATCGGCAGGCGTTCCCATGAGCAGCGAGGAGGCGGGCTGAACGCCGATGATCCGGGCCAGCCGCTGCACCGCCCCGGCGGCGGGAAGCAGGCCAAGCGACAGGTCGCGGGGGGCAGAAGCCCCGACATCGCCGTCGAGGAACCGCGCGTGTGCCGAAAGCATGACCTCCCACCCCGGGCCGAATGCAGGGCCTGACCAGAGACATGCTACGGGAATGCCGGATGTCTCCATCTCGCGAAGGATCGCACCTTGTGCCAAGGCATATTCCTGGGCGACCCTACGGTCGCCACCCGACCCGAAGCGGCGCAGGATATCCTGCGGAGCATTGAAAACAGGCCCTCCTGCTCCGCGACCGTCCAACAGAAGACCCGAGGGCGCGGCGGTGAGCGCGTCGCGCAGGGCCGCCGCGAGGCTCTCCGCATCGTGCTCGCAAAGATTGATCGTCAGGATGCCGGTGTCTGGCACGGTTGCAGCAGCGGTGAGGGTCATCAGATGCGCTCCACGATCATGGCAGTCGACTGTCCGGCGGCGGCGCAGAGCGTCACCAACCCGACAGAGAGGTCACGGAATTCCAACTCGTCAATCAGCGTTCCCAGCAGGATGGCGCCGGTCGCCCCAAGCGGATGGCCAAGCGCGATGGACCCGCCGTTCACATTGATGCGGTCCCGCGCAATGCCGTAGTGACGGGCGTAGCGAAGGGGAACGACCGCGAAGGCCTCGTTCACCTCGAAAAGGTCGATGTCGCCGATCTGCATCCCGGCCTTCCGCAGTGCCGCATCCGTGGCAGGGACCACGCCCGCAAGCGAGATGTGCGGTTCAGATGCAAGCGACACCGCCGAGCGAATCCGCACGCGCGGCGTCAATCCATTGGCGCGGCCCCAGTCTCGCGACCCGACGAGCACAGCGCAGGCACCGTCGACGATACCGCTGGAATTGCCGCCGGTGTGAACGTGGCAGACACGTTCCAGCGTCGGGTAGCGGTCGCGCACGAGATCGTCGTAGCCCATTGCACCCAAGGTTTCGAAGGCAAGCGGCAGGTCGCCGAGTTTCTCGGGTGTTGTGCCGGGGCGGATCGCCTCGTCCTCGGCCAGAGCGATCTCGCCATCCGGTCCGCGCACAGGAAACAGGGATCTGCCAAAGCGTCCCTCGGCCGACGCCGCCGCGGCACGGATCTGGCTTTCGGCAGCGTAGGTGTCAACGTCCATACGCGTAAAGCCGTCAAGGCTGGCCATCAGGTCAGCGGCAATACCGTTCGGTACATACGGGAACTTCGCCAGAACCGCCGGGTCTGAATAGGCCGCCCCGCCATCCGATCCGATCGGCACGCGGCTCATGCTTTCGACGCCCCCGCCCACGGCGGCATCGGCCTGTCCCGAGGCGACCAAAGCGCCCGCCATCTTCACCGTATCCAGCCCCGACGTGCAAAACCGGTTCAGCTGATAGCCTCCCGCGTCGTCTCCGTAACCCGCTTCGAGCAGCGCGAAACGGGTCATGTCGCAGCCCTGTTCACCCACCGGCATGACGATGCCAAGGCCGGTATCGGCAAGGTCTGCCGGGTCAAAATCGCTGCGCCGCCGCAGTTCCGCCAGAGTCTGCGCGGCAAGCTGGATCGGGGTGACACCATGCAATGCCCCGTCTGGGCGTCCCTTTCCGCGCGGCGTGCGCACGTGGTCAAAGATAATCGCGTCGGTCATTCGTTGATCCTCAGGTCAGGTCGCGTTCGCCAAGACCGAGCCCACGGCCCACGATCTCAAGCATGATTTCAGACGCCCCGGCATAGACGCGGCTGATCCGCGCGTCGGCATACATTCGGGCGATGCGGTATTCGTCCATGTAGCCGGCGCCTCCATGGAACTGGACGCACTGGTCGATCACCCGGCCCTCGGTCTCCGACGTGGCAAGCTTTGCAGCGGCTGCAGCTTCCGCCGACAATTGCCCGTCATTGGCCAGCGTCACGCAGCGGTCCACATAGGACTGCACCGCATCCAGCTCGGCCCGCATCTCGGCCATGCGGAAACGGGTGTTCTGGAATGCTGCAATCGGCTTGCCAAAGGCGCGGCGTTCAAGAATGTAATCGGTCGTCACCTCAAAGGCCGCCTGCGCATGGGCAATCGAGGAGATCGCGCTCATCAGGCGCTCCACGGCAAGGCATTCCGACATATAGGCGAAGCCCTTGTTCGGATCAGCCAGCACGTTCCCCTTTGGCACCCTGATGCCGTCGAACCGCAGCTCGGCAGTGTCCTGCGCGTGCAGGCCGATCTTCTTCAGGTGCCGCCCGCGCGAGAACCCCTTCATGTCTGAGGTCACGATGAAAAGGCCGATCTGCCCGCGGCGATCACCCGTCCGAGCAGCGACGACAAACAGATCGCCAATCACGCCGTTCGAAATATAGGTCTTTGCCCCGTCGAGCAGCCAGTGGTCCTCGTGTTCCACCGCTTTGGTCCGGATCGCGGCAAGGTCGCTTCCGGCGTCCGGTTCGGTCAAGGCGATCCCGAGGATCGTGTCACCCGACACGGCACCCGGCAGGAACCGCCGTTTCTGTTCGTCTGTGGCCAGACGCTCCAGATAAGGGCCGACCAGCTTGGAATGCGCATTATGGAAAAAACCCAGATCAACGAGACGCACGGTTTCTTCCTGAAGAACCTGTTCGAACCGCAAGTCCGTGATACCAAGGCCGCCGTAAGCTTCGTCGGCCCACATGCAGAGATAACCCTCCTCACCCATCCGCTTGAAGGCCGCGCGGTCGACATGACCCTGATCGCGCCAGCGGTCCACCTGGGGTGTCATCTCGGCGCTGAGGAATTTCCGGACGCTATCGCGGAACATCTCGTGTTCCGGCTCGAAATGCAGTCGGGGTCTCATGGGTTCTCCTTAACCAACTTGCCGGTCGCAGTTCGCCCAATGCAGGGCGCGCAGATCCTTCTTCAGGATCTTGCCCGCAGGCGAGAGCGGCATCTGCGTCACGAATTCGAATGTTCGGGGGACCTTGTACCCGGCGATAAGGGTCCGGCAGTGAGCGGCCAGCATCTCGGCGCAGACGTCGTCCCGACCATCTACCCGGAGCACCACCGCGTGGACACGCTCGCCCCATTCGTCGTCCGGAACGCCGATCACGGCACACAGAGAAACGCCGTCATGCTTGGCAAGCGCGTTTTCAACCTCGACGGAAAAGACGTTTTCGCCGCCGGTTATGATCATGTCCTTGATCCGGTCGACCACATGCAGGTAACCGCTTTCATCGAAATGCCCTGCGTCGCCGGTGTGCATCCAGCCATTCTTCAACGCCGCAGCTGTCTCTTCGGGTTTGTTCCAATAGCCCTGCATGACAGTCGGGCCGCGCACGGCGATTTCGCCAACCACGCCCGGCGGACATTCCAGCCCGTCCGGGTCGACGATGCGGATTTCCGCCGTGGCGATGGGCCGCCCGGCAGAGCGCATCTGCAGCGCGTCAGGATCGGGAACATGATCCTGCGGGGCAAGGACCGTGACAACCGGCGCGCATTCCGTCTGGCCATAGACCTGAAGGAAACGTGCTTCCGGGAAGGCGCGGATGGCACGACCCAGCAGCGTCACGTCGATGGGGGCTGCGCCATAGCGGATGTACCGCAGGGAGGACACGTCGCGCGTGGCCATGTCGGGATGGTCGATCAGGCGGCGCAGCATGACGGGAACCAGAAAGATGTCGCCCACACCCTCGGCCTCGATCAGGCTCAGCACCCGTCCCGCATCAAAGGCGGGTATGGTGATTTGCGGCGCACGGCGCAGTGCGAACTGGAACACGACCGCCAGCCCGCCGACATGGAACAGGGGCGACACGTGCAGACCTGGCGCGTCACCGCCGTGATCCGCTGCTGCGTTCACGGCGATTGCATCGGTATAAAGATTGGCATGGCTCAGCATCACGCCCTTCGGCGCGCCGGTGGTGCCGCCGGTATAAAGGATCGCGGCCAGATCGTCGTCGCCGCGCATCGCATCGGGCATAGGTTCGGAGCCGGTGATGAGCGCTTCAAAATCATGCGCCCCCGCGATCTCCGCACGACCCGCCCGGATGATCGTCAGTTCGGCCGAGCACAAACGCCGCAGTTCTGGCACCATCGGCGCGAAAAGATCGTCCACGATCAGAACGCGGGTGTCGCTGTCATCCAGCGAATAGACGATTTCCGCCGCGCTCCACCGGATGTTGACCGGGTTCAGCACGCCCCCGGCCCAAAGCGTGGCAAAGACATAGGTGATGAAGGCGTCGGAGTTGGCGGCCAGCATTCCCACGCGATCGCCCGCCTCGACACCCAACCGTTTCAGGCTGCTGGCAAGACGGGCCACCCGGTCGACAAACTCCGCGTTGGCCGTGCGGTGTCCCTCGTGGATGGTGAAGGGATCACGTGGGCGTTCGCGACGTGCCTTGTGCAACGGTTGTGTCAGGTACATCGCATCCTCCTCGCTTCAAGGGCCATGCTTGACATCTTGTCCGGCCCCTGCATGCAAGATTATCGGATCGGGCAGTCCGCCGACATCGTCGCTACCGACGATTCTCAGCCAATAATGCCAAGCTGCCGTGCGGCGGCCACGGCCTGCGTGCGGCTTGACGTGTCGAGCTTGGAGTTGATGTTGCGAAGATGGGTGCGCACCGTGCTGTCCGACACGAACAGTTTCTCGGACATGGCTGCGTTGGAATAGCCTTCCGACAGAAGCCTGAGGACCTGCAGCTCCTTTTTCGTCAGGGGGTCCAGCGGTGCCTCGATGGCGCGGCCATCGGCGATGGTGGACACCCCTGGCCCGATGGCATCGACGATGGCTTGCAGCCATTCCGCAAACACCGGCTCTCGGCGGGGCAGATCACCGGCCAAAGCAGGGCCCGCCCAAGCGCGCACCAATGCGGCCACGGCTTCGCCCTCGTCAAGGATTATCCGCCGGTAGCCTTCGCGCGCCGCCGTGCGCAGAGGCTCTCCGGCCATGTCCCGGGCCCGGCCTGTTTCGCCCATGCGCAACAATGCGGCGGCCCTCAGCAGGTCAAGCACCAGCATCCTGCGGCGTCTCTGGCGCGGACCGGCGGCAGCCAGTTCGTCGTCGAGGATGGCCAGTGCCTCGCGCGCGCGACCGTCGGCCAACAACACCCGGGCCCGCGTGATTTCCAGCGTTTCGAGGTCGTTTGCGGGCAGGCGCAGGTCGCGGATGTCGTCCCACAACGCACCGTGCCCGACCCGGTCCAACTGATGCCGCGCCGCGCTCAGGTTTCCCTGCCGCAGGTAAAGCCGTGATCGTTCCAGCCGCGCGCCTGCGATGACCCGGGCGAGCCTGCGCCGCTGGCCAATCTGCTCCAGTTCCGCGAGATATCGGAACGCGTGATCGACCTGTCCGTTTCCAAAGGCAATGCGCGACAGCGTGACATGGCTCAGGATCAAATGGTCCGGCAGGGCAACGTCGCGTAAGATGGGCAGGAACACTTGCAGCAGGTGCTCTGCCTCCTCCTGTGCGCCCTCTTCATACAACGCACAGGCCAGCGGCACCCCGGCCCAGGCATTGCCGTTGATCCGACGCCGATCGTCCGACCGCCGTGCAGTGGCCGCCAAGCGGAACCGCGCCTTGGCCTCGCGGAAGCGGTTCTCCTGAAGGTCGATGAGACCCTGCACAGATTCGGAATACATGGTATTAAAGGCATCGTCCGGACCTTCCATTTCGGCGCGGGCCTCGTCGAGGTTCTCCAGCGCCGCGTCCGGGGATCCTAGGACAGAAAAGACGTTGGCCATGCAGTTGGCGAGCACTGTGCGACTGTAGCGCGACGCCGTATGCGATTGACCCAGAGCAACGCGCCCGACCTCGGCAGCGCCGACAAAATCGTCGCTCATCGCTCGGATCATCGTGCGGATCGACAACGCCTCGGCGCCTGTCGCGCCGGGCTGGTCTTCCAATCCGCAGGCATCAAGCACGTTGGCCGCCTCTCCGGGACCGCGCGTGAAACAATAGGCCCAGGCCTTCATCAGGCTCAGTTCAGGGACCTGCGCCACGCGATTCTGCGGCAGGGCGTCGAACCAGCGAGTCAGCAGGCGAATCCGCCCCTGCTCCAGGCAAACCTGTCCAACCTCCGCCACCAGTTTCAGGATGCGATCCGTCGCGCCTGCCTTGATGCCGTGGTCGATGGCCGGAACCGGACGCCCATTGTCCAGATACCATTCCATCGCCGCCTCGTGCAGATGTGGCAAGGTTTGCGGCTCCTCGCGCAGCAGGCGCGTGCGCAGATAGGCGGCAAAGAGCGCATGGAAACGGTAGACTGGCCTTGGGCCGTCAATACGGTTGAGCAGCACGTTCGCCGAAGCCAACCGCTCCAGCAGCTCGGCGGCGTTGCACCCCGGGACAAGCGCTTCGCACAGCTCGGGCTCCAGCGTGTGCAGAATGCTGGTGCGCAACAGGAACCTGCGGACCAAAGTATCCTGCGTGGCCAGAATGTTCTCGGCAAGGTAGTCGGACACCAGCCTGTCAGAGCCGGAAAAGTCCTGCACGAAGCCAGACGGATCGCTGCTGTCGGCAAGCACGATGGAAGCCAGTCGCAACGCGACCGGCCAGCCTTCGGTCTTGGCATGAAGCAGGGTCACGTCGGCCTCGTTCAGGTCGATCCCGCGCGCCTTGGATAGGAACGTGCTGGCTTCTTCCCGGGTAAAGCGCAGCGCCCGCGCATCAAGCTCCAGCATCTCGCCCGATGCCCGAAGCCGGGCCACCGGCAAATCGGGCAAATTGCGACTGCCGATCACCACCCTGCCCTGCACCGGAAGCGTCTGGATCAGGCGCGATACCAGCGTCAGCACAGCATCCTCGTGCAGGACCTCGAAATCATCAAGAAACAGGGCAAAGGGCTCCGTCAGACCCGCAACACGGTCCAGAAGGTCGACGATGGCGGCACCGTCATTCTCGGCGCCCGTGCCGTTGCTGGTTTCATGCGAGACCCGGTCGAGTGCAGCCTGCACACCGGCAATCATGCGCGATGCGTCATTGTCAGCCGCGTCGAGCGTCAGCCAGGCAGTCGCCACGCCGTTGGCAAGAAATTCTGCAGCGATCTGGGTCATGACCACCGTCTTTCCGAAACCAGACGGCGCGTGCAGCAGGATCAAATGCACGCCCTCGACAGCACATAGATGCCGGACACGTTCGTCACGCCTGACAATGTCGCTGCCTGCTTTCGGCGCTTCGAGCTTCGGACCGAGACCGCCGCCGCGTGACACTTGCTGACTAACCATGTCCCTCCTCCGGACAGGTCGACAGCCCGAGCGCGCAAGCACCCGGGCGGTCCGATATGCGGGACATTAAAGTCCGTAGCTGGATTTATCTACGCCGGAATATACCTCGGTCCAGTAGATCTCTTCCAGTTCCGCAGCCGACGTCACGTCAGCCGTCAGCCCGATCCACTTTTCGAGTATCGGACGGAATTCGGCGACGATTTCTTCAGCATTGGCGATCCCATAAGTACTGGCGTAGAATGCTGCAATGGTCTGCATGTCCGCCTCGATGAAGTCGCTTGTGGCTTGTGCCAGGTCCTCGTCAGCTTGGGTCAGCTCGATACCGTTTTCACGCGCGGCAGTCAGGCCGCGTTCGGCGCCTTCCTCATAGCGCCACGACACATCCGCCGCAAAGGCCGCACCGGCGCGAAGCACCGCCTCGCGTCCTGCATCGTCAAGGCCAGCCCAGGTCTGCGCGTTCATGTTGACCGGACCGTTGGCCGCGTAGACGCCACCGGGCGTCGACATGTCGATCGCCTTGACCACGTCGACCAGCCCCATATTGGTGATCTCGGGCGCAGAGGTGATAACGCAATCGATCACACCCTGGCTCAGGCCCTCGTAGACCTCGTTCAGAGGCAGGGAGACCGCGGTCGCGCCCACCGCCTCTGCCCAGCGTGACCATTGCGACCCTGCAACCCGCAGACGCTTGCCTTGCATCTGGGAGAGGCTTGTCACCGGTTCCGTGCATTGCAGACCGTATGGCGTGGAGGACGATGCGCCGGTGAAAACCTGGTTCTGGGTGGCGAATTCGGCGCGGCATCCGTCACAACCGCCAAAGACATATTCCGCCATCGCCCCGGCATAAGCCAGCCCTTCGTGGCCCTCGACATCATCCTTGGCGGTCAGCAGAGACAGTTCCGCAAGCAGGTTGATATGTGGGTATTCCGCCGGGAAATACGCCGTTGCCACCCATCCGATATCCGCCATTCCGTCGCGCAGCCCGGCAGAGGTTTCGGCAAAGCTGAGAAGCGACATCGGAAAGACCTTCACCTCCAGTGCACCGTCCGAGTATTTCTGCATCGCTGCCGCATAGGTGTCGGCGGCCAAGGCGGCGTCCGATCCCGGCGGGAAGCCTGTGGCATAGGTCAGCGTATCGGCGCTTGCGGCGCCTGTGGCGAGCGCCAAGGCGCTGGCTGCGATATGAGTCGTGATCCTCATAATTTCCTCCCTTTTATGTCAAAGATTCGCTGTCTGATTTCCAGCTTGGATCGGACGTCAGTTCGGCGCGTCGTCGGTTACGACGATCACAGGAGACCAGGCAGCCACAGCACGAGGCCCGGGACAGCCAGCAGCAGCGCGATAATCACCAGATCGACGGCAATGAAGAGGACGACATTGCGAAAGATCGTCTGGATCGGCACGAGGTTGCCCACCACGCTTTTGATGACAAAGACATTCATCCCCACTGGCGGGGTGAGCATCCCGATTTCAAGCAGTTTGGTCAGGATCACGCCGAACAGCACGACGGACATCCCATAGCCTTCGATCACCGGCAGCACGATGGGCAGGGTCAGCAACATGGCCCCGATGGGTTCAAGGAACATGCCCAGGATAAGGTAGACCACAACCAGCCCCAACATCATCAGGGCAAAGGGCACCTCGGTCCCGATCAGCATCGAGGACAAGGCGTCGGAAGCGCCGGACAGGGCAAGGAAGCGGGTCAGCAGGCTTGCACCGATTGCCACGAACAGCAGCATCCCCGTTGCCATCAGCGTTTCCATGATGGCATCGCGGAACCGTGCCCAGGTGAGCGTCCCCTTGACCGCACTGACAAGTGTCGCCAGCGCAGCTCCGACCGCCCCGGCCTCTGTCGGAGTGAAAAGACCACCGAAGAGCCCGCCGAAGATGCCCACCATCGTGGCTGCGATTGGCCATGTGTCGCGAATCGCGGCAATCTTTTCGCCGCGTGTGGCCTGCACCTCTGCCGGTGGTGCGAGGTCCGGGTTCAGACGGACCCGGACGATCACCAGAACGGCATAGGCCAGCGTCGTCAGCAAACCGGCTGCGATGCCGCCAAGGAACAGCGCCGAAATGCTTTCCTGCGCGATGATACCGAACAGGATCATGATGATGGAAGGCGGGATCAGCGCGCCGATGGTGCCTGCGACTGCCACGATGCCTGTGGCAAATCCGGGGTCGTACCGTGCTTTCACCATCTCGGGCACCGCAATGCGGCCCATCGTGGCGGAACAGGCGATGGACGAACCGGAAACCGCGGCAAAGCCGGCCGAACCTGCGATGGCCGCCACACCCAGTCCGCCGGGCAAGCCCCCAAGAAAAAGCCGCGCGGCCGCAAATAGACCCTCGGTCAGTTTGGTGTGATAGCAGATGAAACCCAGCAGAAGGAACATCGGTATCGACGACAAGACCCAATTGGCAGCAAACTGGAAAGGCAGCGTGCCGAGCGCTCCCCAGGCC
Organism: Paracoccus sp. KKT209; assembly: GCF_055635455.1. Next base: position 3,079,679 of record NZ_CM145758.1, read on the forward strand.
ACGCGCCAGCCCATCAGCACCCATAGGCCAGTGAACGACACCGAAATCAGTGCGACACCGATCGGCGTCCGCAGGGCAAGCAGCAAAAGCAGGATACCCAGGCCAGAGAAACCTATGACGACGTCACTCATTGCGGATGTTCCTCGGTGAGTTTGGCGGACGCGCCGGGCAATCCCAAATCCAGCCTTGTCGCAGACTCGACAAGCCGGATTGCTGCGACCAGTGCCATGGCGGCGGCACCAACCGGCAGCACGTAATAGGCAGGCCAGACCGGTATCGAGGACGTGCCCTGCGTGACGACGGCGCCGATGTCGGTCTTGGAAAGTGCCTCTTGCCAGGTACGCGCAGCAAGCAGCGAAAGAACCGCCACCGTCAGGGCGCGCACGCCAATATCCGCAAGCCGACGGAGCATCCGTGGCATGGCAGCGGTGAAGATATCGACAGAGATATGCTCGTCACGCTGCTCCAGCAGCGCCAGCGGTGCGAAGGCCGCAACGATCATGTAATAGTTCGCCACGATGGTGATGGTGCCGGGCTGGGGCCGGTTGAATACCGCCCGCAATACGACATCGGCAGTCACGTGTATCATCATCAAGGCCACGCAGATGCCGCCCAGCAGCACCAGACCGCGCGTGATCCGGTCGATCATCCGTCCTAAAACCGTCATATTTCTTCCCTTTCACGCGCATCTCGCCTCAGCCGAGCGCGGTCAAACCCTCACTCAGATGGCGCCGCGCGTCTTCCATCATCCGGTCGAGCAATTCGGCACAGGTGGGGATGTCGTCGATCAGACCGATAACAGGCCCAGCGGTAACAATGCCGCCGTCAACCTCACCGGCCTCCAGAGCAGCCTTGCCACGGCTTCCGGCAACAAGATGCCGGATGTCCTCGAATACGCAGCCGCCTTCGCGGTTTTCGGTCGCCACGACCTCGTTCGAAACAGAGTTGGCCAGCACTCGGGCCGTATTGTTCAGGGTGCGAAATATCAACCGCGTGTCGTGCTCGGTCGCCTTGACCAGAGCCTGCTTTATATTTTCGTGTATCGGCGCTTCCTGCGTCGCGCAAAATCGCGTGCCCATGTTGACCCCCGCGGCCCCCATGGCAAGCGCTGCGGCCAGTCCGCGACCGTCCCCGATGCCACCGGAGGCAATGACCGGAATGTCCAGCGCACGCACCGCCAGCGGAACCAGAAGCAGGTTGGGAATGTCCTTTTCGCCCGGATGACCCGCGCACTCGAACCCGTCGATAGAGATCACGTCCACACCCGATTTCTGCGCCGACAGGGCGTGCCTCACCTGGGTGCATTTGTGCAGAATTCTGATGCCATTGGCCTTGAAGCGCTCGATGAAATCACGCGGAGACTGACCGGCCGTTTCCACCACCTTCACACCGCTTTGCACGATGACGTCGACGAACTCCGCATAGGGCGGCGGGTTGATCGACGGCAGGACGGTCAGGTTTACCGCAAATGGCTTGTCCGTCATCTCTCGGGTTCGGGAAATTTCGCGGGCCAACCCGTCCGGGTCCGGCTGTGACAGGGCGGTCAGCGTCCCGAGCCCTCCGGCATTGGATACGGCCGCCACCATCTCGGCATAACCGACCCATTGCATCCCGCCCTGTACGATTGGGTAGCGGATGCCTAGCATTTCGGTCAGACGATTGGTCATGCGCGACCCTTTCTGAAATCGGGTTTGCGCTTTTCAAGGAATGCCTGCGTGCCCTCCGCAAAGGCGGGGCTGTCCAGCAGGACGCGCTGCCGCTGACGTTCGTATTCAAGCTGCGCCGTAAAATCCTGTGCCAGTGCCGCATCGAAGGCGGCACGCAGTTCAGCTACCATTCCCGGCGGCCCACTGCCGACAGAAGCGGCCAGTGCGATTGCGCGGCGTTGCAGCGCATCGGAAGAGACCGTTTCGGCGATAAGACCGATGGCCTGCGCATCCAAGGCAGAAAGACGCTCGCCAGTCAGTGCCAGTTTCATCGCCCGCGCAGGGCCAAGCCGCCGGACAAGATGCCAGGTCGCACCGCAGTCGGGAACAAGACCGAGGTTCGGCGCGAAAGGAAAGACGAAACACGCGGTCTCGGCGGCCATGACGAGGTCGCAGGCCAGCGCAAGGCTTGCCCCCATGCCTGCCGCCGCACCATTGACTGCGGCGACCACCGGCTTTGGAAAATTGCGCAGGCGTTCGATCAGCGGATGCGTCGTCTCATCCATCTGCCGTGCAACCGTTTCTCCCAGCGTCTCGTCACCCTCCGCGCGCATGCCCCCCAATTCGGCCCCGGAGCAAAAGCCCTTTCCCTTGCCGGTCAGAATCACCGCATTCACGTCCGCGTCCGCCTCGACCCGGTCCAGCGCCGCCAAAAGCTCTTTTTGCATCGCCACGGACAGCGCGTTGCGCGTCGCTTCGTTGGCGAGCGTCAGAATGGCGATCGCCCCCTCGGATGCGACGTCAACCAAATGTGCCGACGCCATCACAGACGCTCCACCACGGTGACGTTGGCTAGCCCGCCGCCTTCGCACATGGTCTGAAGCCCATAACGTGCTCCGCGCTTGTGAAGGGCGTGGATCAGCGTGGTCATCAGCTTGGTGCCGGTCGCTCCCAGCGGGTGCCCCAGGGCGATGGCCCCGCCACGCACGTTGACCTTGGACGGATCAGCCCCAAGCGCCTCGATAAAAGCCAGCGGGATCGGCGCAAAGGCCTCGTTAACCTCAAAGAGGTCGATGTGTTCCAGTGACATACCAGCCCTCGACAGGGCGCGACGGGTGGCGGCAATGGGGGTTTCCAGCATGACGACCGGATCGCCACCATAGACGCTCATGTGATGGATGCGAGCCAGCGGCGGCACGCCAAGCGCCTTTAACCCCGCCTCGTTGACAACCATCACCGCCGAGGCGCCATCGCACATCTGGCTGGAATTGCCTGCCGTCAGCAGCCCGCCCGCGACGATGGGGTCAAGCCCGGCCAGAGCCTCCGCCGTGGTGCCCGGCCGCATCCCTTCGTCACGAACGTGCAGTGAGCCGGTCTCACCCTCGAGCGTCCGGCCTTGGACGGGCAGGATTTCGTCATCGAACTGTCCGCGATCGGCAGCCGAAACCGCCCTTTCGTGGCTTTGCTGTGCAAAGGCGTCAAGCCTTTCACGCGAGAAGCCGTATTTCCGGGCGATGGTCTCTGCCCCGTCGAACTGGCTGAATTCGATCCCCGGATAGCGCGCCTGCATATTGGGCGAAATATAGGATCCCAGCCCGTTCTTCTTCGGGAGCGTATAGGGCAGACCCATCGGCACGCGAGTCATGCTTTCGACACCCGCGGCGATGACGATATCCTGCGTGCCGGACATCACCGCCTGGGCGGCGAAGTGCAAAGCCTGCTGGGACGAGCCACACTGGCGGTCAACAGACGTGCCAGGAACCGTTTCCGGCAACCCCGACGCAAGCACGACATTCCGTCCAATGTTGAAACTCTGCTCGCCCGCCTGGCCGACACATCCAACGATCACGTCGTCAATGGCAGCTGGGTCTGTGCCGGTTGCCTCTACCAGATGATCGACCAGCTGCGCGCAAAGATCCGCCGGATGCCAGCCCGACAAGGCGCCTTTGCGGCGTCCTCCGGCAGTCCGTTTCGCGGCTATGATATAGGCTTCAGGCATCCCCCACCCTCTTTCGGTCCTTTGGTGTCTTGTCCCGATGATGGCATGCCCGGCACAACGCGGCATCGTCGCAACCGACGAAATTCGCGATGTTAGTCAGATGCCTGAAAGCTCCGCGGCTCGGCGGGCCTAGACGCGCGCCAGTGACCCGACTTCCCCGTGGCCCCAGCCGCGTTCCTCGGTTCTGTCGCGAACTTTCCTGCAGGATGAGCGGAGTCGTCCGGCAGACATAGCCATGCTGCGAGCTCCGCGAAGGTCTGGAAGGCGGTGGCACCGTTGGCGGGAATCTGCCCCTTGCGGATCATATGCCGGAAAAATTCAGCTTCCGGCGGTCCAAGCTTGGGGAGCAGTGCACAAACCCGCAGACTCTCGTTATGAGCGAGGGGCCAAAGGGGGCAGGTCACTTTCCACCCGCCTTCTCAAACGTTGATGTGGCGTTGATGTAAAACGCGAATGCAGAAGAGCCGCCCCAAGGGACGGCGCACAAGTCTTTGTATTTGCGTAGATTCATGGTTGCGGGGGTAGGATTTGAACCTGTGACCTTCAGGTTATGAGCCTGACGAGCTACCGGGCTGCTCTACCCCGCGCCAGTTTTGTCCTGCGGGTTTTCATCGTTATCAGAGAGATATTTGCGTGTCTTACCAGGTCTGGCGGTGACCTACTCTCCCACGTCTTGAGACGCAGTACCATTGGCGCAGCGGCACTTAACGGCCGAGTTCGGGATGGGATCGGGTGTTTTGCTCGCGCTAGGGCCACCAGACCGGGAAAGACACGCTCAGCGTCGCCCCTTTCGGGGTTTTTGTTGTCCAAGGATGCATGGGAGGAAGACAGTCTGTCTTCTTCCGGATCAAATCAAGCCTATCGAGCCATTAGTACCGGTCAACTGAATGCATTGCTGCACTTACATCTCCGGCCTATCGACGTGGTGGTCTTCCACGGCTCTCAAGGGAGACCTTGTTTTGAGGGGGGCTTCACGCTTAGATGCCTTCAGCGTTTATCCTGTCCGTTCATAGCTACCCAGCACTGCCGTTGGCACGACAACTGGTCCACCAGTGGAACGTCCACCCCGGTCCTCTCGTACTAGGGGCAGCTCCTCTCAAGTCTCCAACACCCACGGCAGATAGGGACCGAACTGTCTCACGACGTTCTAAACCCAGCTCACGTACCTCTTTAAATGGCGAACAGCCATACCCTTGGGACCTGCTCCAGCCCCAGGATGAGATGAGCCGACATCGAGGTGCCAAACGATGCCGTCGATATGGACTCTTGGGCATCATCAGCCTGTTATCCCCAGCGTACCTTTTATCCGTTGAGCGATGGCCCTTCCACTCGGGACCACCGGATCACTATGGCCGACTTTCGTCTCTGCTCGACTTGTCAGTCTTGCAGTCAGGCTGGCTTCTGCCATTGCACTCAACGACCGATTTCCGACCGGTCTGAGCCAACCTTCGCGCGCCTCCGTTACTGTTTGGGAGGCGACCGCCCCAGTCAAACTACCCACCACGCAGGGTCCCGGACCCGGATAACGGGCCGCGGTTAGACATCAAGAGTGCGAAGGGCGGTATCTCAAGGATGGCTCCACGAGGACTAGCGTCCCCGCTTCAAAGCCTACCGCCTATCCTGCACATCGCAATCCTGATGCCAGTGCGAAGTTGTAGTAAAGGTGCATGGGGTCTT